>JAGCUV010000117.1 GCA_017962705.1 Bacteroidales bacterium
ATGAAAAAGGCACGATGCCCGCCTGTCACACCAAGGTGGATGAGAAGCGGGATGTCCGTCTGCTGCATTCGGAAGAAGGGTATCCCTCCTATCCGAAAGGGGAGCGGGTGAAACTGCGGGCGGAGGCTTCCGGCTTTTTCAAAAGCGAGGCGGAAAAATTGGCGGATAGCGGTCGTGTCAACGGCACCATCCTGCACGATATCCTTGCCCACGTCGTGTATCCCGATGAGTTGGAAGGCGCTGTTCGGGCAGCGGTATTCTCGGGGGAACTGGAAGCCGGTAAAGAACAAGACACGCTGCGATTCCTGAAGCCCCGCATTGACAGCGCTATGGCCAGGGGCTGGTTCCCGGCGCCCGGTAGCGGATGGGTGATTCGCAACGAAGCGACGATTCTGATGCCTGGGGGGGAGAACTACCGAACCGACCGGGTGCTGGATAATGGAAAAGAGGTCATTATCATTGACTATAAGACGGGGGACAAACATTCCTTTTATGCAGAGCAGATGGAGAAATACGCCAAGGCTTATCTGACGATGGGCCGGTGCAAGGTGACGACTCATTTGTGGTATTTGGTCACAGATGAAGTAGAAACAAAAAATTATGCTTGATGGTTGTTGGAAAATGCTTATCTTTGTAAGTTATGGAAAATATTTTGGATTATAATACACAGAGAGCCCCGCTCCGTCTTCCCGAATACGGCCGTATCGTATATGATATGGTGGGGCAGCTTAAAAGCATTGAAGACAAAGAAAAACGTACCCAACAGGCCCGGGCGGTCGTGAAGGTGATGGAATTGTTGAATCCGCAGGTGCGTTCCCAAGAGAATTACGAGCAAAAATTGTGGGACCACCTCTACATCATTGCGGATTATGACCTGGATGTCGACTCTCCTTATCCTGTGCCCGAACGGACAGGTCTGGAATCCCGTCCGATGCCGGTTCCCATCAACAAAAAGCCGGTCAAGGCCACGCATTACGGCCGCAACATCGAGAGCATCATCGAACTGATTGCCGGCCTGGAGGACGGGGATGACAAGACTTCGCTGATTCGCTCATTGGCTATCTATATGCGTCAGCAGTATTTGATATGGAATAAAGACAGCGTGGCGGACGAAACTATTTTTGCGGACATTGAGAAACTGTCTGACGGGCGGATTCGCGTTCCTGCAGGTATCGAATTGAGCAAAATAGCCTGCGATGCCAATTTTTCGCGTCCGGGTACGGCCTCCAAAGGAAATTCCTCCCAGCGTCAAGGCGGAAAAAGACGTTTCCAAAAGAAGAATTTTTACAAGCAGAACAACAAATAATGGCAGATAAAAAGCGTACTACTCCGAAGAAATTTTCTTTCAGATTGTCCGACCGTAAGAAGCGCTTTATCGTCAAAACGACAGGGGCTCTTTTGTTGGTCGTGTCCGTTCTGTCTTTTCTTTCTTTTGTCTCCTATTTCTTTACGTGGAAAGCGGATTACAGCCTGATTTATGATACGGATACGGTAATCAAGTCTTCCAGCTCTATTTCTAACTGGGGGAGCAGTCTCGGTTTCAAGTGGGCGCATTTGTTGGTTGGAAAGTGGCTGGGGGCGGCGGCTCTTGTGCTGCTCGTGCCGATGGTCGCCGGTGTATGCAAGATTTTCAAAAAGGGCCATGTTCGCTTTTTGCGCGTTTGCGTGCTCTCACTGACCGGAATGTATATCCTGGCGCTGTTGTTTTCTTTTATCGGGATTCACGCTTCGCTGGAGTATTTGCTGCCCGCCGGTTTGGGGGGCGATGCGGGGGCGGTTTCCGTGCGCTTTTTGGAAGATGCCGTGAAGCCTGTTGTGACTGCGCTGATTCTGGCCATACTGGTGATTCAATGGCTGTCTATCGCGCGTCCCTCTTTCTTTGACCGGCTTTCCTCCGTGCGGATTTCCCTGCCTTTCCGTCGTCCCGCTCCTGCTCCGGAGGACAATCTTTCGGATGAGGGACAAATGGAGAAGGATCCGGTCGCCATGACGGACGATGCTTCTTCGGCGGACACAGACGAAGATATTCCTGAGATTGAGCAGGCGGAAGAGATGATTGAGGAACAAATTTCCATCGAGGAGACCCTCGGAGAGAAACCTTCTGACAAAAACGAGAACCTGAAGGATGAAACGATAGAGGGTAAGACGGAACTGGTCGTGGATGTGGATAGGACAGATGGATATAACACTCATGTTACAGAGGAACTCCTTCAGGATATTGACTATAAGGACAAGATGTCCAATTATCATTTCCCGTCCCTCGATTTGCTGGGTGATTACAGTACGGCCCAGCACGAAGTGCCGCAGACGGAAATCGATGCGACCAGCCGTCGGATTCAGACGACGTTGCGCAGTTTCAAGATCGAGATTGTTGGTGTGACCGCCATTCCCGGACCGACCGTTACTCTTTATAAATTAAAGTTGGGAGAGGGGGTCAAGATTTCTCAAGTGAAGAGTCTGCAGGAGGACCTGGGGGTGTCGCTCGGCGCTAATGGCGTGCGCGTGGTCAAACTGTCGGATTCCCTGGGTATAGAAGTGGCCAATGTCCGTCCTTCCATTGTTCCGCTCAAGTCGATGCTGGCAGACGATGCTTTCCGGTCTTCCAAGGCCGAGCTTCCCATTGCCATCGGTTATACCATCAGCCGGGAAGTCAAGACTTTCGATTTGGCGGACGCTCCCCATTTGCTGGTCGCCGGTGCAACGAAGATGGGTAAGTCCGTCGGCTTGAACGTCATTATCACTTCGCTGCTCTACGCCAAGCACCCTTCCGAACTCAAGTTTGTTTTCGTTGATCCGAAGATGGTCGAGTTTACTCCTTATGCTTCGTTGCTCAACCATTATCTTGCCGTGCTTCCCAATCCTGCTACGGAGCAGGAACTCAAGGATTCCGCTATTGCCGTGACGCAGGATGCGGCCGAAAAGGTGCTGCAGAGTCTGGTGCAGGAAATGGAAGACCGTTATCAGTTGATGCGTCTGGCCGGGGTGAATCAGGTGAAATTATACAACCAGAAGTACATCAAACGCGTACTCAATCCTAATGACGGACATAAGTATATGCCCTATTTGGTAGCGGTCATTGATGAGTATGCGGATTTGACGATGTCCGGCTTCGGACCGGATGGTAAGGCCAAGGCCCGCCGTATCAGCGATTCCATCATTCGGCTGGCCCAAAAGGGGCGTGCGGCTGGTTTGCATGTGATTATTGCGACCCAGCGTCCTTCTGTCAATGTGGTCACGCCGCTTATCAAAACCAATTTCCCGATGCGTATCGCCTTCCGTGTGGTATCCCGAGGCGACTCTGAAACGATTCTGGGCACTCCCGGGGCGGAGAAGCTTATCGGTAAAGGAGATATGCTCTTGTATGCCGGTGCTGCTGAGATGCAGCGCGTACAATGTGCGTTTGTTTCCGGAGACGAGATTACCAACATTGCCCAATGGGTGGGCAACCAGACCGGGTACAAGGAGAGTGCCGGGCCTTTCTACCTGCCGGAACCCCCGGAAGAGAATACGGGAGCCACCTCTGATTTTGGTGCTGACGGTGAAAAATTGGATCCTCGTTTTGAAGAAGCCGCTCGTCTGGTGGTTGAATTGGGCAAGGCTTCCACGACGGAGATCCAGCGCAAGATGGGACTCGGTTATGCCAAAGCGGCGCGCATTATGGACCAGTTGCAGGCCAAGGGGATTGTAGGACCGCAGGTGGGCGCCCGTCCCCGCGAAGTGCTGGTATCCGATTTTCAACAATTGCAAGCCATTCTGGATGTTTCGCTTTAGCTCCAAACTTTTGTCGCTTGTCTGTCTGGCCGGAGCTTTGTCTGCTTCCACCCAGGAGATTCCGCAAGAACTGCAACGTCAGTTGTCAAACTACTTGACGCAAGCCGATTTCAGTTATGTCTCTGAATCTGATGTCAAGGTGCAGGGGGAGGGAAAGTTCAGCGTGCAGGATTCCTGTTATGTGTTGGACTTGGGTGTATTGCAAATCTATTGTGACGGGAATAAGCGATGGACGGTGGACAAGGAAGCGAAAGAGGTGTATGTTGAATCGGCGAAAGGCTCTCTGGCAGGGGAGATTGCCGGTTATGCACTGGAAGACGTGAAGGGCCTGTCGGACGGAGGACTGGTCATTGTCGTCCGTGGTGCAGACGGAATGCGCATCACCCTTACAATCCCTCGTATGAAAATGACGGCCAAGGCGGAGGCCGATTTCTTCCGCTTTTCAACATTATCCCTGGGCGGGGACTGGATTATAAATGATTTGACCGATTAGTATGAAGTATTACATCTTATTCGGGCCTCCGGGTGCAGGCAAAGGCACTCAGGCGATGGCGATGGCGCAGAAATTCAATCTTTGTCATGTATCAACCGGCGAATTGCTCCGTGCCGAAATCAGCGCGGGTACAGAATTGGGATTGCGGGCGGCGGCGCTGATCAACGACGGGAAACTGGTGCCGGACGAGGTTGTCGAGGGGATGATTGCCTCTCGTTTTGCCTCGGTCAAGAATGTGGATGGTTTTCTTTTGGATGGCTTTCCGCGTACTTTGAAACAGGCAGAAGCGCTGGATGAGTTGCTGGATGAAGACGGTGAAGTCGTGACGGCTGTCGTTTCGATTATGATTCCGGATTCAATGATTGTAGAGCGGATTCAAGGCCGTGCGATGAAAGAAGGCCGTGCAGACGATGCTTCTCTCGCTACGATTCAAAATCGTATTGATACCTATCACGCGCAGACAGAGCCTTTGATCGCTTACTACAAGGCTCGCGGAAAATACCGCGAAGTGGATGGAACGGGGGCCATCGAGGACGTCCGTGAAGCGATTTTCAAGAAGTTGGTTTAAATAGCCGCTCAGTCTTTTTTAAGTTCGTCCAGCATCGCGTGGGCAACGGCTAATGAGGCTCCTCCACCTCCGAGGGCTTCACGGATTTGTGCATAGCCGTCCAGCATTTGTGTACGGTACGGCTCTTCCATCAGCCGTAGGATTTCTTCGCTGACAGCGCTCGCATTGAAGTCGTCCTGAATAAATTCTTTGAATACCAGGCGGTCCAAAATAAGGTTGCCCAAGGATATGTATTTGATGTGTTCCAGTATCCGGAGCACATATTTTCCTATGAAGTAGGTGAGCCGGGACGTGGACCAGCAGACCACCTGTGGCGCGCCGATGAGGGCGGCTTCCAACGAGGCCGTGCCGGAATTGATGATGGCACATTCGGCGTTTTTGAGGATGCCGTAGGTGTCGTTGAAAATCAAGTGTACGTTTGGGCGGTCTCCGATGTATTTCTGATAGTCTTCAGGGGTGCGGGACGGTGCTCCCGCCACGATGAAATGCAGCTCTTTCCGGCTGGCGGCCAGACGGTCGGCGGCTTCCATACAGACCGGCATCATCCGTCCGATCTCTCCGTTGCGGGAGCCGGCCAGGATGGCGACATAACGGCATCCCGGCAAGTCGTGGGCGGTGAAAAAGGCTTCGCGGGACCGGGTAAGGGCGGGGGAAGCGTCTATGGCGTCAATCAGCGGATTGCCTTTGTAGACGAAGGGAACTCCTTTTTTCGTGAAATAGGGGATTTCAAACGGGAAAATAATGAAGAGTTTGTCGACATAGGCCTTGAGCTGGCGGATGCGTCCTTCACGGGAGGCCCAGACTTTCGGAGCGATGTAATAAAAGACTTTGAAGCCCTGCTCTTTGGCAAAGCGGGCGATTTTGAGGTTGAAGCCGGGGTAGTCGATCAGAATGACGACGTCCGGCTGCCATTGCGCGATATCTTGTTTGCAGAAAGCGAGGTTGCGGGAGATTTTACCCAGACTCTTGAGGACATCGTTGATGCCCATCACGGCCGTCTGCCGATAATCCTTCACCAGACCGTCTTCTTCTCGGGGGAAACGGCTTTGCTGCCAGGAATCCCGCATTTTTTCTCCGCCCCAGAAACGGAAACGGGCCTGCGGGTCGGCTTCGATGAAGCCCTTGATCAAATTGCTGCCGTGCAGGTCTCCGGATGCTTCTCCGGCAATGAGATAGTATTTCATAGCGGGAAAATGGTTTTTAACGCGGACAATTCCTGATAGTCCGTGCTGTCAATACGGTGCGGAACAATGGAAATATAGCCCTGATCGACCAGTTTGTGATCGGCATCGGGGACATTGTCATTGTCATCCGCCCGTACGCCTTCAAGATGCCAGGTCCCGTCCGGATTGGCGACAAATTCGTCACACCAATGTACACGGCCCATCGAAGCGGCGGCGATTCCCTTGATTTTTTCGGTGGGTAGATAGGGGAAATTGATGTTGTAATAGATGCCGTCGCGCGGATTGACGACTTTGTATCGTTCGACCAGCGCCTCGAAAATGCGCGGGAAATAGTGCTCGACGGCACTGAAATCGGCATCGGGGTGTCCGGTGTCCATTGAAACACCGATGGCGGGAATGCGGTTGATGGCGCCTTCCGCCGCGGCGCCGAGCGTAGCAGAATAACAGACGGCTGTGGCGGTGTTGGCCCCGTGATTGATGCCGGATACAATGATGTCGGGCTTTTCCTCTTTAAACATTCTTCCCAGTGCAAATTTGACACAGGCACCGGGTGTGGTGTCAATATGTTGCCAGAATATCCCGTCTTCTTCAATGATCTCGGAGGAGAAAATCTTTTCATCCCTTTTCAGTGGAATCGCCAGGGACATCCCCGATTGCGCATGGGAGGGAGCTACGACCGTTACCTGGCCGTAGGGCTTGAGCAAACGCGCCAGGAGTTGAATTCCCTTGGCCCGGATACCATCATCATTTGTCACCAAAATCTTCATCGCCTTGCAAAGGTAGGAAATATTATGTAAATTCGCAGTCTATGATGAGCCTGAGAAAAATATTGTTGGCCTTTGTGGCGGTAATGGGGGGTGTTTTGAGCCTTTCTGCCCGCGAACGGCTCTTTGTTTTGCCTTCTTGGGACGAAAAAGGGGATAGCGCGGCTGTAATGGCGATGCGGGAGCGGATGGCTGAGATCCGCAAAACGCGCCCCACGGTAGGGCTTGTATTAGCTGGCGGCGGGGCCAAAGGGGCCGCCCACGTAGGTGTACTTCGCTTTTTGGAAGAAAACGGTATTCCTGTTGACCTGATTACCGGTACCAGTATGGGCGGACTGGTCGGCGGTCTGTACGCGTTGGGCTATTCTGCGACAGAATTGGACTCCCTGCTGACTTCGATGGACTGGTCGGTGATGATGAGCGACCAAGTGCCTAAGTCCCATATCAACTACCAGGACAAAAAGTACAAAGACACCTATAACCTGAGCATTCCTTGGTTTTACGAGAAGGATGTGTGGCGCAAGCGTCTGGCATCGGGCATGCCCCAGCCTGCCAGCGGACAGATGGGTGTCAATGATCCGTTTGCGATTTTCCGGGCGGGACTTCCGGACGGGTATCTCAACGGGCTCAATGTGCGCAACACGTTAAGCTCGATGACGGTGGGGTATCAGGACAGTTTGGAATTTCGTGATTTGCCCATACCGTTTTTCTGCGTGGCGACCGACTTGGTTTCCGGCAAGGAGAAGAACCAGATGCGTGGCGATTTGGTGGACGCAATGCGTTCTACCATGAGCATTCCCTTTGTTTTCAAACCTTTGCGAAAAGACGGGATGGTGCTGATAGACGGCGGTATGCGCAACAATATGCCCGTGGACTTATGCCGGGCGATGGGGGCGGATATCGTGATTGCCGTGGACCTGTCCCAATCGAGCGAGAGCGAGAAGAATGTCAACACCGTATTCGATGTGATGATGCAGAGCATCAATATGATGAGCCAGGATGCGTATGATGCCAACATAAAAAATATCGACGTGTATCTCCATCCCGATATGTTCGGCTACAATATGCTCAGTTTCTCCAAGGATAATATCGCCGACATTGTCCGGCGCGGTTATACGGAGGCAGTAGAACACGCAGAGGAGCTTCAGCAAGTGGCTCTCAAGACCGGTGCTCCCGGGACAAAACTCAAAGCACGGCCCGCGACGGATATGGGCCGGGAGGAGATTTTTTTGAGTGAAATTGAATTCAAGGGGTTGGACCCGAAGGAGACGCATTATTTCCACGACAAGATGAAAATCAGCATCGGCCGTCCCATCAAGCGATCTGATATCGAGGCTATCATCGCAGAGATATATGCGACGGGATGCTATGAGACGGTCACTTGGAATGTGTACGGTACGTGTAATCCCTATCGCTTGGAAATCAATTGCAGCCGGGGACCGGTCCATCATTTCGGTCTGGGACTTCGGGCGGACACCGAAGAAATCGTAGCGTTGGCGTTGAATGCGGGTCTGGGTGTACACCGTCTTTACGGCTCCCGCTTTGATGCCAGTTTCAAGATCGGCCTCAATCCTTATGCGCGTTTTGAATATGCCTACCGTTTCTTGAAGGGTCCCCAGCTCAGTGTTTCTCTTGAAACGCGTTATGCGGATTTCGACTCCCACAACCGTTCTTATCTGGGCAGCCGCGATGACAGCCAGGAAGACCGCTACCGTTTCTGGACCAATGATTTGACTTTCCTGGTCCGCAGCAATCGTTCGCCGTACTGGGATCTCTATGCCGGAATGAACGCGGGTAATATCCCGTATTATAATTTCCGGGGATATTCCAAACGTGATTGGAATGTCCATTATATGGCGTTGGGGCATATGGGATTCGATAATCGCGATGACCGCTATTTCCCGCAGAACGGCGTGTGCCTGCAAGCGGATTATCACTTTGTCTTCGGCAATCATTCGTTTAACCAGAACGGTGAGGAGGGAATCATGCGGGATGGTTTCTCTCCCTACCACATCGCTTCGGTTTCCGTGAAGGATGCCGCCAGCATCGGCCCGTACTTCACCATCTTGACTTCTCTCGACTTTCGTTTTGTTTCGGAAGGATACGACAATATCTTGTTCTTGCACCGGAACTATGCCGGCGGATTTGTGCCCGGAAGAATGGTGTAGCATCACATTCCGTTCTACTGCATCAACGGTGTCAATCAGTTTGAGCGCATCATGACAGCGGCGGATGTGGATTTCCGCGTGCGCTTTCTGGCGAAGAACTATGTGACTTTATCGGTTTGTACCTTGCATCAAGCCAATTCCTTCAAGGATTTCAGCTACAAAACTACTAACAACGCCTTTGCCTTCGGCTTTTCCCTGCAGTATTCCCGCAAGACCTTTATGGGCCCTTTGCGGGCGGCGGTCAATTGGAACAGCATCGACCATACCGTGGGGGTGTATGTCGGGGTAGGTTATGATTTCTGACGCTATGGAAGCAATGATTCGTTCTTTTCTGGTCCGGGGCCTTTGGGGCTTCAAGAACATTGTTTGGAAAGATATTCATCCGGATATCAACATTCTGGTGGGCGTGAACGGCTGTGGCAAGAGCACGATGCTCAGCCTGATGTATGACTACTACCAAAAAGTGGGTGACGGGACACCCAACTATGTGGAAGCGAAAGCGGAACCATCCGAATTGCCGGCAGGCGTTTCCCTGGTGCTGCTCCGGCCGCTGGATGCTTTGCTGAACGGTATCGGAGAGTATCTGCCTCTCGCGTTGTCCCGCGGAGAAGCCTTCGGGCAGGTGATCGATCTGTTGGATGAATTGTTTGCCGGCACGGCCAAGAAGGCCGGCGTGGAGAATGGGGAATTGGTCTTTTATCAAGCCGGGCAGACCTTGGGCTTTTCCAAACTCTCAACGGGGGAAAAACAGTTGCTGCTCATTATTTTGCGGGTGTTTTTGACGCAAGGAGGGCCGGCCGTCGTGTTCTTGGACGAACCCGAAGTGTCGTTGCATATCAGCTGGCAACGTCAGATTATCGATGTGATTCAGCAACTCAATCCACAGACACAACTCTTTATCACCTCTCATTCTCCCAGTATTTTCAGCAGCGGATGGGGAGATAAGGTCGTTTATTTCGAGGATATAGATGTTCAAGAGTAGAAATGGCGCACGACCACATCAGGGAACAAGCGGAGTATTTTGCTAATATTCCCCTTATTGACAGGAGGATACGGGCCAGCGTCCATTTGGAAGCGGAGGCTGATGTGCTTTTCTGGGATACGATGTTTCAGCGTTACCGTCCCGGCCAGTACCATTATATCTACCATAGCCGGAGCCGGAGCGGCGGGAATACCAGCGGGGTGTGTCAGTGCCTGCTGTATCGTCCCTATCTGTCAAAGCGATTTCTGATCTGCATCGATTCGGATTTGCGTTCTTTCTATTCCGGCGCTTACAATATCAGGCATTTCATCCTGCAGACCTATTGCTATTCCTGGGAAAATCATTATTGCTGGTCGGAGGGTTTGCAGGCCCGTATGGCTTCCGTTTTCCCGCGGGCGGCTTCCGAATTTGATTTCCGTGATTTTCTGCGCGATTTGTCCCACCTGCTTTACAGGCCCTTTGTGCGCATGTTGTATGCCGGAAACGCTCCCAAGGCGACGATGCAGCAGATGGGACAATGCCTTTCGATGCAACAGAAGAAATCTTCCTTGTATAAGGGCGCGCGGGCGTATTTGCAGCGGATCCGGCGCAATCTTTCTACTTTGCCGGGCGCGGGGGACTATATTCCTCAGGAATGGTTTGACAAGGCGGCCCGGCGCGGTCTAACGCCCGATAATGTCTATCTGCATTTCCGGGGCCACAATATTTATGATCAGGTCTGTCATTTGGGCTTGGTCTTGTGCAATTGTTCGCACAGCCAGTTCGAGCAGGATGTCTTGCTTCGTTCCTGTCCTCGCGCCGAATACAAGGAGCAGAAAAAAATCCAGAAAGATATGGAGGCGTTTTAGTATATGTGGATTGAATTGGCCATCTCATCCGCCTTGTTGCTGGGGGCTTATGATTTCTTCAAGAAAATCGCGCTGAACAAAAATTCGGTGTTGATGGTGCTGACGGTGACTACCGGGTTGTCGGCGCTGTTTACCCTGCCTTTTCTGGTGACAGGCTACGAGCCTTTTGCGGCCGAATCCTTTGTGCCCTGGCAGGGAGAATGGCGGCTGCTTTTGAAGGCTTTGATTGTGACGATTTCCTGGCTCAGCGGCCTGGCGGCGTTGAAATACCTGCCCCTGACGACGGCCGGTACGCTCAAGGCGATGCGGCCGGTGCTGGTGGTGCTGCTTTCCGTACTCTTTCTGGGGGAGCGTTTGAACGGGTGGCAGACGATCGGCGTATTGGCGGCCTTCGTAGCGTTTTTTATGCTTTCATCGGCATCTTCACGCGAGGGTATTCGTTTCACGCACAGCAAAGGCGTACTGTATATGGCCATATCCGTTCTTTCCGGGGTGTTCAGCGCGTTGTGGGACAAGTTGATTATGCGGGAGATGCCGCCGGTTTATGTGCTGAGCCACACCAATCTCTATATCGCCCTCTTGATGGTCGTCCTTTTCGGGGCGCTGCGCTTGTGGATGCGACGGTCTGTCGCGGACACGGCTTCGGGCTCGTCACAGGCCACAGGTTTGTTGGCGCGTGATGCCGCCCAGCCTTTCGTTTTTGACGTGAACCTGCTGTTGATTTCGCTCTTTATTTCGGGCGCGGATTTCTTCTATTATATGGCCCTCCATCAAGAGGGGGCTTTGCTTTCCATCATTGCCGTGGCCCGGCGGCTGTCGGTCGTAATTACCTTCGTTCTGGGGGCCGTCTTCTTGCGCGAGCGGAATATCAGCCGGAAGGCTTTGGCGCTGGGCACACTGCTGATTGCCATTATGTTGATTCTGTTTGGATCTGCTCCTGCGTTTCTGACTATGGTACGGAACTTGTTTACTTGATGATGATTTTAATTATCCAATAATTGTATGAAAACCCTTGCTTATGTATTTCTTGCTGACGGCTTTGAAGAAATCGAGGCCATCTGCCCGTCTGACATTCTTCGCAGAAGCACCAAAGATGTGCGTCTCGTTTCGATTTCGGATTCTCAGACCGTTACTTCCGCTCATGGGGTCCAAGTGGTGGCGGATATAAACTTGGATGCATTCTTGGCGCAGTGGAAAGAAGGAGCAGACCAGATGGAGCCTTCAAGATGCCTGCTGGTATTTCCGGGCGGTCTTCCGGGCGCTTTCAATTTGGCGACTTGCGCGCCTTTGATGGCGGTGGCTGCCGAACATTTCGGCAAGGGTGGCCTGTTGGGAGCCATTTGCGCGGCGCCGGGCATGGTCTTGCCGGTCATTGACGGCTTGCTCAAGGAAAAGGGACTTCCGGGCATTGCCGGTCGTACGTTTGCCTGCTATCCCGGTTGCGAAGAGGGACCTTTGGAGCTTGGAGCCGTTCATAAAGCGGTACCGTGCGTGACGGATGCCAACCTGGTGACGGCAAACGGTCCGGGAGCGGCGATGGAGTTTGCCTATGCACTGGCGTCCCTGCTGATCAGCCCGGGCGCGGTCGAAACCCTCCGCCGGGGAATGATGTATAGCTGATAGTCCTTTTTAATAATAGTTGTTTGAATAAGGCATTGATATGGGTGCAGCAAAATGGGTAGGCGGCGTCCTCGGATGGGTGATATTCGGCCCCATCGGCGGTTTGCTTGGATACTGGGTGGGGTCTATGTTTGAGGAGCCCTCTGAATCGCCTCGTTCGAATGGAGTGCGCAGTCGTGCTCGTGGCGGATACTCACAGGCTGAGCAGCGCAATAGTTTTCTGGTGAGTTTGCTGGTGCTTTCCGCTGCAATCATCAAAGCGGATGGAAAGACGCGTCAGTCGGAACTGGATTATGTGCGGAATTTCATTCGTCAGAATTTTGGTGCG
>JAGCUV010000011.1 GCA_017962705.1 Bacteroidales bacterium
CGCCTGGCGATGTAATTCTTCTGATGGGAGGCCGCACGGGTCGGGACGGCATCGGGGGAGCGACAGGTTCTTCCAAAGAGCACACGGAACAGTCCATCGAGACCTGCTCCAGCGAAGTTCAGAAGGGAAATGCCCCCGAAGAGCGCAAACTCCAACGCCTTTTCCGTCGTCCCGAGGTCACAAAGTTGATTAAAAAATCCAACGACTTCGGCGCTGGCGGCGTGAGCGTGGCTATCGGCGAACTGGCGGCGGGACTGGATATCTATCTGGACCGCGTACCGACCAAATACAGCGGTCTGAACGCCACGGAATTGGCCATCAGCGAGTCCCAGGAGCGTATGGCCGTCGTGGTGGCTGCCGAGGATAAGGAACAGATGAAAGAATACTGCCGCCGGGACAACATCGAGGTAACGGAAGTCGCTTATGTGACCGACAAGGGCCGTATGCGTATGTTCAAGGGGGATGAATGCGTCTGCGACCTTTCCCGCGAGTTCATCGACAGCGCCGGCGCCAAGCACTACAGCAAGGCCTGCATCGCTCCCGTGGAAGCGGTCGACCCCTTCTACAGAGACTACGAAGGCGCTTCTTTGGAAGAAAAGGTATGTGCTTGTATGGCAAGTCCTAATGTGGCGTCACAGAAAGGATTGGTGGAGATGTTCGACGCGACCATCGGGCGCAGCACGGTGCTGATGCCTTACGGCGGCGTGCTGCAAAGCACCGAGACCCAGGTATCCGTACAGAAACTCCCGACCGACGGCTACACCGATACGGCCAGCATCCTGGCTTTCGGCTACAATCCCGCCCTGGCCCGCTGGAGCCCTTACCACAGCGCGGCCTATTCGGTCGTCGAGGCCTGTACCAAGACCGTCTGTGCAGGAGGGGAGTGGTCCGGGATGCGTTTCTCCTACCAGGAGTATTTCGAGCGGATGACCGAAGACCCGCACAGTTGGGGAAAACCGCTCTCCGCGCTGCTGGGCGCCCTGAAAATGCAGGTGGCGCTGGGACTTCCTTCCATCGGCGGCAAGGATTCGATGAGCGGCACCTTCGAGGATATCAGCGTTCCGCCCACCCTCGTGGCCTTCGGCGTGACGACCGTGAATGCGGGCGCCGTGATTTCTCCTGAACTCAAGTGGGAAGGCAACTACCTCTATCTCATCAAACATACCCCGCTGGCCAATTATATGCCCGATACGGATGCGTTGAAAGCCAACTGGGACTTTGTACACGAGGGCATTGCAGACGGAAAAATCGTGTCTGCGTGGTCCGTAGGTTACGGCGGGGTAGCGGAAGCCCTTTGCAAAATGGCTATGGGCAACCTCTTCGGCGTGGATGTGACCGTCGATGAGCCCACGCTCTTCGGGCTGTCCTACGGTTCAATGGTAGTCGAGAGTTCCGAACCCCTGGAATACGAAAACGCCCTTCTGCTGGGCAATGTGACGCCCGGCGAAGACGGCAATCTTCGCATCAATGGCGAAAACATTTCCTCCGCCGCGGTGTTTGAGGCGTACGAGAGCCGCTATGCGAAGGTCTATCCTCCCACGGCGGAAGCCTCTACCAAGGCGCTGACGCCCAGAGGATGCAAGGAAGCGAAAGCCCGCAGGGCCGTTCGCTACAAAGGGGAGAAGGTGGAGCATCCGCTAGCATATCTTCCGATTTTCCCGGGCACCAACTGCGACTACGACACGGCCAAGGCCTTCCGCAAAGCGGGCGCAGAGGTGGTGACCAGCGTATTCCGCAACCTGACACCGGAAGACGTGCTTTCCTCCATCGATGAAATGTGCGCTCATATCGACAACTGCCACATCCTCGGATTCTGTGGGGGATTCTCCTGCGGCGACGAACCCGATGGCAGCGGCAAGTTTATCGCCAGCGTCATCGGCAACGAGAAAATCTCGGCGGCCATCGACCGCCTGCTGGGTCGCGGCGGCCTGATACTGGGTATATGCAATGGTTTCCAGGCCCTGATCAAGAGCGGCTTGCTTCCGTATGGCAAGACCGGAACGGTGACGGCGGACGCCCCTACGCTTTTCCGCAACGACATCAACCGGCACGTCTCCCAGATGGCGACCACTTGCGTGGCTTCGACCGCTTCTCCTTGGCTGAAAGGTTTCAAGAAAGGCGATTTGCACACCATCGCCGTGAGCCACGGAGAGGGAAAATTCATGGTTAGCGACGCTTTGGCCCGCCAACTCTTCGAGAATGGGCAAGTGGCCTTCCGTTATGTCGATCCTGTGACGGAAACCCCGACGATGGAATCTCCTTTCAATCCCAACGGCTCCAACTACGCCATCGAAGGCATCTTGGACCCGAGCGGACAGATTTTGGGCAAAATGGGGCACACAGAGCGCTACGAACCCAATGTTTTCAAAAATATAGAGGAAGAACTCGAACAGCCCCTGATGGCGAATGCAGTAGAATATTTTAGAAATCCTATTAAATAGATGACAACCAACTACACCAAGAAAGAGCTGCTTTACGACGGCAACGAGAAGCAGATTTTTGCAACGGAAGACCCGGATAAGGTCATCATCCGATACAAGGATGTGACCACGGCCTACAACAATATCAAACGGGCCCGTTTCGACGGCATCGGCGTTTACAACAACAAAATTTCCGCCCTCCTTTTCGAAGAATTGGCCAAGGAAGGCATTGAGAACCACTTTATCGACCTGGTCAGCGACCGCGAGCAACTGTGCCGTCGCATCGCTTGGGTCAACATCGTGGTCGTGGTGCACAACTGGTTTGCAGGTACCTTGTCCCGTCACCTGAATATTGCAGAAGGCGTGAAATGCCCCAATGTGATTGTAGACCTGCGCTACAACACCGACGAATTGGACAACCCGCTCATCAACAACGACCAGGCCGTAGCGTTGGGACTGGCCAGTTATCCGGAACTTCAGACCATCGATGCGACCGCCCGTAAAATCAATGAGATACTATTGAAAAGATTTTCAGCGGTCGGCATCAATCTGATTGATTTCAAACTGGAATTCGGCCGTACGCCCGATGGCAAGATCATCCTCTCGGACGAACTTAGTCCCGACCGTTGCCGCTTGTGGGATGCCGCTACTGGTAAGAAACTCGACAAAGACCGTTTCCGTCAGGACCTGGGCTACATCCTGGACGGCTACAAAGAGGTGTATGAACGATTAACCAAGCAGTAGTATGGGAATTTTTGCAGTATTTGGCGCCCCCAAGGCCTCTTCCGTCATTTATTACGGACTCCATGGACTCCAGCATAGGGGGCAGGAAGGAGCCGGCATCGCGGTCTTTGACGAAAATGGCAAGTACCTGCACCACAAGGGCCTCGGACTCATCAGTGAAATCTTCAATGAGCTGCGTCTGGATGCGCTCGAAGGCCACATCGGTATGGGCACGACGCAATATGCCAATGCCGATCGCGGCGGTCTGGACAATGTGCAGCCCCTCTATTTCCACCACAAGGGCGGCGACCTCTGTATCGCCGGCGACGGAAATCTGGTCAACGGCCCCGAAATCCGCGAGTTTCTGGAAAACAGGGGTATCATCCTTCATTCTTCGACCGATAGCGAACTGCTGGCCAATCTGATCAAGAAAGAGCATTCCGAGGACCGCATCTTCAACATTATCCGTGCGCTGAATATGATGGAAGGCGGCTTTGCTTTCATCATCATGACCCGCAACCGCATCTATGCCTGCCGGGACAAATACGGCATCAAACCCCTGTGCATCGGCAAGTTGAGCGACGGCTATGTGGTAAGCAGCGAGAGTTGCGCGTTTGAATTGATTGGAGCCACCTTCGTACGGGACGTGCAGCCGGGCGAAGTCGTCACCATCGATGAAAAGGGCATGCGCTGCCGCGATTATTCGCAGTTCAAGCGCCGGATGATGTGCGGAATGGAATATATTTATATCGCCCGTCCGGACAGCGATATCGACGGCTGCAACGTGCACGCTTACCGGATGGAATCCGGTCGCATCCTGGCCCGGGAATGCCCTGCAGACGCGGATATCGTGGTCGGTGTGCCCGACTCCAGCCTCAGCGCCGCCATGGGATACAGCCAGCAGAGCGGTCTGCCCTACGAAATGGGCCTCATCAAGAACCGTTATGTGGCGCGCACCTTTATCCAGCCTTTGCAGGAAATGCGTGAACGGGGCGTGGTGATGAAATTGTCCGCCGTACGCAGCATCGTCAACGGCAAGCGCATCGTGCTGGTGGACGACTCTATCGTGCGTGGAACGACCATTTTGAAAATCATCAAGATTCTCCGCAATGCCGGAGCGGCGGCCGTGCACGTGCGTATTGCCAGCCCTATGATGACGCATCCGTGCTACTATGGTGTAGACACCTCCACCAAAGAGGAATTGCTCTGCAACGGACGCACCCTCGAAGAAGCCTGCAAGGAGATTGGGGCTGACTCCCTGGGCTATATCAGCCCCGAAGGGAGCCGTGCCTCCACCTTTGGCTGCAGCGACCTTTGTCTGGCCTGCTTTACGGGCGAATATGCAACTGACTTATATAAGAATCAACAATAGTTATGGCAGTATCTTACGAAAAAGCGGGGGTGAACCTCGAAGCCGGATATGAAGTAGTCCGCCGTATCAAACAGCACGTAGCCTCTACACAACGCACGGGCTCGATGGGGAACATCGGTTCTTTCGGCGGCATGTTCGATCTTTCCCAGCTGGGCATCAAAGAACCCGTGTTGGTGAGCGGAACGGACGGCGTAGGCACGAAACTCAAAATCGCCTTTGCGATGGACAAACACGACACCATCGGCATCGACGCCGTGGCGATGTGCGTGAACGATGTGCTCGCCCAGGGAGCCGAGCCCTTGATTTTCCTGGATTATGTGGCGCTGGGTCACAATGTTCCCGCGAAAGTCGAAGCCATTGTGGCCGGGGTGGCGGAAGGCTGCCGTCAGGCCGGTTGCGCGCTGGTGGGCGGAGAGACGGCGGAAATGCCCGGTATGTATTCCGACGGCGAATACGATATAGCCGGCTACACGACGGGTGTGGTAGAGAAGAGCAAACTCATCGACGGCTCGAAGGTTAAGGTAGGGGACGTACTCGTGGGCATCGCTTCCAGCGGCGTGCATTCCAACGGTTTCAGCCTGGTTCGCAAGATTGTCGCGGATGCGGGGCTCTCCTACGACCATCCGGTGGCCGAATTCGGCGGACGCAAGCTGGGCGAGGTCCTGCTTACGCCTACGCGCATCTACGTCAAACAAGTGCTGGAAGTCATTCGCAGTTGCGACGTGCACGGCATCTGCCACATTACGGGCGGCGGATTTGATGAAAACATTCCGCGCGTGCTGTCCGAAGGCCAGGGCTTGGAGATCCAGGAGGGGACTTGGGAGATCCTGCCTGTGTTCCGCAAGCTCGAAGAGTGGGGGAAGGTCCCGCACCGCGAGATGTTTAACATATTCAATATGGGCGTCGGAATGGTGGTCGTGCTGGATGCCTCCGAAGCGGACAAGGCCATCGCCATCCTGAAGGAAAAAGGCGAGAAAGCATCCGTCATCGGCAAGGTGACGGACAAACCGGGTGTAAACATTAGAAGTTGTTTCGATTCTCTTTAATTTTCATCTTTATGTTCTATTTTGGCTATATTTCTCAAAATATATTCATAAATCTTTCTATCAAAAGAATCAAAACAACTTCTTAAATTAAAATATAATGAAGAAGAGAGCGTTACTGAGTGTCAGCGATAAAAGCGGCCTCAAAGAATTTGCCCAGAGTCTGGTAGAGCTGGGCTGGGAACTCATCGCCACTGGCGGAACCCAGAAATTATTGATCGACAACCATATTCCCAATATCGGCATCAGCGAGGTGACGGGATTTCCCGAGATTTGCGACGGCCGTGTGAAAACGCTGCATCCCAAGGTGCACGGCGCCCTGCTGGCCCGTCGGGACGTGCCGGCCCATTTGCAGGCCCTGCAGGAGAACGGCATCCAGTTCATCGACCTGGTGTGTGTCAACCTCTATCCTTTCAAGCAGACCATTGCCAAAGAGGGGGTCTCTATGGAAGATGCGATTGAAAATATCGACATCGGCGGTCCCTCCATGCTGCGCAGCGCTGCCAAGAACTGGAACGACGTGACGGTCGTCTGCGACCCTTCGGATTACGGCCGCATCATCGATGAAATCAAAGCAAACGGAAATACGTTGAAAGAAACGCGCTTGCAACTGTCCGCCAAGGCTTACACGCATACGGCGGAGTACGATATGTGTATCTCCGGGTTTATGCGCAAGGCGGCCGGATTGAACGAGAAACTCTTCCTTGAATACGACCTTTGTCAGTCCCTTCGCTATGGGGAGAACCCCCACCAGCAGGCGAAATTCTATAAGACACTGGAACCTAAACCCTTTTCATTGGCCTTTGCCCGTCAACTCGGCGGCAAGGAACTCAGCTACAACAACATCCAGGATGCCAATGCGGCCTTGGATATCGTTCGTGAGTTTGACGAGCCTTTTGCCGTGGGTCTCAAGCATATGAACCCTTGCGGTGCCGCCGTGGGCAAGACCATCGAGGAAGCCTGGCAGAAAGCCTACGAAGCCGACAAGGTGAGCATCTACGGCGGTATCGTAGCGGTCAACCGCGAACTGACGGGGGAGGCTGCCGCCGCGATGAAGCCCATTTTCCTGGAAATCGTCATTGCGCCGTCCTTCTCTGCCGAAGCACTTGAAATCCTTTCCGCCAAAAAGAACCTCCGGATCTTGCAGGTGGATATGACCAAGAGCGCCGAAGTCGAGATGCAATATGTGTCGATGAACGGGGGTATGCTCGCTCAGCAGAAAGACCGTCAGACGCTGGAAGTCAAGGCGGAAATGTGCGTAACCGAAACCAAACCTTCAGCTGTCCAGGTCTCCGATATGGACTTCGGCTGGAAGATTGTCAAACACGTCAAGTCCAATGCCATCGTGGTGGTCAAGGACGGAGCGACGCTGGGTGTAGGCGCGGGTCAGATGAACCGTGTGGGCTCCGCAGAAATTGCTCTCAAAGAGGCGCAGGCGGCAGGCACGACCTCCGGCCTTGTGCTTGCTTCTGACGGGTTCCTGCCTTTCGACGACACCGTAGCCCTCGCCGCCCAATATGGCGTGAGCGCGATTGTGCAGCCGGGCGGCAGCATCCGCGACAATGATTGCATCGTCAAGGCCAACGAACTGGGCATCACGATGCTTTTCACCGGCATGAGACATTTTAAACACTGATAGAATCGCCTGAGCAACGCTCCCTGTCGCTCCGCGACCCAGTACGGGAGAAAAAACACATTTAGGATGAAAAACAAAACAGTATTAGTAGTAGGTTCGGGAGGCAGGTGCCACGCAATTGTGGATGCCTTGAGCCGTTCTCCGCAGGTTGCCAAAATCTATTGCGCCCCCGGAAACGCCGGCATTGCGGCGCAGGCCGAATGTGTCCCCATCAAAGAGAAATCCGTCGATGAGTTGGTAGCCTTCGCCCGCGACCATAAGGTGGACCTGACGGTGGTCGGCCCCGAAGCCGCTCTCGCCGTAGGCATCGTTGATGCATTCCGGGCCGCCGGATTGGCTATTTTCGGCCACACGGCCGCCGCGACCAACATCGAGTCCAGCAAGGAATTCGCCAAGAAACTGATGGTCAAATACGACATCCCGACTTCCTGCTACCAAAGTTTCACCGATTACAAGGAGGCCCTCGCATTTGTGAGCGCCCGTCCTTTCCCCGCCGTGCTCAAATATGACGGACTGGCGGCCGGCAAGGGCGTGGTGATTGCCGCTGACTTGGCGGAAGCGGACGCCGCCCTGAAAGATATGCTGCTGGATGCGCATTTCGGGCAGGGAAAGGTGGTCGTGGAAGACTACCTCGAAGGTCCTGAATTCTCTTTTATGTGCTTTGTGAACGGCTCGCAGGTAGTTCCTATGCCCCTGAGCCAGGACCACAAACGGGCCTACGACGGTGACCGCGGGCCGAACACCGGCGGGATGGGCGCCTACACCGGACTTCCGTTCATCAGCGAGGAAGACAAGGCGTTTGCGTTCCAAAACATCCTGCAGAAAACGGCGGATGCGATGGTCAGCGAGGGCTTGCCCCTGTCCGGCGTGCTCTACGGCGGTCTGATGAAAACCCGTGACGGCATCAAAGTGATTGAGTTCAACGCCCGTTTCGGTGACCCTGAGACCGAGGTGGTCCTGCCGCTACTGGAAAGCGACATTTATGAAATGTTCTATGCCGTGGCGACCGGTGCGAAGTTGCCCACACCCGTCTGGTCATCCGAGCGCACGCTAGGTATCGTGCTGGCTTCCAAAGGCTATCCTGGTGACTATGAGAAGGGCTTTGTGATTGAAGGCCTGGACCAGGTGAACTGCAAGGTCTATCACATGGGCACGAAAGCGGACGCAGAGGGACGTATACTGACGGCCGGCGGCCGCGTGATGATTGCGGTGGCGAAAGCGCCCACGCTTCCCGAGGCCCTTGAAAAGGCCAATGCCGAGGTGGACAAAATCCGTTGCGAGAACCTCTTCCACCGAAGGGATATCGCCCGCAAGGCATTCGGGGCTCGTGTCATTGACGGCAAGGTTTTGTCTGCCGAAATCAAAGAAGAGGTCCGCGCCCGCGTGTCCGAGGCGGCCGCCCAATACGGCCGCGTGCCTTGCCTGGCCGTGATTCTGGTAGGGGACAACCCCGCCAGCCAGTCCTATGTAAAGGGAAAAATCAAAGCCTGCGAGGTCTGCGGCATCGAAAGCCGGCTCATTACGCTGCCTGCCGAGGTGTCCCGCGAGGATTTGCTGGCGCAGATTGCTGCCCTGAATGCGGATGCGGCCGTGGACGGCGTGCTGGTCCAGTTGCCTTTGCCCAATCATATCGACGAAGACGAAGTGATTGACGCCATTGCTATCGAGAAGGATGTGGATGGTTTCCATCCCTTGAATGTGGCGCGGCTCAACCTCTCTCGTCCCTGCATCTTGCCTTGCACGCCCAAGGGCATTATCCGTATGCTCAAAGCAGCGGGCGTGAAGTTGTCCGGGGCCAAGGCTGTCGTCGTAGGACGCAGCAACATCGTGGGAAAACCGGTGGCCAAGTTGCTGCTGGATGAGAACGCGACGGTGACCATCGCCCACTCCCGCACCCGGGATTTGGCGGCGGTGACGCGCGAAGCGGACGTGCTGGTAGCGGCGGTAGGTCGTATCGGTACGATTTCTGCAAATATGGTCAAGCCCGGAGCCGTTGTCATCGATGTGGGCGTCAACCGCAATCCGGAGACGGGCAAGTTGTGCGGTGATGTGGATTATGCGGGCGTTTCTGCCGTCGCTTCCGCCATCACTCCTGTACCGGGCGGGGTAGGGCCGATGACCATCGCGATGCTGATGGAAAATACGCTGGAATGTTTTATAAATCGAATGTAAAAGAATATAAATATGAATAAAACAATTAATACATTTACAAATATGTTAGAACTTGGATCTCCTCTTACAAAAGTAGCCAAACGGGCTCTATTGTGCGGTAGTGGCGAACTCGGAAAGGAAGTTACCATCGAACTTCAACGTTATGGCATCGAAGTAATTGCCGTGGACCGTTATGCAAATGCGCCGGCGATGCAGGTCGCTCACCGCAGCCACGTGATCAATATGCTGGATGGCGCCGCCTTGCGCGCTGTCATCGAAGCCGAGAAACCGGACTTCATCATCCCTGAGGTGGAAGCGATTGCTACGCCGACCCTCGTTCAATTGGAAAAAGAAGGCTATAATGTCATTCCTACCGCGAATGCGACCTTCCTGACGATGAACCGTGAAGGCATCCGCCGTCTGGCTGCCGAAACGCTGGGCCTGCCTACGGCCACCTATCGTTTCGCCGACAACTACGAACAGTTCAAGGCTGCCATCGCCGAGATCGGCATCCCTTGCGTCGTGAAGCCCGTGATGAGTTCTTCCGGCCACGGCCAGAGCACCATCAAGAGCGAAGCGGATGTGGATCCCGCCTGGGAAGAGGCCCAGAAGGGCGGTCGTGCCGGAGCCGGTCGCGTCATCGTGGAGGGCTTCGTGGACTTCGACTATGAAATCACCTTGCTGACCGTCCGTCACCGCGACGGAACGACCTGTTGCCAGCCCATCGGCCACCATCAGGTCAACGGTGACTACCGCGAGTCCTGGCAGCCCCAGCCGATGACCGACAGCGCCATGCAACAGGCCAAGGAGATTGCCCACAAGATTACGGGCGCCCTGGGCGGCTACGGCATTTTCGGCGTGGAAATGTTCATCAAGGGCGACAAGGTCATCTTCAGCGAAGTGTCTCCTCGTCCGCACGACACCGGTATGGTGACGATGATTTCGCAGGATCTCTCCGAATTCGGCCTGCACGCCCGCGCCATCCTCGGTCTGCCCATCCCTGAAATCCGTTTCTTCGGCCCCAGCGCTTCCAAAGCCATCGTGGTGGAAGGGGACACCGACAAGGTGGTCTTCTCCAACCTGGAAGAAGTTCTCGGTGAGAAAGGCGTACAGATTCGCATCTTCGGCAAGCCCGAGGTCAAGGGCCATCGCCGCTACGGCGTGCTGCTAGCCACCGACGAGACCGTCGAGAAAGCCCTCGCCAAAGTCGAGCGCGCCTACGCCAAACTCAAAGTCACCGTCCTCCCGCGGTAGTATTTGCGCGCGAGAGCGTTGAGGGAGCGAAGGTAAAAAGAATTGCGGGATCCCTTTTTTTCGGGTCCCGCAAACTTTTTCGCCTTCGCGTGAAGGCCTGTGCAAAAACTGTTTCGCCAGGCGAGCCTAGTCGTCGATGCCGAGGAGTTGGCCGGTGGGGGAGAACTTGAGATCGAGACCGTTGTTGATTTCAATCTCGTAGCCGTAGAGTTCTTTGTCGATTTTGGTAATCATCACACCGGGATAGTTGGTCTGGACATAGGTGGCAATGAATTCAGGCACCAATGCGGCAGGCACCGCGTAATACTTGCAATCCACCTTGTCCCAGGAACCGTCGCCGTTGAACTTGATTTTGGCACCGTCGCTCAAGCGGGCCTGGTATTCGACACCGGAAAACTTCATTTCTTTTTCCGCGTAGACGATGGTCTTGTCGGGGAAATACTGTTTGACAAAATCCTTGGCGGCAGCAGGAAGCTGATCGACAGGAATCGGCATGTCATCGTCAGCCTTCAACGTGACAGGGGCGATAATGGCCATCGCCAACAGAGCAAACAAAAACTTTTTCATAACGGTATTATTTATTGATTGAACATTTCGCTGTTCTCAGTCAAGTGGTTAACCACCCGTGATGCTCTATTGCAAAATCCCAGCCAAATCCATTATCTTTCAGGAGCCGCGCTAAAAATCCACATCATCCGGTTGACGAGAGAGGGGACCGATGGGGAGATCGATAAGGGTGCGGACATCCTCAGCGCTCAACTCAAACCACTTTGGCCGTCCTGCGACCGCCTCTTCCGGGGTGGCCGGCAGGAAATTCTCCCGGATGCGCTCCGGGCTGGAGGCCTTGAAGAGGGGAACGATGCCCAGTTGCATCACCCAGCGCAGAATCAATTGGGCCGGAGACACGTCATAACGGGAAGCCATCTCTACGATGGCCGGATGGCCCAGACAGCGACCCCGTCCCAGCTGACTCCAGGCCTGCATCACGATATTGCGTTCCTTGCACCACGCACACAAGTCCTCCCGCGCGAAACCCGGATGCAATTCCACCTGGTCCACCATCGGTTGAATTTCCGCCGTCTCCATCAGCGGTTCGATGTGATGCTGCAGGAAATTGCTCAAACCGATGGCCCGCACGCGCCCTTCCTTGTAAAGGGTTTCGAGCGCCCGCCAGGTGTCGCGGTTGATGGCATCCGCCCGGTCTCCGAACTGCTTGCGATTGGCCGGCCAGTGAATCAGGTACAGATCCAGATAATCCGTTCCCAGGTCGGAAAGACTCTGCTCAAAAGCCCGCATCGTATTGTCATAGCCCCGCGAGGTATTCCACACCTTGGAAGTCAAGAAAAAGTCCTTCCGGGGCACTCCGCTATCACGAAGTCCCTGTCCGGTCCCTTTCTCATTCTCGTATCGCGTCGCCGAATCGATATGATGGCAACCGCATTGCAAGGCGGCAGCCACCAAAGAAGCGACCGTCTCTTCGGGGACATTGAAGGTCCCATAGCCCATCGCGGGCATAGAAATTCCGTTATTCAGCAACATAATTATTTTGTTTTTGCATATTTCTTGACACGTGCGTCCCGGATGACGCCTTTCCAGTTGAGCCCGAAGGCAAAATCATAACAATGCCCCTCGCTGTCCACATAACAGCGCATATCGTGCGGGGTATCTTCCCCCTGTTCCTCCACGGTATCCATATCGGCAGGCATTTGGCAGGGGAGTAAGCCGTAGGGTTCCGCAGCTCCGCTGACCAGGTCCAGTATCGCATTGTTGCTCACGCCGAATCCCATCAGCAACGCATCCGCGTAGGGCTCGATTTCCGCGGGAACGAAGGGCCTTTCGGTCGCGACATACACGATGACCGGCTTGTCGCCCATCAGGGAACGCGTATTCCGCACCAGTTCCATATCGCTTTCGTTGGAAGATGTTTCCGTAAATCCCTTGTAACTGCGGTTGGCGGAACTTTCGGTCGGGTCGCCGCCGGCCAGGCTCACGGCACGGGCTTTATCAGCGGTATAAGGACCCCATTGCAGACTGATGGGCTGATAATGTCCATCGGGATACTGCTTGTCCGGCAGGATATATCCCCAATGTCCGACGGGACTCTTGATGCTGACCAATGCGAAATCGGCTTCTTCCGGCCGGTCCGTCACATCGAAATAACTCCCCAGCAAAGACTGGGAAATGGGATATTCATCGTAAGCGGGGGTGGGTTTCTGCCAGTGGGTAAGCTCGGCCGGGACGTGGCGCAGGGGCTCATACACCTTCCAGCGCCGCTCCGGGCCATTGACTTTCGGAAGCACGCCGCCGGCATTCTTGAGCAGAATGACCGACTTCAACTGGGCCTCGTATCCGGCCTTCGTATATTCCTTGCAGCCGACAATCTCGACGGATTGGTCGACGTTGACGTAGGGATTTTCGAAAACGCCTACATTGAAAATATTGACCAGCAGGCGGGCTGCTGACAGTTCGAAACGCTCCCGGGCGCTCTCCGCCCCGTATTTTTCCTCCCAGAGATGGTAGGCCGCAATGCTGTTCTCGTTGTCTTTCACACCGCCGAGCTGGTCCACGCCGGCCTCGAAGCATTTGAGCCGTTTTTCCGGCAGGGAAAGCGTTTCCACGCCCCAGGGCTTGCCCTTGTGCTTGTACACCTTCTCATATTCCCCGACAATGCCCCAGTCCGTGCAAACCACGGCATCGTAGCGGTATTTGTCGCGGAGCAAATCCTGGATGATATAATGGCTGAAGCCATTGGCGACATTCACGCCGCTCGGGTCCTGCCCGTAGGAAATCGTATAATAAGGCATCACCGCCGAAGCCCTGCGCGTCTTGCCGGGCAAGGCGAAAGCACCCTCCACGAATGGAATCAGGCCCAAGGCGAAATTGCCGCCGGGATAGACGGCATATTTCCCGATGCCGAAATGCGCGTCACGACCGCCCTCGCCGCTGCCGCCGCCGGGCCAGTGTTTCACCATACAATTGACGGACTGCATCCCCCATCCCGTCGGGCTGCCCGGGGTGGTCTGGAATGCGTAGCAATAGACGCGGGCGATATCCCGACAAAGGGTGGGATCCTCGCTGAATGTGCCATAGAAGCGTCTCCAGCGCGGGTCCGTAGCGATATCCACCTGCGGAGAAAGCGCCGTCGTAATACCCAGGGCCCGATACTCGGCGGATACCATCTCGCCGTGCTGACGGACGACGTCCAAATCGAAAGTGGCCGCCATTCCCATTTCACGGGGCCACTTGGAAATGTCACTTCCCGCATCGGGATTGAATTCCCCGTCGAGTTCCGGCTTGTAATTGTTGATATTGGCCGTTCCGTTGGTATAGTTGCGCGGATCGCTGCTGTTGTTGGTCGGAATGCCCAATGCCGTCGCTTCGCACCAGGCCTGTACCCGGTTGTTCCAGAGGGCGGCCGTACGGGCATCCTTCACCCCGGCAATCAGCATATGGCGGATATGGTCCGTCTCCAGCATCTTCAACTGGTCGTCTGTGATCTCCGCCTCTTTGAGCGTCAGGGCGGATGAATAGAGCATCAAGCCGCAGATTTCTTCCAGACTCATCCGCCCTGCCAGGTCCTTCGCCCTTTCGCGCACCGGCAAACGCCAATCTTCGTACGGGTCGAGCACCTGGTTCTTGTTGAGATCCTTGAAGGCGAAACCATCCGCCTGCAACAGCATAACCCCGGATTCGGGGGATACGCCCAAATCCGGACCCTGGCTCTGATGGACAATCCGATAGCCGTCACCATCTTCCGTTGTGATGACATTCCGGCCACAGGCGACGGCCAGCAGCAAGAAGGGGAGAACGATTGATTTTTTCATAAAAAACTTATTCAAGTACGGTTGCGGCGCCCAGCATCGCCGTGCGGGAATAATCCGCGATCACTTCCAGTGAGACACCAGGGAGCCCCTGACGGACTGCCGGTTCCATCAAATCGAAGGAACGGGCAATCTGTCCGCCGAAGAAAATGGTTTTGATCTGCAACTCTTCCAGCAGGGGACGGACCCCCTCGGAAAAAGCCTTTCCGGCAGAAAGAAAGGCATCCATCGCCGTTTTTTCGCCGGACCGCGCCCGCTCGGAGATTTCCTTGACATCCCCTTCGATGGGTTTTCCGTAGGCCTTTAGAATGGCTCTCCGGGATACATAATCTTCGAGGATGGATTCCCGGAAAGGACGGTCGTACAGCGAACGGACGGGGCCGAGGCTCTCGCTCATCTGCACGATGCCGTCCACGGCGTACGAGAATCCCAGACCGGTGCCCAGGGTGACAAGGGCGACACGCCCCCGGCGCAGTTCCGGCCTTTCGCTGAGCAAGCCCAGCAGGGGAGCGTTGACATCATGTACAAAGCCCATCCGCACGGAGTCCGACAGACCCGCCAGCGAACGGAAACTTTCTCCGTACACGGAGGCGAATTTGTGCTTCATCAGGAAGACGCCCTGGCGGTAATCGAAAGGGCCGGGAATGCAGACACCGACAGCGGCGTCCGACAAGGAAGAAGCGTCGCTCCCTTTCAACGGGGCGACGGCTTCCTGCAGGGAGGCGGCGATTTCTGCGCGGCTGCCTCCGGATGAAATGGGGATGCTGCGACCGTCACTGCACTTGATGAAAGTGCCGCCGACGTCGAGCAAAAGCGTTTTCGTATTCATTAGGCGGGGTCGTTTTCAAAACCATCCCGAAGCATCGTCTTGTGGACACGAATCGGTTCGGGGCCGAGGTTCTCGATAACGTAGCGGCCCATATCGGCCGGCACGCAAACGATGTCCATAAATTCCATTTCGAAGGAGCGTTCCGGATGTTCGACGCTGCGGACGCGCACCTTCTCGCCATCGACCAGCGCTAACACGTGGAAGCGGTCTCCTGTGTTCTGTTGGCACGTCTTCTCGAATTCCAGACGACGGAGGCTGAAATACACCTGGGGATTTTCACCGAGGATATATTCCTCCCAACCCTCTCCGGAAGCGGCCAGACGAGGTTTCTGGACAATGTATTCCGGGCTGTTGGGGTCGTGGATGACGCTGTAGCGGCGGTCCTGACGGACGGTCTCTTCACCCAGCTTGGTGTGGATGGGACGCTGCTTCCCGTCGAAGTCCAGACGCAGATACTCGTACATCTTGTAGGTGTAGTAACCGATGGTCAGGGAACCGATTTCCAGAATGACCTGGTTGCGGCCTGAGGAGTGGATGGTACCGGCCGGCAGCATCACCTGCAGACCAGGAACGGACGGCTCGTAGGAAACATATTTCATATAGTCGCAAGGAATATGTTTCGTGTCGGCGTCTTCGATTTCCTTGAAGAACTGCGGGATGTCCGCGTCATCGCGAAATCCGATGAAGGTCTTGGCCTCGTGACCGGTGACGACGACGTAGTAACTCTCATCCTGACGGCCGAACTCGTTGTAGTGCTCGATGTTGTAGGCGCCGCCGGAATGGCACTGCACGCTCATATTGCCCGTCGAGTGGTAGGAATCGTCGTAGTTGAAACGGATAGGGAAGTAGCCCTTGTATTTGCGGACGCATTTTTCACCCATCAGGTTGACGCCCTCCTTGTGGACGAAGGAGCAGTAGTTGATGTCCAGCTGTTCCTTCCCGGCTTCCACCAGCACGCTCACTTCCATCGGGATAAAATCGAACACCCAGGCGGCGTTGCGCATCTTCTCGGGCAGGTGGCGGAGCTTCTTCATATAGGTACCGCCCCAGACGCCTTCCAGATAGCAGGGTTTCGCCCGGAACGGATATTTGACCAGCTGTGCGCAGATGTCGGCGAACGCAGCGAAGGGCATCATCTGGAGATGGGTCCGGTCGTTGTCGAGAACATACCAGTCGATGGCTCCGGAAGCGAAAAGTTCCTTGCGGAGCTGCACGGCATTCTCGAAGTCGCAGTAGTAGCAGCGCCGGATGGTGCGGTTGATGATACCGGTGTGCTTCTTGCCCAAGTTGGCGTATTCGCCGCCCCGGATGCGGAGAATGGAGTTCTTCGGAGTGATGTCGAAGAAGACCTTGATGTCATACAGGTCGCGGAATTCGGGAATCAGCGAACCGTATCCATACACGGCGACAATCTTGCCGGCCGCCTTGCGGGCGGGAATGTCCCGGATGAATGCCTGTGCTTTCTGCGCGTCAATCAAGCCTTTGTAACCGCCGTGATACACCTTGCCATAGAGGAGAGTGGGGTCAATCTTCTCATCCCAGATCAGCATGGGGTCGATGATTTCGTCGATTTCCTTCCCGCTCTTGAGGGTGGCTGCGTTGCAGTCGACGGTCTCCAACTGGAGGCCGATCGCATCGCATTCCCGTCCCATCAGGCTGATGAACAGGTCCCATTTGGCGGTGATATATCCATCAAATGCGATGATAAGGCCCTTGCTGCGGGCCTGGTCGGCAATGCCGGCCATAAATTTCTTGACTACATTCGCCGTGCCGCCTCCTACGATGGAAGAAACGGTCTGGGCGGAAAGTTCCGGACGGTTGACCGGTTTGGGGTCATCGAACGGAAAGGGGTTATACATAAAACTCATAACGCGTACTATTTAATATTATAAAATTCAAATCCCATGATTTCGGCCAGTGCCTCCAGTTGCTCGCGATAGTCTCCGTCCACGATGGCGTAATGCTGGGTGACGCCCACTTTCAATACTTGTTCGAACAATTCCTTCACCGGAACGACCGGTTTGAAAATGGTGTGGGTGTAGGTGGCCAGCAGATGTTTCTTGGCACTTTGCGGGGTGTCTTTGGCATCCAGGCTTTCAGCCATGAACGTAACCAGTTTGTACTTGCCATCCTGCTCGTACAGACCGGCCACCGTCTTCATTCCCGGAGAGATGCGGTACCAGGCAAAGGGAGCGCCGGCATATTTCCAGGACGTCTTGGCAAAACGCACGTCGCGTGAAATGATGACATTGTCCTGCCAGACCGGGTCGTTGTGGTCATTAGGACCGGCGTGACCGCCGGCAAAAGTTCCGTAGGCATCTTCGATGTGGAAAGGCTCGATGAAGTTGACATTCTTGCCGGAAAGCAACTTGAGCATATAGGTGATCAGGCCGGCGCCGATGTCCGCTTCGGGCACCAGTACGCTGACATTCTCGTTGAACCACTGCGGATAGAAACCGGCGCGGCATCCGGCCGTGCGGAAGGTCGCCTGGTCGATGTCGTTGTAAACATAGCAGTCGATGTCGTTTTTCTCCGCCATCTTCCGGATGGCCAGCGAAGCCTTCACGCAGCCGATGAACTTCTCGTATTCCACGTCGTCCATCATCTTGTATTTGGAGGTCAGTTCGTCGGCATAGGCCTTGACTTCGGCGTCCGTGAGCGCCTCGATCTCATTCCCGTAATCGGAGTAGGGGAGGTAGTGGATTTCCGGACCGATCTTCGTAAACAAGTCATAGTTGTCGATGTAGGTGGACCACATCGCCTCGTTCATATTGGCCATCAGACCCACGTTGGACTGACGGAGGATGCTGCGGACACGGGAGGCCTGGGCGAAGACGCGGACCTTCTCCGTAATCTGGGCGCGGGTTCCCATCACGGTCTTGACCATCGGACGTCCGGTGCGGGCGATGCTGCCGGAAGCCTCCAGCGAACCGACCAGGGTGCCGGCGCAGAGGTAATCGACAAAGTCATCCTCGTCCAGGGTGGTCTCAAAGGTCATCTTGTCTTTGGCGACATTGCAGAAGAGGATGGGGATGGACGGACAGTCGCGCAGGAAGCGAATCCAAGCGAAATCCTCACTCCAGCTCAGGAATTCGGCGTAGATGAAATCGACTTTTTCCTGATAGAACAGGTCCATCGCCCGCATCGCATCCTCTTTCGAATAGACGATGCCCGGCCAGACCAGGTCCATAAAATCCATCGATGCTTTAATATCTTCCACCACTTGGGTCTTTCGGTCGTGGTAGGTACCCCTTTTCGGCCCGGAGAGATTCTTGAATCTCGGCGAGGCCACCAGCAACAGCCCGGCTTTGGGCTTGCGCGATTTCAGTGTCTTGTTCATTTTATTGGTGATTTTTATCGTAGTCTTTCTGATAACTGGTATGCGCGACCAGCAGGAGCAAGAGGCCGCATACAATCCAGATGATGCCCATAATCGGGAACGTGGCGCTCAGGCTGCCCATTGACTGTTTCATCGCACCCAGCAGGACCGGGGCCAGGGCACCGACGCCGAAGCCGGTCATAATCAAGGCGCTGGAACAGGATGCGTGCAGGCGGGAAGGGGTCACGTCGTAGAGCACGGTGTAGGTGTTGGCGTCAAAGAAGGCGCGGAAGAAGCCCCAGCCCGTGAAACTCAGGTAAAGGACCCAGAGCGCCGGATGTCCGCCCATCAGGAAGAGGAACACCGCACCGCCCAGCAGGCCGACGCCTTGCAGGACCAAGCGGACGCTGCGGTTTTTTGCAGCCAGCCTGTCGGAAAGGCTTCCGGCCACGAGAACGCCGACAAAGGCGGCCACATAGGTCCAGAACATCGAATTGAAACCGGCAGAAGCCTGGCTTTGTCCGAATTCTTCCTGCAAATAGGCCGGAACCCAGGTCATATAGCCCGTGATGACGAAAATCAGCCCGCTGAAGCCCAGGGTCAAAGCCAGGGCGGTCGGGGTGGTGAACACGGTCTTGAATCTGTCGAAGAAACCGGGCTTGGTTTCGGCAACCGGCTCGACGGGAGTGTCCTGTGCGTCCTTTTTCTCTTTCGGGAAATCTTTCAGGCGAACGATCATCAGAATGGCCCAGAGGACGCCGATGCCGCCGAAAATATAGAAGGAATACTGCCAACCCAGTTTGTCCGCAATCAGACCGGCCGCCCATCCGGCCAGGATGACGCCGACATAGTAGGCAGTCTGGTGAATGGACATCGCACGCGCCCGTGTATCTGTATGGTATTGCCCGATCAGGGAATAATTGGCCGGTCCGAAGAAGGCTTCTCCGCCGCCGGTCGCTACGGAACGCAGGATAATCAGCCAGATGAAGCCGTTGGCCATACCGGTGAACATCGTGGCGACGCTCCACAGCAGAATGCTCAGGGTCACCACCCACTTGCGGCTGAAACGGTCTCCGGCCCATCCGCCGATGGGAACCATCGCCGCGTAGAAAAGATTGAAAATCGTAGCGATGAGACCTACGGATGTGTCCGTGAGACTGAGCGCATCCCGGATGGCCGGCAATACGGTATTAAACACCTGCCTGTCTGCCTGGTTGAGCAAATAAGCCATCCATAGCAACAAAAGAACTTCCCATTTGTAATTTTTTTTCATAACTTTGTTGCCGCACACCTAAGCGGCCCTATCTCAGTAAAGAATAATACGATATCGTATACTGTGGTATACTGTGGTGCAAATATACGATTTATTTTCGAATTCTGTAACAGAAATCGCGATTAATTTGATACAAATTCAGAGATGGAAGTAGTCATCAACAAAGGCGACCGAACGCCCTTCTATTCCCAGATTCAGCAGCAGATCGAATCGCAGATTCAGTCCGGTCAGTTGCCGGAAGGGGAGATGCTGCCTTCGATGAACGTGCTGGCCTCCTGTCTCGACGTGTCCAAAGAGACGGTCAAAAAGACCTATTCCATCCTGGTCAAGCGTGGTTTCGTCGAACCCCGTCAGGGTAAAGGCTTTTTTGTCAGCGACGTCAACAAACGCTCGGCCCAGCGCATCCTCTTCCTGATGGACCGCAACGGCATCTACAAGCAGGTGGTGCTCGACAGTTTCCAGTCCACCCTCGCCGGGCAAGGACATTACGACCTGACCCTGCTGATTCACAACCAGAGCGTGGAACTGCTCCGCTATTTCCTGGACAACCACCTCGACCGTTACGACTGGTATGTGGTGATGCCCCATTTCCCCTTGGATGACGACACGCAGGAAAATGTGCTGAAGCAGTTACGCCGGATTCCCAATCGGAAATTGATCCTGCTGGACCGTCTGGTACCTCGTCTGCCCGGCAACTTCGGCAGCGTTTACCAGGATTACGATGAAGAAGTCTATCAAGCGATGATGGACAACCGGGAAGCCTTCCGCAGCGGACAGCATCTGTGGGTGCTGACCCGGTCTAACAGTATGTACAAGTCCTCTATCTCTCACGCCATTTCCCGTTTTTGTCGGGAAAACGGGATCGAATTGACTTTTATCTCGGACATTCCGGAGCATTTTGAAAAACAGGACATCTATATGGTGCTCAGCAACCAGCACGACTACGGCTTTGTCGACCTCGTCCGCAGAATAGAACGTCAGGGCTTGAAAGTAGGGGAGGACATCTTCCTGGTCGCCTACAACGACATCGACCTCAATGAGTTTGTGCTCGGCGGACTTTCCGTGTTTTCGACCGACTTCCGGAAAATGGGACAATACGCCGCTGAAATGATTGTCAACAAGCAACCTTCCAAGATTCACAACGACTTCGCCCTGATTCGCCGCAAGACCTTCTGATCCGTCTGTCGGGTTCGGCCAGAACCAGACGAAGCGAGCCGTTATTTAGTTCGAGGAAAGGTGTTTCCATCTTTATTGATTGTCAATCAGTTTTGCTTTTTCATCTTCTCAAACTCTTTGAGCGACCGGATGGCTTTCGGACTGAGCAGGAGAACGGCGATGATGGTCACCCAGGCCATCAGCCCCACGCCGATATCGCCCAGTTTCCAAATCAAATCTGTCTCCCGAACGGCTCCGAACACCACCGCCGCAATCATAAAGGCTTGCAGCAGACGGATGGCCACCCATTCCCACCGGCTGCCTTGACGCTTACGGAAAAGGTAAATGATACCGGACTCTGCATAAAAATAGTAGGCGATAAGGGTGGTGAAAACGAAAAATAGCATCGCAATGGAGACGAATTTCCCGCCGAAACCGGCAAACACCGAATCCACCGCGCTCTGCGTGTATGCGACATAGTTTCCCGCCAATTCGGGTGCGGAAGCATACAGTATGGCTCCCGTCCGGGCATCCAATACATTGTAGGTACCGGACGAAAGAATCATCAATGCGGTAGCCGTACAGACCAATAACGTATCCACATAGACAGAAAACGCCTGGGCGAGTCCCTGTTGGGCGGGGTGGGGGACATCGGCCGCCGCCGAAACGATGGCACCTGTACCCTGACCTGCCTCATTCGAAAAGATGCCTCGCTTCACCCCCATCGCGATGGTCGAACCGATGATGCCTCCGCAAATAGGATGGATAGCAAAGGCATTGGTAAAAATGGACGCGAAAACGGCCGGAATGTCGCTGATATGGTGCCCGATGACAACCAACGACATCAAAATGTACCCGAGGGCCATAAACGGTGTAAGGATAGAGACAACACGTGCAATCCGTTTCACCCCGCCCACAATCACCATTCCCAGAAACATGCCCAGCACCGTGCCGGACACCCAGGGAGCAACGGCAAAACCATTCAGTATGGCGGCAGCCGCCCCATTGGACTGGACGGTAGTCAGGCAAATACCGCAAGCGAAAAACGTAATGAGCGCAAAAGCGATACCCAGCCACCGCTGCCTTAGCCCCTCTTCAATGAAACAGAAAGGGCCGCCCCGAAAGCCTGAGCGATGGGGAAACTTGTACATCTGCGAAAGGGTGGATTCGGCGAATGCAGTGGAAGCCCCCAAAAAAGCAACCACCCACATCCAGAATACGGCCCCCGGCCCTCCGAAAGCGATGGCCGTGGCCACCCCCACGATATTCCCGGTTCCGACGCGCCCCGAAAGAGCTATGCAAAAAGCCTCGAATGAGCTGATGCCCCGCGTCTTGCCCGCCTTTTTGTTAAAAAGCGATTTCAGCATCAAGCCCAAACGCCTGACTTGCACAAAACGCGTGCGTACGGACAAATAGACTCCGGCCGCCAGCAACAGAACCACCAGGCCCGGATTCCAGACCCAATCATTGAGCAATGATACAATCTCTGCAAACATATCTTCAAATGTACGGATTTTTCGTCAAATTTCCCAACTTCCGATGGATTTTGTACCTCCCAATGAATAATCGAATAATTATTTGTAACTTTGCAATCCCTATTTTGTCGTAAGCGGCAAAATAATAGGCATATGATACAAATGAGAGTAGTAAAGACCATAAAAGAAGTGCGGGACCAGGTGAGCGCTTGGAAAAATGAAGGGCTCAGCATCGGTTTTGTCCCTACGATGGGCTATCTCCACGAAGGTCACCAGAGCCTGATCCGCAAGTCCGCGGAGCAGAATGACCGGACCGTCGTCTCCGTGTTTGTCAACCCCATACAATTCGGTCCCAACGAGGATTTGGAAGCCTATCCGAGGGATTTGGAACGCGACAAGGCTGCGGTGGAAGAAGCCGGGGGAGACTTGATTTTCCATCCGGAACCTTCGGAAATGTACCCGGGCCACTTCACCTCCTTCATCGACACGACCGAGACGACGGAACTGTTGTGCGGCGCCGTGCGTCCCATTCACTTCCGGGGCGTATGTACGGTCGTCGGAAAGTTGTTCAACATCGTGCTGCCCGACCGTGCCTATTTCGGACAGAAGGACGCGCAACAACTGGCCACCATCAGGCGTTTCGTCCGCGATTTGAATTTTCCGGTGGAGGTTATCGCCTGCCCGATAGTCCGGGAAAGCGACGGACTGGCCAAATCCAGCCGCAATACCTATCTCAGCCCGGTTGAGCGCCAAGCGGCTACCATCCTTTCCAAGAGCCTGATGAAAGGCAAGGAGGCCATAGAAAATGGAGAAAGAGATGCCAAGAAGGTGATAGATATCATCACGGCCTCGCTGCAATCGGAGCCGCTGGCCCGCATCGATTATGTGGAAGTGGTTGATTTTGAAAACATCCAGCGGGTTGAACGGATAGCAGGGGAGACGCTGGTAGCCATCGCCGTCTATATCGGAAAGACCCGGCTGATTGACAACTTTGTTATTAAGCTGTAAACTATGACGCTCACATTGCTCAAAGCCAAAATTCACCGCGCCGTCGTGACACAATCCGATCTCAATTATGTCGGCAGCATCACGATTGATGCCACACTGATGAAAAAAGCCGGCATCTTAGAATATGAAAAGGTGCTGGTCGCCGACGTGGACAATGGCCGTCGCTTTGAGACCTATGTTATTGTCGGAGAGGCCGATTCCGGAGTCATCTGCTTAAATGGTGCAGCTGCTCACTGCGTCGAAGTAGGGGATAAGGTCATTATTATGGCCTTCGCCGCCATGACGCCCGAAGAGGCGAGGACGCACAGCCCGAAGATTGTGTTTGTGGACGAACAGAACCACGCGATTGAGACGACCGATTGTGAAAAACACAGTTGGAATCTGGACGACAAGAAAGACTGACTATGCTGAAAGGGAAAACCATTGTTCTGGGCGTAACCGGCAGCATCGCCGCCTACAAGACCGCCAATCTTGCTTCGATGCTGGTCAAACAGCACGCGGAGGTACACGTCATCATGACGCGCAACGCCACCCAGTTCATCAGCCCGCTCACTTTTGAAACGCTGACCGGCAACAAATGCGTCATCGACACTTTCGACAGAAACTTCGATTTCGAAGTGAAGCATGTATCCCTGGCGAAAAAAGCCGATTTGATGCTGATTGCCCCTTGCACGGCCAATGTCATCGGCAAAATCGCCGCCGGCATTTGCGATGATATGCTCACGACGACCGTTTTCGCCACCAAAGCCCCGGTCTTGCTCTCTCCGGCGATGAATACCGCGATGTGGGAAAACCCGATTCTGCAGGACAACCTGAAAAAGTTGTCCGCCTACGGTTATGGGATTATACAGCCCGCTACCGGACGCCTGGCCTGCGGAGACATCGGAAATGGCAAGATGCCTGAGCCCGAAGTGCTGCTGCAGCATATTCTGCTTCATGCGGCCAAGGAAAAAGACTGGGCAGGCAAGAAAGTGCTGATAACGGCAGGTCCGACCCAGGAAGCCATTGACCCTGTGCGTTATATCACCAACCATTCTTCCGGAAAAATGGGCTATGCACTGGCCCGGGCTGCCGCCTCGCACGGAGCGGAGGTCACCTTGATTTCCGGCCCGGTCCATATAGAGCCCTTTATCGGTGTCCGCACAGTGGCCGTTACCAGGGCCCAAGAGATGTTTGAGACGGTAAAGCAGTATAGCCAAGAGCAGGATGTCATCATTATGTGCAGCGCCGTGGCGGATTATACACCTGTGGAATACTCCAACCAAAAAGTGAAGAAACAGGACGGGGCTCTATCGCTGGCACTCAGCCGTACCCAAGATATTCTGCAATATCTGGGTGAGCATAAACAGAATGGGCAAATCCTCGTTGGGTTCTCAATGGAGACGGAAAATCTCGTTGAAAATTCCCGTAGGAAGTTGATGCAGAAGCATATCGACTTGATTTGCGCTAACTCCATCGCCGACCAAAAGACCGGATTCGCCGTAGATACGAACCAGGTGACCCTGATTGCGCCCGAAGAGACCGTCGAACTGCCGCTTTGCTCCAAAGAAGAAACTGCGGAGAGGATACTGAATTATATCTTGAAACTCTCCTAGATGCATCTTCTTGTAGACATAGGAAATTCCACCATCGTCTTTGCCATCGCTGACAAGGAGGGGAATATCGCAGAAACCTGGCGTTTCAAGACGATGAAAGGGGAGACAAACAGCTTCTTTCCCTATGAGCTGAAGTCCAGTCTCAAAAAATTTGGCATTGAACCCTCGGAAATCGAGCATATCTCCGTATCTTCTGTAGTACCTGAGATAAATGGACATATTGTTCAGTCCATTAAAGATATAACGGGTATCAATCCGCATATTTTCAACTTGAGTGACGCCCTGAGAGTCATTGATATCGATGTCGAATCACCCGCCGGATTGGGCAAGGACCGCCTGGCGGATGCCATCGGGGCGGTAAGCTACTACGGCGCTCCCGCCATCATCATCGATATGGGGACCGCCACGACCATCGGAGTAGTCAACAAAGACCGCTGCTTCATCGGAGGAATGATTATCCCGGGAGCAAAGACCTCCCTGAAGGCCTTGAGCAACAAGGCCTCGCAGCTTCCGATGATCAACTTGGAGAAACCGGCGGACATCATCGGGCGCAACACGCAGGAATGCATGCAGAGCGGCACATTGTACGGCAATGCCGCCATGATTGACGGCATCATCGACCGCATCGGCCCTACTTTGGAAGGAGAAATCAAAATGATTGCGACAGGCGGACTGGCCCGACAGATCATCCCGCTCTGCCGCCATCAAATCGTCATAGATGACAACCTGTTGTTCAAAGGACTTC
>JAGCUV010000118.1 GCA_017962705.1 Bacteroidales bacterium
CGGTTCCGGTCCCCATGGCGATAGTTGATTTGGGGGGAGGGGGGGGCAACTTAATAACAAGTCCGTCATATACAGACTCTTTGTCCTGGATGGAATCATTCAGCGTCAGTTCGGCTTTCTGGCAGGAGAAAGCGGTGGCGCAAATACAAAATAGTGCAAAAATCCGTTTCATATCTTAGTCGTCAATATAATCAATAAAAGCGTTTTCTGCATCCAGGCCGGTGGGTGATACAGATGCACACATTACTTGGGGATCCGCCAAGTAGCTGACTATCGTCACGGGTGTCTCATAAATGAAACATCCGGTTGAGGATAGTTGTCGTTTCTGTTTAATTTTCATAGCGTTTAACAAAATTTTAGTAAAGTGGTCTGACAAATATATTAAATGTTTTCATTAAATACAAGAAAAATTTTCTTTTTTTCTTAATTATAAGGTGTTTATTGTTTATTAAATCGTTTTACAAACCCTTGTTTTGGGGTGGAAAGAGAAGGTTTCCCGCCCATTGGTATTTTTGATAGAGTTTGTCAAAGATCCGTTTGTGGGCGGGGTCGGGTTGATAGCTCGCGCAAAATCCGGGCTTCATGGCTCGTTGAGCGGCGGGAACATCGGGGTACAAGCCGGCCGCGACGGCTGCGAACATCGCGGCGCCGAGCGCGCACGCCTGGTCGCAGTCCAAGACGAATAGGGTTGTGCCCAATATGTCGGCAAGGGTCTGCATTACGAAGGGCGATTTGCGGGGGATGCCTCCTACTGCGATGGTCTCGCGAACGGGGAATCCCTCCGCCGCGTATCGTTCATTGATGGCGCGGGAGCCGAACGCGGTGGCTTCCACAAGGGCTTTGAAGACCTGGGCGGGCGTGGTGCAGAGCGTCAGTCCGATGATGGCTCCCTGACAATGAGGATCCCCGTCCGGGGTCCTCCGCCCGTTCAGCCAATCCAAGGCTATGGGGTCGTTTTCGGTCAAGGGAAGTTGTGTGGCCTCGGCGGTCAATGTGGAAAGGTCGCGGCCGGTGAATCGCTTGAGCCAGGCATAGACGTCCCCGAAAGCGGCCTGTCCGGCTTCGAACCCGGTCAGCCCCGGGATAATGGATCCGTCCACCTGTCCGCAGATGCCCGGGACGGCCTTCTCGCCCAGTGTCCGGGGATCTGCGACAACCAGGTCGCAGGAAGAAGTGCCGATAACTTTGACGGCCGTCCCCGGAATAATGCCTGCTCCTACGGCTCCGGTGTGACAGTCCAGGCAGCCGACGGCCACGGCGATGCCTTCGGGCAAGCCGAGACGTTCCGCCCACTGTGGACAGAGTCGGCCTGCCATCCGGTCGCTGGTATAACTCTCTTGGAAGAGGTGACCTTCAAAAAGTCCCAGCAGGGGATCGGCCCGCTTGAAAAAGTCCATCGGAGGCAGGCCGCCCCAAGATGCATTCCACAGGGCTTTGTGGCCGGCCGCACAGCGGCTGCGGCGGATGGACTCCGGGCGGGTGTCTCCGCAAAGCAGGGCCGTCATCCAGTCGCAATGTTCCATCCACGACACTGCCGTTTCCCGGAGTGCGGGTGTGTTCTTGAGGCAATGGAGCATCTTGGCCCATACCGATTCGCAGGAATAGGATCCGCCGCTATAGCGTGTATAATCCACTTTCTCGCTCTTGGATAGTTCCGAGATGCGCTCCGCTTCTTCCACGGCCGTGTGGTCTTTCCACAAGACGAACATCGCATCCGGAATGTCTGCAAAGGCGGGCAGCAGGGAGAGGGGCGTACCATCCTTGTCGGTCAGCACCGGGGTGGATCCCGTCGTATCGATACCGATGCCGACAATACAGGACGCGACCTCCGGTCCGGCCGAAGACAGCGCCTCCCGGACGCACGCTATCAGGGAATCGATGTAATCTTGCGGGTGCTGGCGGTATTGATTGAGGGACGAGTCGCAATACAGTCCCTGTTTCCAACGGGGATATTCCGACACTGCCGTTGCACACGTCGCGCCATCATCCGCCTTTGCCACCAATGCGCGGACGGAATCGCTGCCGAAATCAATCCCCAGAACGTATTTCTTATCCATAGGCATCACGGTTATCCCAATAGGGCTCCATTTTTGAGCAACGCCTCCCTCAGCGGGGGATAGGGCAGTTCCGACACCGGGATATTCTTTTGCAACGCGAGCCGGGCGGCCGTGCCGGCGGCCTCGCCCAGAGCCATGCAGGTGCTCATCACCCGTGTGGAGGCCATCGCCTCGTGGTTCATCGAGGAGCAGCGGCCGGCGACGAGCAAACCTTGAACGACGGCGGGAACCAGGCAGCGGAAAGGTATCTGGTATGCATCGTCCAGATAAGTGAGGGTGCAGTCGCTTCCGTTGGCATGGTGGATGTCAATGGGGTAGCCCGCCAGACAGACCGTATCCTCAAAAGCTTTTCGGTTCAGTATATCTTCGGCGGTCAGGATGTATTTGCCCACGATTACCCGACTCTCGCGGATACCGGTAAAGGGTGCAACCTTTTCAATGAACGCCTTCTGAAATCCCGGAACAAATTTTTGCAGGTATTCGGCCACCACCATCATTTGCTCCCGGGCTGTCCGCTCACAACGGGTATAGTTGGAGGGGTCAGTGGGGTCGGTGCCATTCACACGCGTCATATTGACCCAGATTTCATCATCCGCCATACCGGAAATCAGAATGGTACGGGAAACGGGAATGTCCAGCCCCTGCGCACGCGCTTCGTTGATCTGGCGGCGGAGTCCTACCGTGATGAAATTGCCCCGGGCAAATTGCTCCTTGGGCATACGGTCCATGTCGTAGATGTCGGGGCTCTCAATGATGGCTTTGCGAAGGGCCGGGATGTTCACGCCTTTCATCGAGAACATCAGTGTGGGAGGTTGCATGCCTCCGTCCTTGTCGCCCTTGTGGCATTCCACACCTGAGCGGAAAGCAACATCTGCGTCTCCCGTGCAGTCGATGACGGTCTTGGCGAAGACAGCCTGCCTTCCGGCCTTAGATTCGATGATGACCCCTTTGACGCACCTGTTTTCTACGATGGCGTCCGACACGAAGGTATAAAGCTGCACTTCTACGCCGGCTTCCTTCATCATCTCAAAGGCGGTCCGTTTGACTTCCTCCGGATTGATAATCGTGAGACTCATATGTAATTTGCAGGCTTTGTGTTCGCTGGCAGCCCCTTTAGCGCGGAGACGGTCGATGAACTGTTGCGCCGCCCCACGGATAATCTGGTTCCCTTTCGGACCAAGGAATCCCAGAATGGGAAGTCCGATGGTCAGATTGCCGCCTAGAAAACTGCGGCTTTCCAGCAGCAACACTTTTGTGTGCCCGTCTGCCGCAGCTGCTTGTGCGGCCATCAGTCCGGCAGGACCGCCTCCAACGACCACTACATCAACTTCGGCTCGGACCGGTATCTCCCGGGCAGGTTCAAAATAAGTCTTCATGGTTATTATTCTTGTTAAGAGAGTTTCTCATTTTTCTTACCCATCATGCAGATGGCGGTGGTGACGATACCGCCGATGGGGCACCACCAGGTCCAGGCAATGTAATTATGTCCGAACAGTTGTTGCTGGAACATCAGGGGCAATGTGATGACGGCTCCGGCGATAAGGGCAGCGATGACACTTCTGCCGTTGCCCCGCTTGGTGAAGATGGCGGTCAGGAACACCCCGATCATGCCGCTGTAAGCGAAGCACATGATACCCGTGGCGAAGTCCACCAGGTTGAGGCCGGAGCCTTGCTGCATCAAGCAGGTCAGGATGGCGAATCCGGTCAGCAGCAATCCCATCAGCACAACCATCTTCCGGGAAGATGACACCTGGGCATCATTGTCTTTGATTTCCTGTCCCCGTTCTTTTTTTATCGGAAGGTAGATGTCGGAGACGAAACTGGAAGCCATCGAGTTGATGGCTGAGTTGAAACTGGACAGGGCGGCGGCCAGCAGACCGGTGATCATCAAGCCACGCAGGCCGATGGGTATGTGGTTTTTGATGTATTGCGGAAAGATGTCCCGGGCGTCCGAGAAAAAGCCCAGGCTCAAAGCTCTGTCTGCCGTCGGATTGGCGGAATATTTGACATAGAGCAACGAACCGATGAGCAGGAAGACCAGCACCATCGGCAGGCAGAGGAACTGGGAGACAATGAGGGAGCGGCCGGCTTTGCGGGCGTCCTTGCAGGAGAGTTGGCGCTGGACGAATTCCTGGTCGGTAGTGAATTGGGCGATGCGGAAGAAGGCCACGCCCAGAATGCCCGCCCACACGGTGTAAGGGGTGTCCAGCCGCAGGCTGAAATCAAACATTTTTAATTTGCTTCCGGCCACCCATCCTCCGGATGTCTTGACGGTGCCGCCGTCGGTCAGGGCAAACCAGGCATCCTTGAGGCTGATCCCACCCAGGTCGAAGGCGATGTAGGTGAGAGCGAAAAGACCGGTGAAGATGATCAGCAAGGTCTGGAACGTGTCGATGTACAGAAGTCCCTTAATGCCGCCCAGCATCGTGTAAATAGTGGAAATTACCCCCAGAATGATGATGCTCCAAATCAGGAAGGTGGGTTCAATCCCCCCGAAAATGACGACGGAGATGGCGATGGCGGCGATGAACAGGCGAGAACCGGAATTGAACAACTGGCCGATGAGGAACATCAGGGAGTTGGCCCGGCGGGACGTCTCGCCAAAGCGGTTGCCGATGAATCCATAGATGGTAATAGTCTTGGCGTTGTAGAGCTTGGGGAGGATGAGCCATGCGACCAGAGAGCCGCCGATGATGGCCCCGACCAGGTTCATTACGTAGGTGAGGTTGGTGTTGAAGCCCAGTTCGGGAGAGCCGACGAAAGTACCTGCGCTGATGGCGGTTCCCGTCGCGGCGATGGCCACAATCCAGCCCGGCATAGACCGTCCGGCCACAAAATAATCGTCTATGTTTTTATTCCTTCTTGAAAACCGGTATCCGATGCCGATCAAGACGGCCAGAAAAGTTCCTATAATCAACCAATCAATCAGTGCCATTACCTCAAATGTCTTTAGAAACGGACAAAAATAGATAAAACATTTGTAATTATCAAGAATTTTATTCCTTTTTTGTCTGATATTCAGCGGTTTACGATTTACGAAAACGTTTTATAAAATTTTTGGATAAGACGGATATTCTTCCTATATTTGCACGCAATAAGTTTTGATATGAAACCAGTTACCATTAAAGATGTGGCCCAAGAGGCCGGTGTTTCCACCACGTTGGTGTCCAGAGTACTCAATGCCGAGATGGATGAACAGGGCAGGCCGGTGTGTGCCGTGAACAAGGCGACGGCAGCCCGAATTATGGAAGTCGTGAACCGTTTGGGGTACCGTCCCAATACGGCGGCGGCCAGCCTGCGAAAAAAACGGGGCAATCGTATCGGTGTCATTCTTCCGGACCTCTCCCATCACTTTTTTGCGCTGATGGCCCGTCAGTTTGAGATGATGGCCCGTCAGAATGGGTACACTGTACTTTTCGGCAGTTCCGGCGATATGCCTGACCGCATTGACAATCTGGCGGCGACTTTCCTGCAGGACAATGCGGATGGTATCATCCTGATACCGGGTATTGGCTGTCGAGAAGTGGTGGAGTCTATCGTTCGCCGAAGGATTCCGTTGACATTGGTCGTGCGTGATATTCCCGGACTGGAACAGGTGGGGCGCGTACTGACGGACAATGCAGCAGGGACGAAACTCGCCCTTGATCACCTGATTGGACAGGGTTTTCAGAAAATCGAGATGATATCTTCAACCCTGCGTATCAGCAACAATGAGGAACGCGAGCGTTTGTATGAGGCGTACATGGCGGAAGCGGGCCGTGAGAGCCGTATCCTGCATTGTGATCACACGCGGCCGCAGGAAAGTATGACATTTATTCTGGAGGACGCCATGCGAAGAGGGGTGGACGCGTTCTACTGTCCCAACAGCTCTCTGCCTCTTTTCTGCGCACGAGCATGCGCTGGTGCAAACATCTCCATACCGGACGATCTGGCCGTGATGGGATACGACGGTGGAGATATTTTTGACATCACGACGCCGACGATAACCCAGATATCCTATTCCATGAAAGAAGTCGCTGAAGAGGCCTTCCGTGTCTTGACGGCCCGAATTCAGGATTTCTCCATGAAGCCGATGCGTGTTGTAGTTCCTCCTAGCCTGAAGGTGGGGGGCTCAACGCAGAAAGCGGCTTCCGTTCAAGGGACGTCCGATTCTTCCGACAAGCCGGTGAGACAATTGCGGGAAGCCGTGCGTATGCTGCAAGATCTGGAACCCTTCCTACAAAACAAATAGCTATCTGCCTGTCCGTTAGAACGGATGCATGATTGACGCCCAATTTGAGATTCCTATCGTAGACAGATAGGGAGCGAACACGGCGTCTTCCTGGCTGGTATCCGCATATTTCCATACCTGCCATGCCTGCTTGGGAGCCGAATTGTTGCTCGGGAAGCTCCGAAGGCCAATCAGCAAGCCCTCGCCGCTGTCGTCCCGCCAGTTGTGCCAGTGGATGCCGTCAATGCCGGACAAGGCTTTGACTTTCTTCCAGGCCCAACACGCTCCCGCCGCCTGCAGAGTCAGGTCAGACTGGGCGTATGAAGGTGAGTTGGTGCCGTTCTCCGACAGGAATATCACCCGCTTGGTCGTTCCTTTGTAGAAGTGGCTGGTGTTGCGGGCCCAGTTGTCTATGACTTCCAGGTTCTTGAAGGTGCAATAGTTGGAATTGGCGTTGTAGGTGGACTGTGTATCGTCAATCAAGAATTGCGGTTTTTCCAGTGCTTGCGGGTACGAGTGGTAGCCGACTCCCCAGAGGAAGTCACCTTCCCTGGCGCTGAATTTCAGCAGGTCGTCCAGCAGGCTCTTGCCCCGGTACTGCCCGTCCGCCTTGTTCCAGCAGTGGGTCAGGGAAATCATCGCGGAGGAATGCTGGTCGTATTGACGGATGATGTTGTAACACAAGCGCATCGAACGGATGTATGTATCCATATAGCGCATTTCAGGCTGGGCGCCCATATTGGTCCACTCCCGTGCATAATCCACCTCATTGTGCAGAATCCAGTGATGGATACGCCCGTAAGTGGCGGAGGAATAGCGCTCTCCCAGATAGTTGATGACGGCAGCATAGAGGTGACTGGCCTGTGCCGTGGTCATGTTGGGCATCGTATAGAGGCCTTCTCCCGCTCTTGTGCATATATATTCGGGATGTTTCATAATGGCCGTGGCAGGGGAGATGACATTGGAGACATTGAACAGGACGATGGCGCAGACGACCACGTTCCGGTCGTAGCAGAATTTCAGGCACTTGTCCAGCTGGTTGCGGATGTAGCGGTTGATGTAGTAGGTCCTGCCCTCATAGACATACGGGTCGGGGAAGTTGCCGTCCTGTTGCGTGCTGATCATCCAGTCCATCACGATATTGAGTGTTACGGTGCCGATATTCATCTCCTGGATGTCGCTAAGGCGCGGTTCGTCCAGACCGCCCAGTCCCTTCTTGCTCTTGAGTTTTGCCTGGGCCGGCGAATGGATGGCCTGAACCTGGTCCGCATAGCGGGCGTGGGAGCTCACTCCGACCAGGCCGCCTTCCTTGCGGACGATAATCCAACGGGACAATACGCTGTCGTAGGTATAGCCCTGACGGGCGTATCGACGGGGCAATGTCAGGGTGAATGAAGTGCCGCTGATGGCGGTCATCCGGGCGAAAGACATCATCTCCATCGGATTCTCATAGGGAGCGATGTCAGCCAGATAGTAGTTTCCTTTCCCGTCAGTTCGTCCGCTAATGGTCACGTTGGATGCTCCCACGTTGACGGAGGTGATACTACAAGGCCAGGATGCGTTGAGATAATTGGTGATACGCTGTGCCTGGTCTTCTTTCCCGCCGCCGATGCCGGCCAGAGCATTGTAAAGCGCCTGTTCGCTGGGGTTCATCTCCCGGATGAGAAGATTTTTGATTCTGATGGTGACGCCCGCATTACTGCCGAAGTCGAAGCGTAGCCGGTTTCCGGCTCTTCCCCAGGCGAGCTTCAGACGGTCCAGGGCAATCAGGCATGTGAAATTCGTCCAGGACGATGCGGCGGACATCGTTCCGAAGGAGCGCGCGCGTTCCGCCGTGACGGGATCGCAATAGAAGAGTTGCAACTCGTTGACGGCCGCACTGCTGGTGTAATCGAACGAGACTACGGCAAAGCCGTTGTCCAGACTGTTCGACAGGGCGGCGGTGTAGGCAAATGGATCCGAGCCGGTCGTCTGGATAATGTATTCTCCGTTCTTTTGTGAGAAAGTAATCTGGTTGCTTCCTGATGATACCAAGTTAAGGGTGATGCCGCTTACCTGGGGTTCCGGCTGCGGCTCAGGTTCAGGTTCCGGCTGCGGCTCAGGTTCGGGTTCTGGTTCGGGCTCTTCTTCGATTTCATCGATGTTTGCCTTTTCTGCTTCGATTTCTTTCTTCAGGTTCATCTCTTCCGGCTCGGGTTCGGGCTGAGGATCCGGCTTGGGCTCTGGCTCGGGATTGTCCGGCACTTCGCTGCTTGTCGTCTTTTCTGCCTGTACGCCTGTATCCAGCGTTGTCGGCTCTGGCTCCGATTGAGGTTGAGGCTCCGGTGCGGGCGGAACGATGGTTTCATGCTCGGTGGGAGTCAAGTCATCTTTGCCTTTGCACTGGCTGAACGCGACAATCACCGCTGAGAGCAGCAGAATATGCAGGAGGAGGCGTCTCATTTATCAGGGACTACAGGCAGAGCACTTCAAGAATTTGCTGCTTGAGCGCTTGCGGCTGGTCAATGTTGGCCGATAGAACGTAGTGGGGTTTTTTGCCGGAGGGCACGCCGGGCTCGAAGAACATAAACCCTGCGTCATCCACCGAAAGTTGTCCTGCCTGACTCCAGGTGAAAAGCCCGGGATGAGTGAGGACCACCATCGAAAGTATGTCCCAGGAGGGACGGTCGTAGCGTTCTTCACGATAGAGACGGTAGCCTAGCGTGACGGGGGTGAGTTTCCCGTAGGAGAGGTTGTCATAGGCGGCCTCTCCCGGGAATATCACTTGCTTACCGATTTCAAAGGGATTGAGGACAATGGGCGTGGGCCAGTCCCGGATGACGGCCTGCATTGAGGGGATGTCTTTAACGACATTGAACTCCGCTCTCTTTTTGGCACCGAAACTGCCGGCCATCATTGACAGACAACGTACCTTGCGTGCAACGAGACTGCGTCCGTCAAGCGGGCTGAACTCATCCGCTCCGCTCCGGAGCAAACGGTTCAGTTCTACACCGAAGCCCAGGGAAACCATCGTGATGCTGCCGTCTTTGGCGGAGGCGAGAACCTCGCGGTACATGCGGATGCCGTCTTCATAGTTATGTTTGGCCGTCGGAAAAGGAACGGCCATCGTGTCGACGTAGTCGGCGACTTTGGCGCAGTAGTCGATATAGTCCTGCATCTTGACAGGAGTGGCGCTGCCGGCAATCCGCGTGTCAGGATAGCCGCATTGACTGCAGACCATGTCGGCATAACGCATTGCAGCCGGACTTTCCTTATGGGTGCAAATTCCCAGCACCCGCACCTTTCCCTGGTCGGCTTCTTTGAACAGGTAATTCAGCGCGAGGGCATCGTCGATATCGTTGCCCAGATCCGTATCTACCAGCACTGGAATGGGTTGCCGGGACCAGAATGTCTCATAGGGGGCGGTTTGGCGGCAGCATGCGCCAATAGCCAGCAGCAAGAAGCCGCAAAGAAAAAGTGTCGTATTGCGCATAGGTCCGAGATTACTTGTCAATCAACCCATCAACTGGCCTCCGACGATGTCATCTTCCCGGTCTTCTCCGACAAAATTGGAGAATAGGAAGAGGGCGAGGATATCATCGAGCATGCAGTTGAGCCAGATTTCTCTGGAGGGATCAATTTCGTATTTTTCTTTCCAGACAGTGGGGATGCGTCCCGTCCTGACATCCTGGACGACCGTCAGGTTATCCATCAGTGCTTTGGCTTTGGCAAAATACAACTTGTCACCCGTGGCTTTGTAGAGAGCCAGCCAGCCAGTGGCCAGGTTGCCGGCGGAATCATCCACGGGCACGCGGTATTTGTGCTGTTCCCAAACGCCGGGGAGGGTGAAGATGCGGTATCCGTTAGGTCCCGGTTCCATATCCCAAAGAACGAACTGGTCTTCGCTGAAACGAATGACATCCTTTGCCAGGTCTATCAGTTCCGGAGAGCGCTCTCCTCCGTCCAGCAGATAGGTGAGATAGGGGACGCAGGTCCAGTGGGTCATATTCTCATAGGGTTTGCGGTCTTCCAGCCGGATGTCCTCGAACTGCCCCACAAACTCAAACCTGTCATATCCTTGGGTAATCATCCAGTGTTCCGCCTTGGCGCGTGCCGGTTCAAATTCGTCAATTCCGAATTTGTCGTGCAGGTTTTTGAATACGTACAGCAGGCAGTGCAGACTGGCGTTGACGTTGTTGACCGGTTCACCGGTGGCCAGGTATAATTTCATCGGAACCGAGCCGTCTTCCCGCTGAAGGCGGACATAAGTGCGGGCGATGCCCAGTGCATGGTTGAGGTATTTTTCTTCTTTTGTGTATTCGTATAAATCAATGAAGGCCAGAGCTGCTTTAGCCGCTTCCATGCCCATTGTCTTGCCCTTGTTGAGCTCAAAAGCGGAGGCCAGCAGATTGCCATAATAAGTGGGTGGGAAGTAGGCGAGCGGTGCATCCGGGGCTTGACTGATACGCATCAGGAAATCTCCGGCGCCCTTGGCGATGGCCAGGGCCTGTGCGGCGTTTTTCTTGGAGAACTTGGTCAGCATCAGTTCACTGCGAATCACGGCCGAGATAGTCTTGCAGGGGTAGGTGTTGTGCGGGAAAGACATGTCCGCCTCCGTCCCATGTTCCCAAGCCTGCGTAGAGGGAAGGTTGTGTATATACATCATGGCTCGGATGGCGGTCTCCTTATAGGTGTGTATCGGAGTGTGGTAAGGACCCTGGAAGGGAAAGTGACGATAAAATTTGCGTTCTCCCGCCAGTCCTACGACATTTTTCTGCTTGTCCAGAGCTTCCACTTTCAGTACGACGTCGCCGACGGGAAGATTTTTCCAAATCGGAGTAAGGGCCAGATTGGGTTTCTTAGCCGTGAATTGGTATTCTTTCCCCTTGACGCTGGCTATGTAACGGTAGGCAGCCGCGCCTTCTACCTCTTTAAAATCAAAAGCGGGGGCATAGATGAAACGGATGGAGTATCCGTTCCAGTAAGGGTTCTTCCCTTCGTAGCCGGGACGGACGGGCTGGTCGTACTCTTTCAAGGCACGTTTGTTCAGTTGTTTATAGTCGAGCGTCGGCGCCTGGGCAAAAATACCTGCAAATGTGGCGCAGGCTATGATTGTGCTGATGATGATTCGTTTCATTCTGTTTCTATTTTAATTTTGCCACGTTGAATTTGAATATGTTTCCGCGGCTGTATCCGTCCGGATTGGAGCCCAGGCAGACATAGAGGAATCCGTTCCGGACTTTCAGGCCCTCTCCCTCCATATAGCCGTTTGAGGTGATCCCGTTGCTTTCCAGGGCGTTCCAATCTTCGGCGATGTTTACCTTGGTCCGTTTTTCAATGACCTGTCCGGCATAATTGAAGACGGTGATGTAGGCATGGGACTTGTCCGATGTTTTGTACTGGCCCTCTCCTTCGTAGAAGTAGATGGCGCCATCGTGAATCTCAAAACCCTGGTAATTGTAGTAAGAAAGGGCTTCCGGATCGCTCGGGTCACCGCCTCCTTCCACATAAGCCTGGGCTTGTGCCTGGCCCTGGAATCCGAATTCCGCTTTCTTGGTGATTTTGGTCAAGTCGTGCACCTTGAGGGTGGGGGAATCCGTGACTTCTTCTACGTCGCTGCCATCGCCGCCGTAGGTGAGGCTGGAGAGTGTTTTGTTGCGAAGCGGTGCTTTCATTGCTTCCGACAGGGAGTAGATGACGAAGTGGCGGGGCGTGACGGGATCTCCGTCCGTATAGTATACCATCAGGTCGTCTCCCTCGGTGTCAATGGCCACGTGAATGTCCCTGCGCTGCCCGATGTAAAAGTAGTCGGGGACATCCTTCGGCTGCACAGAACTGCCATCTTGGAATTTAAACCGTCCGATGATTTGTTCGTTCCAGTACTGCTTGTTCTTTTGGGGATCTTCGCTGGTCACTTTGTTGCCCCAGGTGGCGATCCACACATATTTGTCATCTCCGTCCTCTTCAATGGAAAAATTGGTGCCATGCCCGAAAAAGTGACATTCTATACAGGCCTCCGTGCCGGAGTGAAAGGTGGAGGCGTTGGGCTGAACCCGGTTGAGGAACATGCGGAATTTGCAGTTCTCGGCATTGGAAACCCGCAGATAATAGACTTTCCCATCCCTGGTGATGTCAAAACCTTGCGGTACGATGTTGAAGGCCCCGTAATTGTCCTCGACTCCGCACCCTTTGTCAAAGAGGGTAAAAGCGGTCTTGTCAATGCCGGTGGTACTGACCCCGCTGGTGATATAGACGGGGATGGTTGCGCTGACGCCGTCGGCTTGGGCCGTTACCGTCAGTTCACCGGTCGTCGTTTTGGTGGTGAGTTTGCCCTCCTGGGTGATGGTGGCCATCTTGTCGTTCGATACGCTCCACTCCAGCAGGGCGGGATCGGTGTATTCCGTGCCATCGTCCATCAGAATCAATTTGACGGGAATGGAAATAGACGAACTGACGATGGTGCGCACCTTGTTCCATTTGAAATGGATTTCTTCCACCCGGGCGTCTTCTCCCGGCTCTACGGATCTCGGTACCAGATTCTCTTTGATGCAGGCGGTGGACAAAAGCGCCGCCAGAGAAAGGAGAAAGGCAGATTTCAAAAACGAATTCATTGAAGTCAATAGTATGGTGATTTAGTTGCCGGCGGCGATGATGAAGCTGAGGCCGGCGATGTAGATGACAAACATCGCGGTGAGCAGGGCGAAGGTTTTCTTGTCTCCTCCCTTGAATTCTTTCCAGATAAACACGCCCCAGATGGCGGCAATCAGGGGGGCTCCCTGTCCGAGGGCGTAGGATATGGCCGCGCCGGCTTTACCGGAGGCGATGTAGCTGAAAGCCGTACCCAGACACCAGATAGAGCCGCCGAGGACGCCGACCAGGTGGGTCTTGAAACTACCGGCAAAATACTGCTTGTAGCTGACCGGTTCGCCGACGAAGGGGTGACGCATAACCAATGTGTTGAAAACGAAGTTGCTGAGCAAAACACCGACGGTGAAAATGACGATGGCGGTGTAGGGCGTCACTTTCCCGGTTGCCGGGGCGGCAAAGTTGTCCAAATCCATCGCTGCTGCGACGAAACGATAGAAAAACGCCATCAGCGTACCGGCGAGCAGGGCTAGCCAGATACCCTTGGAGGCGCCTTCTTTTTTCTCCTTCTGTACGCGTCCGGAGGCGAGTCCGTTGCAAACGATGGCGACTACGATGAGTGCCACGCCGATGAACAGGGTGAGGGGATCACCCTTGGGGGCGCCGATGTAGTTGACAATCGTGCCCAGCACCAAGGCTATGCCGACTCCCAGTGGAAAGGCGACGGCCAGACCGGCGATACTCACAGATGCGGAAAGCAGGATGTTGGAGGCATTGAAGATGACACCGCCCAGGATGATGCTGCCGAGACCGGCCCATTCAGCCTGGGCCAGGTCCTGAAGGAAAGGACGGCCCTCGGAACCGATGCTTCCCATCGTGAACGCAAGAAAGAGGGCGAACAGCAACATGCCGATGACATAATCCCAATAAAAGAGTTCATAGCGCCAGTTGCCGGCGGCCATTTTCTGGGTGTTGCCCCAGGAGCCCCAGCAAAGCATCGTGATGAAACAAAAGATGACGGCGACCAGGTAGCTTTCAATGATAAACATAACGCTTGTATTTTTTTTGTGGTTAATTGTTCTTTTTGTGATTTAGCGTGATTTTATTCCAATTCATGGCGATAAGGAAGAGAGTCCTGTGCACCCCGGCGTTGGACGGTCAGGGAGGAGGCTTTAGTGGCGAAAACGGCTGCTTCCTTGAGCGACTTCCCTTCAGACAAAGCCACGGCAAGGGCACCGCAGAAGGTATCTCCGGCTGCCGTAGTGTCTACGGCTTTCACCCGCAAGGCGGGGGTGAAGAAACTCTCTTCGGCGGTAAAACACATCGAGCCTTTGCTACCCATCGTCATCAGGATGTTGCCCACGCCTTTGCGCCGCAATTCGGTAGCGGCGGCAGCGGCTTCCTGTTCGTTGCTGACGGAAAGTCCCGTCATCGTGGCGGTCTCGGTCTGATTGGGCGTAAGCAGGTCGATGCAGGCGTAGATTTCCTCGGGGAGGGCACGGGCGGGAGCCGGGTTGAGGATGACATACGCTCCGGCCGCATGCGCAATTTTTGCTGCCTCTACGATGCTGGGAATGGGAATTTCGTGCTGGAGAATCAGGATGCCGGCCTCTTCGATAACGGATTTCAAGGAGCGGATGTCCTCGACGGAGAAATCCTCGTTGGCTCCTCCGGCCACGCTGATGCAATTCTCCGCCTGTTTATCGACGAGGATGAGGGCTACGCCGGAAGGTTTTTCGCTGCGTAGGATGAGGGAGGTATCCAACCCTTCCGCCTTGTAGGAACTGATTGCGTTTTCGCCGAAGATATCCTTGCCGACTTTGCAGATGAACCGGACATCTCCGCCCAGGCGTTTGGCGGCCACGGCCTGGTTGGCTCCTTTCCCGCCGCCACCCATCTTGAATTCTCCGCCCAGCAAGGTCTCACCGGGAGCGGGTAGCGTCTCCGTCAGTACGGTCATGTCGGTGTTGCTCGATCCGATGACCAGAATCGTCTTGTTCTTTATCATGGTCGTAATACTTTTACTAAAACGTTACACTCAATTTCATCTACGAATATAATAAAAATTTATTGATTCCTGCAAATATTTTTGCAACTAAAGCTGTAAATATGCTGAAATATGGCGAGAAACAACCCATTTGGAATATTTGTTGGGCGGGCGGCCTTCTTAATGAGAGGATTTGTTAAAGGTTAAACAAAGAGAGAAAAATCAGTCTGTATGTACGAGTGATTTCGAGAGTTTTCCATGGTAATTTTTTTAGTGGGAATATCTGTTTGTCTGTTGCGTAAAACGATTAACCTCTTCTCTCTATTTCAAAAAGAAGAGTCTTAGTGATTATTTTTATAAAAATGTGTTATATTTGCGAATCCCTGATCATTCTTGTTGTGAGTCTATGAATGGAAAACGATTTCTTTCTTTTGGGTTAATCCATCGGACTGACTATATCAGCCCCTTTTGCAAACTGCTCCCGCTGGATGGGAACGAGTTTGTCTGCGTCAGCGATTACGTGACGGTGGATGACTATATTATTAATGAAAATGAAATGGATTGGTAGATGCTTATGAAAAGGATATTTGTCTGTTTGCTTGTCTCGGCAGCACTCTTTTCCTGCGCAAAAAGCGCAGAACTCTCCCAGGATGAAGCACCAGCATCCGCATTATCTGTTATCACTGCCTTTGATGCTGCTGCAGATGCTGAAATTGTTCCGGATAGCGAAGATGGCAGGGCTTCTGTCAACCCGGCCAGCGGCGTTGTCAGCTGGGAGGCAGGGGATGCGATTTTGGTCAGCAACGGAACTGCACAGGCCGTTTACGCCTATGATGAGAGTGACGGCCTGTTCCACAATCAGGATGGGCTGGCCAATACCGGCCATTTCCAGGCCTGGTATCCAGCGGCCGACATCACGCTGACCGAATCGGGCGCACAGGTAACGCTGCCCGACACGCAGGTGTATAACGCATCTGCCGTCCGTTGTGCTCCGATGTATGCGGCTTCCACAACGACGCGGCTGAACTTCAAGAATCTCTGCGCCATCCTCCGTTTCAAGATCAACGGTGGGCATACGCTCTCCAACATTGTCTTTACAGCGGCCTCCAAAGGTGTTGCAGGAGCGGCCGTCATTGCTGACAATGTATTGACGCTTTCCAATAACGACACGAAGACGCTCACCCTCACAACGGGTGGAGCAACCCTCGGGACGGAAACTCCGTTCTACCTCGTGCTTCCGGCCCAGCTATATACCGGCGGCTTCTCCCTGCAAATCAATTGCACGGACGGCTGGCAGTTTGAGAAAGCGACTACCAATGACATTCCGTTGCATGCGGGAGTCATTGAAGGAATGAAGGCTTTCAATGCAAAGCTGTTCAGCGGTGGCGGGGGTACGGATGACAACCCCTTCCGGATTGCCACGGAGCAGGACCTGCAGGATCTCTCCTCTTATGTGAATGGTTCGGATCACGACTATTTTGCGGATAAATCCTACATCCAGACGCAGGATATCGTACTCACAGGCAACTTTACGCCCATCGGCAACAGCGATTCCATTCCTTTCGAGGGGCATTTCAACGGCAATGGAAACACTTTGTATGATCTTCATATTGCGGGAAGCGGAGTGGATAAGCGGGGCTTGTTCGGCAGCGTATTCGGCGGGACGATTGAGAATATGCGTCTGGATGCCTCCGGCGACTCTTTCAATACGGTTGTGGGGAAACTCTATGTGGGGTCCCTTGTGGGCAATCTGTCCGGCGGTACCATTCGTAATTGCGTAATCAACCGTACGCAAGTGACGGGTTTGGGTAATAACGGCGGGGTGCTGGCGGGTGTCGTGCAGGGTTCCAATGCGTTGGTAGACAACATTGTCATCGATGCCAGTTGCTCTGTAACGTGTGCGGCGCACGCAGGCGCCATAGCCGGACGGCTCAACCGGGACTGTACCATCTCGAATTGTGAGGTTCGGGCCTGTTCGGTGGTGGCTGGTAACCGCGTGGGCGGTGTGGTCGGCTTTATGGACAAAGCCGCCGTAGTCAATGCCTGTTGCAGCGCGGCCGTTTTGACGCCGACCAATACGTCCGGTGTCATCCAGTCCGGCGGTATCGTGGGATATATGACGCAAAGTATCGATAGCAGCAGTGATGTCAGTCTGGTTATCAATTGCATTTACGCCCCCGATGTGAACCGGCAAGGAGCAACCATTACCTTAGGGAGCACCGGCAGTTCTATCTATGTCGGCGGTATCGTCGGCGCATCGGCCAAGCAGACCAACGGGATCGGCTCCATCGCTATCGTCAATTGCTACGCCTATCCGACGATCAGGAACGAGGGTAGCAGCGCGGGCATCAACGGCTTTGGCGGTATACTCGGTGGAACGAACTGTGCGAATACTACTATCTTTAACTGTTATTCGCCGATTATGCTGTCCAATTTCACCCTCAGGGGTGTGACGCTCAACATAGACAATATCGGTGATTATCTCAAAGTCGGCTCCATCTGCGGAATCCCATACGCCGGGATGACGATGGACCGGGTGTATGGCCATCAAAGCATACGGGTGTATGATACCAGCATCAGCTGCCAGACGACCAACCTGTCCCGTTATGTGGCCGATCCCGCAATGAAGAACTACGATGCGGTGAGCTATAGTGACCGGACGGATTTTCCCAGCGAAGTAGCTTCTTATCGGAGATTCAAGGAGGCTCTGGACGCCGGTGTGAGCGCTTGGAATGCCGGTAACCCTTCCGTGCAGGCTTTGCCATGGACGGCTGACGTGCGTTTGGATGGTTACCTTAAGCCCGATGGCGTGTACAAACCCTCCACCAAGGTGTACAAGAAAGTATCCATCATTGGCGACAGCATCTCCACTTTCGGGGATTTCATCTTCTATGGTTATAATAAGTACTATCCTTATACCCAACGGGATGTGATCTCTGAGCAGAACACCTGGTGGTGGAAACTCATCTACGGAAAGATGGCGAATGCTCGTCTGGAAGTGGACAATGCCTATAGCGGTTCATCCTGCTGCCAGATTGATGCCAATACGCCGAATTACGGCAATAACAATAAAACGGATAAGGCCAGTACGAATTACTGCTTTTTCAGACGCTACCGGACGGCCGGCATAGGAAACCCGGATTTGGTCATCATCTACGGTGGTCGCAATGATTTCGGTAAATACACGAATGATGTTGGTACCGATGATTATCTGGGCAGTTACACTTCCTCCGCGTTGGAAACCGCTTACCAGAATGCGACAAGCAGGACGGCCGTTTATCGCAATTTCAGCGCCGCGATGACCGGTCTGATTCGGGAGATATCCATTGACCATCCGAATGCCCGCTTTTTGATTATCTGCCACGATATGATGTCCGATGGCTTTGAGGCGGCGGACAATGCCATCGCTGCTTTCTTGAGGGAGAAGGGGCTGGATGTCCGCTTTGTTTCCCTGCACGAAACAGGCACCCACGACAAGACCAACGAAATCATCGGCATTACCAAGAATGCTCCCACGAGTTGCCATCCTGACGACCACGGAACCACGGCTATCGCCAACTACATCTACAGCCAAGTGGGGTCCTGGCTCGATCAATAGGGGTTCAACCCATCAGTTGTCCGCCCGCAATGTCATCGCCGCCGTAGGTGAGGCTGCAGATAGCCGCTGTGTTGGAACTTAAACCGCCCGATGACTTGTTCGTGCCAATACTGCTTGTTCTTGCTGTTGCCTTCTCCGACATACGGAATTTGCTGTTTTCCGCGTTGAAGACACGCAGGTAATAGACTTTTCCGTCCTTGGTGATGTCAAAGCCCTGCGGGACGGTGTTGAAAATTCCGCCGCCCAGGTCGTCCTGCACGCCGCATCCTTTGTCGAAGAGGGTCAGGGCGGTCTTGTCGATGCCGGTGGTGCGGGCAGCGTCTGTGTCAGCACGGTCATATCGGTGTTGCTTGCTCAAAAAGCTGAATCTTCTTGTTAAATGTTAAACTTTATTTATCTGAATTTTGAAGTTAAACCGAGTTGGATTGAAAAATAATCTCTAACTTTGGCACATTCTTTTAATAAATATAAACTACGAGATGATGATGCGTTCTTTCCATCGCCTTTCCCTTCCAGGTCGTTTGTGGGTATGCTTGTTGCTCCCGACTTTTCTCTCTTGTTCTCATTCAGCGGGTTCGTATGCGCCGGATGAGGTGCGTACCACATTGGATATGACCCTTGCTCCCCGGGCGTTGATGGAGCAGGATTCCACCCTGATGCTCAACGAACTCCATCCTTATCTTTGTTACGCGGATGAGGATTCGCCCGCGCCCGAGGGTTACAAACCTTTTTATATCAGCCACTATGGCCGTCACGGATCCCGTACGATACATAAAGAGGCCCCTTTGCTCAAGGTAATGAGCGTGATTCAGCCCGCTTTTGAAGAAGATGGCCTTACGCCCCTGGGCCGGCAGTTGTATGACACCTTGATGCTCCTCAAGAGACAGACGGACGGGAATGTAGGGATGCTGACGCGAAAGGGGGTGTTGCAGCACACCGGCATCGCAACCCGGATGTTTGCCCGTTTTCCCGAGGTGTTCGAGGGGGAAGCGTATGTATCCTGCATTTCTACCGTGGTACCCCGTTGCATAATGAGTATGTCCCATTTTGCTATGGTGCTCAAAGGACTTCAGCCAGAGTTGGATATACGGATGGATTGTTCAGAGCGTTATACCCGATGGATGAACGCCAAAGATGTGGAGCGCATCAACAGGGTCGACAAGATGGTGAATCAGGCTTTCCCTTTGGATGAACGCGCGATGCTGGCCCGCATTTTCAAGCGGACGCAGAAAAATAAAACCGGTTTTATGGATGCGTTGTTCCGCACTTTGGCGACCGGTCTCAATCTCGATCAGTCTGTTTCGGGCTTGCATTTCTTTACAAAAGAGGAGTTGGCTTCGCTGTGGTCCCGCTACAATGTTCACGAGTATATGAACTGCTCCAATCCGGCAGAAATCGGGTATGAACGGATGCGGCTCTTCACGCCCTTGATTGATTCGTTGATCGTTGGTGCCGACCGGGCGCTTGCTGCCGCCGGAAAGGCATCCTTGTCCGCCGGCGGAGGTTATGAAAAGCCGCACGCCGCAGATTTGCGTTTCGGTCACGATTACCCTCTTATGACCATTCTCTGTTTTTTCGAGCCGGAGGGACTTGAGACGGGGCTTACGATGGATCAAGTAAATCAGCGTTTTGCTACGGTGCGGTGGATTTCGATGGCCAGCAACTTGCAGTTGATTTTCTATCGCAGGGCGGATGATGCCGGCTGCGTGTCTGAAGAAGATGTTCTGGTGAAGGTCCTCCACAATGAAAGTGAGGTAAAGTTGCAGGGAATGACTCCTGTCAGCGGTCCCTATTACCGTTGGTCTGACCTTCGTCATACCCTATTGTCCCGCGCTGCGCAATACCGATAAATTCATCGGCTTTCCAACAGATCAGGGCTCAATGGTCAGATGGCTGCGTATCCTTGATTGTCTTTGTTGTTTTTGGGCGGGTGACTATAAATATAAAACGATTAACTTCATTGCATTTTTAAAGTCGAAAGTTCGTCTTTAATTTATGTCAGCTCCATCTGCGGGATTCCGTACGCCGGAATGACGATGGACCGGGTGTACGGCCACCAGAGCCTACGGGTGTATGACACCGGTGTCGTGCCGTCGGCCCGCGCCATTCACGACCGCGCTGCCCGCGCTGAATCCAAGGAGCGTCTCCTTGAGCGCAACTATCGGAACGCCGCCCTTGTCCGCCTGGCCGACATCAACCGTCCGCTGTGGCTTTCCTGGCTGTACGTGTGCCTGCTGACCCCCGTTCAAGCCCTCAAATACCGCAGTTGGGCACCTTTCCGCCTGTTCCCCTCGCTCTGCCGCCAAAATGCGGCCGTCCGTACCCTTCGCCGTTCGACGAAAAGCCATTCATAAAAAATCCCGACCAGCCGGCCGGGACTTTATCATTTAGCGAACCTGAATCATCACCACGCCGTGCGGGGGAATCGTCGCATGCCAGAAATAATTGCAATCCACCTTGCCGATGTCGCTGCGCGTCCACATATTGCGGAGTTGGACATCCCGGACAAAACCCAGCGACCTGGGTGTGAAGCCGAGGTCGAGTTCCTCCTGGCTCATATTGAAGAGTCCTACCGCCATGCTGCCATCGGAGAGAGGCTTGGCGTACAAGCGGAACTGCTCATTTTGGGTGACCAGGACCGCCATCTGTCCCGCTTCGTCCTGGTTGACCGCAATGATTTCCGGATTTTTGAGCAGGCCCAGGGTGAAATCGTCCAATCGGTCCAGGTCGCAGCCGATCAGCAGGGGAGAAGACAGCAAGGACCACAGCGAGATGTGCGTGTATTGTTCGTCCGGTGTCAGGCTGGTGGGATGGTGGTGCTGGCCCCAGCCCAGTTCTCCCACGACCAGCATATCTGCATCGGGCCAATGGCCGGGGCCGGCCGCCGCGCTCCAACGGAGATGCCAGTCAAACCCGATCTGTTTCATGCTGGGCCAAGTGTCGCGGATGTCATCGGTCGTCCGGAAACAGTTGCTCATCGAAGCCCACGATGGTGCGTCGGCGAAGGGCGCCGTGTTGGACAGGCTGTACACGATATCGCGTTTCGTAGCCCGAAGGGCTTCCTGCATCTCCTGAACGTGGGGGACATCCTGCGGATACCAGTCATATTTGAGATAATCCATTCCCCAGTCGGCCCACTGCCGCGCGTCCGCCTGCGCGAAAGAATAGGGGCCGAAGTAGCGGTAATGGCGGCGTTTGGCTTTCGTCCGGTCCAGTTTATACACCTCGTCATAGAGGCTGTCCTTGATAAACTGGTAGGCGCCATCCTCAAAGTCGGCGCTGGAGCCGATATGGCCGGCGTAAGTGGTCACCCAGGGACCGGAATAAATGCCGACTTTCAAGCCGAGGGCGTGGATGGAATCGGCCATCGCTTTCATATCCGGGAACTTCTTGTTGGGCTGGATGGCGCCGTATTTGCCGCCGCGCAGCCCCTGCCACCCGTCGTCGATGTTGATGTAACTCCAGCCATAGTCGGCCAGTCCGGTACGGACGAGGGCTTTGGCGGCCGCCAGCACGTTTTCTTGCGATACCGTGTTTCCCCAGACATTCCAGGAATTCCATCCCATCGGGGGCGTCAGGCAAATGGTCTCGCCGATTTTGAAGGTCAGTTGGCTTTCGTCCGTTCCGGCTTCATTGCGGGCCTGCAACTTCACGCTGTAGTCGCCGGCCTTGCGGATTTTTCCGGTGATGATACCCGTCCGGGCATCCAACTTGAGCCCTTTGGGCAGGCCGGTCGCAGAGAAGGTCATCGGACGCACGCCGGATGTGGGAATGCGGAAAAGAATCGGCCTGTCGGGCCGGGCGCCATACACTTTGGGCCCGTGGATCTCGGGAGCGGGCTGCTCCTTCGGCGTCAAAACGATCTTTTCGCCGGCCGGGGCTTCTCCTTCTCCCAGTTGGATAAACACATCCCACAGCACCTTTTCCATCACTTTGTATCCCGCTTTGTTGGGGTGGACGGCATCCCGGCGGAGTTCGGCGCGCATATCGCCCTTCTCGTCAAGCATCGCGCTATGATAATCCGCCAAGGGAAGGTTCTGCCGGGCCGCATAGTCCTTAATCATTGTATTGAGCGAGTCAATCTTGGGACTCGGGTCGCCCAATGCTTTCAGCCATCCGATTTCATCCGCCGGAGTCAACGTGCACAGGATGGGCTTGATGCCGCAGCGCCTCGCCTCGTCCGCCATCTGGCAGATATTGGCGAAAGTCAGTTCCAAAGGCATGTAGCCCGTGTTGCGGGCGATGTCGTTGATGCCGGCGAGGATAACGACATATTTGGGAGACAGTTCGATGACGTGGGGACGGAAGCGAATCAGCATCTGCGCCGTGGTCTGTCCGCTGATGCCGCGTCCGACAAAGAAGCGCTCAAAAAACCAGCCTCCATCTTCCTTGGGCCATCCATTTGTGATAGAGTCTCCGAACAGGACAGCCAGGGGCCGGAATTTGACGGTGTTGTTGTAGTACGAGACTTTCGCCCATTCTTCCGGCGTCTGTCCTTCCGGAGGTGTCGGGTTACCTTGCGCCATCGCCCACATCGGGCAGCACAACAGCGCAGCGAGAATCCAATTTTTCATACTGTTTATTTTTTGCAGGTGCGCTTCTTGCGGGCAAATTCCTTCTTGGCTTTGTCCATCTGCCGGCGGAACTCGGGGCTGGTCTGCAAGAGGGAGTAGGAGATGCTGGCGGCCGGACGGCTGGCATCCACATCGCTCTGCCAGTGGGCGCCGGAAATCACTCGGCTCACCCCATAATCCCAAGCGCGCGCGTAGAGTGCGTTGGCGGCAGCCGGGTTGATTTCAGACAGAATCAAGGCCGCCAGCCAGCCCCGGATGGTATGGCCGGAAGGGTAGGACCCTTCGCCTCTCAATTCTTCCTCTTCCCAGGGATTGAGCACGTGTTCCTTGAAATATTCGAATGGCCGCTGGCGATGGAAATGGGCTTTGGGACGGACACGGATGAGCTGGCCCGTGTAGATGCCCTTGGTAAGGGCTTTGTAGATGGCAGGCGTTTCCTTGGGTGTGATTTTGAGTCCGAAAGGCTCGCTGAAAACCGCCACAAGCGTGTCCATAACCCAGATGGCGTCCCGATCCGCGCGGGCGGCAATTTTGGCGTCGGAGCGCATTGTCTTGCCCCACTGGTAGCGCATCACATCATTGGCAAAGGCGGGGTCGGCGGTGTCGGGCGGGGCCGGAAGGCACTTGACCAGGTCCGGCATCTGGTCGATCGTAAAATACGTATCTTGATTTTCAGCGAAGGCCTGGGCTTTAGCCTGGGCAGGGGTCTGGGCCTGCGCGGTAAAGCATCCGGCCACCAACAAAAAAAGGATAATCAGTGCTCGTTTCATATTCTAATAGAAAGTGGCAAAATAGCCGGATTATTTCTGACGGACAAAAATCTGGATGGGACAGCCCGTGAAGGGGAAGTGTTCGCGAAGTTTGTTTTCCAGAAAACGCTTGTAAGGGTCTTTGATGTACTGCGGAAGGTTGCAGAAGAACGCGAACGCGGGGGAACGGGTGGGCAACTGCGTGCAGTATTTGATTTTGATGTATTTGCCTTTCCAGGCAGGGGGCGGCCAGTTCTCGATTTCCGGCAGCATTGCGTCGTTGAGGGCGGAGGTGGGAATCTTTCGGGAGTAATTGGCATAGACTTCCATCGCGGCTTCCAACACATTCATCAGGCGCTGTTTCTTGATGACCGAGGTGAAGATGACGGGCACGTCGTTGAAGGGTTGCAGCCGGGAGCGGATGGCTTCGGCGTATTCCTTCATCGTGTTACTGTCCTTGACGACCGTGTCCCATTTGTTGACCACCACCACGCAAGCTTTGCGGTTCTTCTGGATCAGGTTGAAGATACTCATGTCCTGCGCCTCTATGCCCGTCTGGGCATCCACCATCAGGATGCAGACGTCGGAATGCTCAATGGAGCGGATGGCCCGCATCACGGAATAGAATTCCAAGTCTTCGTGAACTTTGGTCTTCTTGCGCAAGCCCGCCGTATCCACCAGCATGAAGTCGTAGCCGAACTGGTTGAAATGCGTCTCGATGGAGTCGCGGGTGGTGCCGGCCATCGGCGTGACGATGTTGCGCTCAGTGCCCAGCAGGGCGTTGGTCATCGAGGATTTGCCCACATTGGGCTTGCCGACGATGGTTACGCGGGGCAGGTCGGGGAAGGAGAGGGCCTGTTCATTTTCCACAGGCAGGAATTTGACGATGGCGTCGAGCAAATCGCCCGTCCCGCCGCCGTTGGCCGAAGAGATGCTGAATACTTCTTCGAAGCCCAGGGCATAGAACTGATAGACGTCGTACATCTTGTCGCCGGTATCGACTTTGTTGACGGCCAAGATGACTTTCTTGTTGCCGCGACGCAGGATATCGGCGATTTCCTGGTCGTAATCCGTGATGCCGGTCTGGGCCTCCACCATGAAAAGTACCAAGTCGGACTCTTCGATGGCGAGCATCACCTGTTTGCGGATTTCTTCCTCGAAGATGTCGTCGCCGGAGCTGGTGTAGCCACCGGTGTCGACGACGGAAAATTCGTTGCCACACCATTCGCAGTGGCCATAATGGCGGTCGCGGGTCACGCCGGCCGTCTCATCGACGATGGCCTGGCGCATTCCGACCAGACGGTTGAACAGGGTGGACTTCCCGACATTGGGCCGTCCCACAATGGCTACAAGGCTCATACTGCGTATGCTTTTTATTTTAACCCTCGTCCTTCGGACACCCCCTTTCAGGGGGACTCCGTTAAGAAACTTTGTTTCTTTTCCTCCTTGCCGCTCGGCAAAGTGAACAAGTTCACTCTGCTCTCGCTGGCTGCGTCGGTTTGGCTTCGCCAATCCGGGCAGCGCTGCTGCTTCGATATCTTTGATATCTCGCTGACGCTTTACTGCTACGCCTGATGGCGTCTGGGTACTTTGTTGTTACTCCAGTTTATATGATATGACACCCGGCGCAGTCGGTGCAACCGAGATCGGCGCAGGTGACTTTCTTCTTTCCGTGTCGTTGCCCCCACAGGCGCATTTCTTCCTCCTTGGCACAGCGGATGCCCCGTTTCTTCATTTCCGCATTCGTAGAAATCTCCGTATCCGGAAACTTCCCGTCCTTGCGAAACAGGATGCCCACGCACAGCCCCGCCACGCACAGGCCCACAACGGCTATACACAAGAGAAAAACTTTCATACCTTGGCGGCTCACAAATTTTGCAAATTTACGAGCAAGCCGAGAGAAAAGCAAATTTTTTTGCTTTTCCGAGGCGAAAGTAAACCGACGCAGCCAGCGAGGGCAAAACAAACTTGTTTGCTTTGCTGAGCGGAAAGGAGGAAAAGACATAGTCTTAAAACCCCGCGCAGCGGGAATTCGAGCAAGACGAGAGAAAAGCAAATTGAAATATATCATTTCATTTGATATGTTGCAGAGTTATTGATAATGTTCAAAATGCCCCCTCACTTATCGGTGTGTTTATTAGTAGATTATAAAAAAGGACCTATTTGAAATCTCGTAAGTCCTTTCGTGCAATTAGTTAAAATATATCGGATTATCTGCAATCTATTTTTATACCCGTTAATCTCAGAATCAATTCGGCATCCAAGCCCTCATCCAACATCTTCTGCGCTATCTCGCGGCCCTTGGCTTCGCCTTCGGCCAGGCCTTCCTTGAACGCTTCTTCCTTGACATAGCGCTTCTCAAGACTGATGTCCAATTCGTTTCTCATCGTTTCTTCGTAGCGCTCCCTTTGTTCTATGGTCATCGACCCCAGTTCCGTGGCGTGGTACAGCAGGCGGAGCAAATCCTCCGTAAACGACACCGGACGGGCTTTCAGCGTGTGCATATACTTCATCGAGAATACGAACTTCTCAAGCAAAGTATTGCACTTGTCTTCCTCGTTTTCTTTGTAAGGAAAGCGGTCCATCTCCACGTAGACGAAGTGCAGCGCGTCCGTCATCAGTTCTCCGTTGTTGTCATTCCGCACCGCGTAGCGGCTGATGAGCCCATTGTCCGCATCGAGCGCCTTCTCGTTCTCGTGCTCGAGCGCGAAGTTCAGAAAACTCAGCACATACACGGGACGCAGGGAATAATCCATCTTGTCCAGGCTCTCTCCCGAATTGTAGCGCATCATCTTCTCTGCCATCTGCGTCCGTATCGGATAGGTCGCATACACGAGCATACGCTCCCTGTAGGTGTTCTGCTTGCCGAACTGCATTTCAACAATGAACTCTTCTCCCGTCTCTTTATCCTTGCAAAGGATGTCAAAGTTACGTGCAAACCGAGAGAAATGCAATTTTCAATACACTTTTTGCCAACATTTTAACACCCCAAAGGAAGCGCGAGCGGACATTTTTCATGAAGCGAGCGCCCTTTGGGGTGTTAAGAAATAACAAAGAGACTAGTAAATCAGGTCTTTGCTGATGGATTCGTAGTTGTAGACGTCGTGGATGATGTTGGCGAAGGTCTGCTCCATCCCGATGACGCTGATTTTCGACTTGTTCTTGTTGGGGTCGGTGCTGAGGGGAATGGTGTTGGACACGATGACTTCCTCCAGCACGCTCTCGGACAGACGGTCGTAGGCGGGTCCGGAAAGGACGGCGTGGGTGGCGCAGGCGCGCACGCTCTTGGCGCCCATCTCCTTGAGGACGGCGGCGGCTTTGCACAGGGTGCCGGCCGTGTCGATCATATCGTCCACGATGATGATGTTCTTGCCTTCCACGTCGCCGATGGCCGTGATTTTATCTACGACGTTGGCTTTCGCGCGGGTCTTGTGGCAGATAATCACCGGGCACTCCAGGTACTTGGCATAGGCCTGGGCGCGTTTGGCGCCGCCCATATCGGGAGCCGCGATGGCGAGGTCCTTGATCTTGAGGCTCTTCAAGTAGGGGAGGAAGACCGTGCTGGCATAAATGTGCACCACGGGGAAATCGAAGAATCCCTGAATCTGGTCGGCGTGCAGGTCGCAGGTCATCACCATATCCGCCCCGGCTACGTGCAGGAGGTTGGCGGCCAGTTTGGCGCCGATGGAGACACGGGGACGGTCTTTACGGTCCTGACGGGCCCAGCCGAAATAAGGCATCACGGCGATGACCTTGGAGGCGGATGCACGCTTGGCAGCGTCAATCATCAGCAACAGTTCCATCAAATTGTCGGAAGGGGGGCAGGTGGATTGGACGATGAATACGGTGCAGCCGCGCACGCTTTCTTTGTAGCAGGGTTGAATCTCGCCGTCGCTGAAGGTGTCGATGGCGACATCGCCCAGTTTGATACCCAAAAATTTGGCCACATTTTCCCCGAAATCGTGGGAGTTGCGGCACGCGAAAACTTTCAAAGGATGTACGTTGTTCATAGGTGGTGTATTTTGTTTTATTCTTTTGGCAAGGATTGGAGTACTTCGCCGATATATCCCAGGATATCTTCGCGTCCCAGACCCGTTTCGGCGGAGGATACGAACACCGGCGGCAGGCTCTCCCAGTGTTCCAGGATGGCTGCCTTGTCTTTTTCAATCTGGGCCGCCAGCACATTCGGGCCGAGTTTGTCCCCCTTGGTGAAGATGATGGCGAAAGGAATCTGCCCTTCACCCAGTTCAAAAAGGAAATCCATATCAATCTGTCCGATGTCGTGGCGCGAGTCGATGAGTACGAACAGCATCACAAGGTCGGGGGAGAGGTTGATGTAGTTGCGGATGACCTGTTGGAGTTTCTTTTTGCCTGATTCCGACATCTTGGCGTAGCCGTAGCCCGGCAGGTCCACCAAGTACCAGCTGCGGTTGATGAGGAAGTGGTTGACGAGCCGCGTCTTTCCCGGTTTGGAGGAGGTGAGCGCCAGGCCTTTGCGCTGGCAGAGCATATTGATGAGGGACGACTTTCCTACATTGGAACGCCCTATAAAAGCGAATTCCGGAAAGGCCTGCTTGGGTCTTTCCGAAATCTTGGTGCTGCTTCCCGCAAATAATGCTTCGTTTATTTTCATCGCGAGCACAAAGATACGAGCAAGCCGAGAGAAAAACAAATTTATTTGTTTATCCGAGGCGAAAGTAGCTGCCCGGGAAGCGGGAACATACGAGCAAGCCGAGACAAAAGCAAATTTATTTGCTTATATATCGCCGAGAGTATCTACCCGCGAAGCGGGAACTAAAATTTCATTCCTTCGGGAAGGACGGGCATCGCGCCTTTGCAGGTGCAGACGTAAGCGGAGACTTCGACGGCCTTTTGGTGGGCGGTTTTGAGGTCTTTGCCCAGCAGGAGGCTGGCGATGAACGCGGCGGTGAAGGAGTCTCCCGCGCCTACCGTATCGGCTACCGTAACCTTTGGCGTGGAAATGTAGGATTTCTCCTTATTGGAGAAGACATAACTTCCAACCGCGCCGCAGGTGAGCACCAACATCTTCAGCCCGTAGTCCGCAATCAGTCGGCGGCAGGTCTTTTCCGCCATTTCCGCCGTCAGGCTTTCGGCGGAAGCGGGACCTTCGATGCCGAACATGCGGCTGACGATGACGAGTTCGTCATCATTGATTTTGAGGATGTCGCAAGCGCGCAGGGACGTTTCGATGATGTCCTTGGAATAGAAATGCTGGCGAAGGTTGATGTCGAACACCTTGAGGCAGGAGGCAGGAGTTGCCGCGAGGAAAGAGGCGATGCTCGCGCGGGAGACCGCGTTGCGCTGGGCTAGCGACCCCCAGCAAACCGCTTTCGCGTTGCGGGCAACCTGCGCCAAGGCTTCTGTGAAAGGAATATGGTCCCAGGCCACGCCTTCGCAGATTTCATACGAAGGCACGCCGGCCGCATCGAGGGTCACTTGAACGGTACCCGTCGGGCGATCGACAAAGGGAATCAGATAAGACAGCCCCTTCTCGTCAAAAGAAGCGAGCGCTTCGCGGCCCAGCGCATCGTCGCCAACGGCGCTGGCGGCAAGGGAATCAAGCCCGAACTGGGATACGTGCCAAGCGAAATTTCCGGGCGCTCCGCCCAATTTGCGTCCGTCGGGAAAGACATCCCACAAGACCTCTCCGAGGCCGACAATATATGATTTTTCCATAGTCGAATGAGTTTATTGATTCACCTTGCGAGTATAACTGAAAAGGAAGAGGGTAGCGATGAATAATACGGCGATGGCGCCTGCCTGTCCGACCGCATCGCTGGCAAAACCCATCAGCAACGGGAAAATGGTGCCGCCGAACAGTCCCATAATCATCAGTCCGGACACCTCGTTCTGCTTGTCGGGAACGGAAATGAGCGCCTGGGAGAAGATGATGGAGAAGAGGTTGGAGTTGCCGTAGCCGACCAAGGCGATAGCCGCATAGAGCATCGGCGCGCTATGCCCGAAGAAGAACAAAACCATAGAGGCGGCAATCATCAGCACGCTTATGAGGAAGAAAGTCCGCGCCTTCATAATCCGCAGGAAGAAGGAGCCGGTCAGGCAGCCGACGGTACGGAAGATAAAGTACAGGCTCGTAGCGAAAGCCGCTTCGTTGAGGGTCTTTCCCAGACGTTCCATCAAAATTTTCGGGGCGGTAATGTTGATGCCTACGTCGGTTCCCACGTGGCACATGATGCCGAGGAAAGACAAAAGAATAATGGGTGTCTTGAGCAACTTGATGCAGTCGACAAAGGAGGAAGCCTTCTCGACGGGCTCCTCTTCGATGGGCGTCATCGCCAGCCAGAGCGCGCAGAGGGCGCCCACCACAAAGAAAATGGCGTACAACGCTTTCCAGCCCAGGCCGAAAGAAGGGATGACGGCCGTAGCGCCCCACATCGCCAGATAGGGAGCCGAGAAAGAGGCGATGGCCTTGACGAACTGCCCGAAAGTAAGGGTGGAGGCCAGATTGCCGCCTTTGAGGACGGTAGAAATGAGCGGATTCAGCGAGGTCTGCATCAGCGCGTTGCCGATTCCTAGCAGAGAGAAGGCCAGCAACATTACCCAGAAACTGGAGCCCAGCAAGGGGATCGCCAGGGCAAGCACCGTCACGACCAAGGACACCATCACCGTCTTTTTGCGCCCGATGCGGTTCATCAACATCCCTGGGGGGATGGAGAAAATCAGGAACCAGAAAAACACCAGCGACGGGAGGACGTTCGCGACCGAATCGCTCAGGTTCAGGTCGCTCTTGACATAATTGGACGCAATGCCGACGGAGTCGACAAAACCCATGCAGAAGAAGCAGAGCATCAAAGGCAGCAACTGCATCAAATTGGATTTGGATTGATTCATAAAACTATTATTTCAAAGGATAAACAATCAGGTTCTTAATGTTTGTTCCGCCCGTTTCGCTGCTGAAACAGAGGCGGTCGTAAGGGGAGGAAGGGAAGATGAGCGCAGTCATGGCCATCTTGCCGTCTGCCGTAAATACTTCGACGCTGGAAGCGTCTACGAAGATACGAAAACTTTCGTTATGCAAAGGTCCTTGGAAAACGGAAGACGCAAAATCCGGGCTGAAAGAACAATCTCCGCTCCGGGAGCGGTCCATCCTGAATGTGCGGTCCTTGAAATCAACGGTCATCAAAAGTTCTTCTTTGCCGTTGGACAAAACGCATTGCAGCGGTCCTCGGGAAGAGTTGGCGTCAAAAAGAATCTCGCAGTGACCTTGGCAGGACTCCGGCAAAAGAATCTTTTTCGCCTTGGCTCCAACTCGGAAACCGCCCTTGTATGCCGCTTTTCCCCTCAGCGCCTTGACTTCTTCCACGGGCGTGACGGCCAGGTAATGCTCTCCGTCTTCCTGATACAGGGCCAAATCTCTCGGCAGGGAGTCTGCGCTGCGGAAAGGACGGGAGGGAACGACATCGGCATAGCGCCAGTTGCTCATCCAGGCCAGCAGGGTGTGGCGGGAGCCGGGCTGTCCGCTCCAAGTAACGGCGGCATAGTGGTCGGGACCGTAGTCCAGCCACTTGACCTTTTCCGGGGAAGATTCGCACACAAACTCATAGCCGTCAAACTGACCGACAAAATACTGGGTGGCGCTGTTGCCGTAAAGCCCGCCCGGATTGAGATTGACGATGAGCACCCACCGGGAGCCGTCGGGCGTAGGCAGTTCAAAGAGGTCAGGGCACTCCCAAATGCCGTCTTGCCTGCCCCAACCGGCGCCGAAACTGCTGCGGTAGGTCCAATCCCTCAAATTCTCCGAGGTGTAGAAACGCACTTGGTGCTCCAGCGGCGAGGCCAGTACCAAGGTCCAAAGACCGGTAACGGGATGGCGGAAGACTTTCGGGTCGCGGCATTCCGTGGTGGAACTGATGACAGGATTCAGGGGATATGGGGTGAAACTGAGGCCACCGTCCGTGCTGTATGCCAGTGACTGCACCTGGTGCTTGCCGGCGGAGGTATAGATGGCAGCAATGGTGTCGCCCGATGCTACGCAACTGCCGCTGAAGACATCTCCGAGCGCAGTAGGACGTAAGGCGACGGGCCTGTGTTCCCAGCGGATCATATCACGGCTGACCGCGTGACCCCAGTGCATGTTCCCCCAGCGGGAGCCATAGGGATTGTATTGGTAAAACAGGTGATATTCGCCATCCTTGTACACCATTCCGTTGGGGTCGTTCATCCAGCCGTAGGCGGGCGTAAAGTGGTAGGACGGCCGGAAGGCCTCGTCCGGGTCAGGGGAGAAACTTTCGCTCGATGCGATGTCCTGCCAGCGGATGCTGTTTACGCCTTCGACCATCACATCGAGGCTTATGTGGCCTTGATAACGGGACAAATCGAGGGGAACGCAATAGTCGACTTTCTCCCGGGCCAGGCGGACATAGATTTTTTCAACAAAATAATTGTCGGAAAGAATGTGAACCAAGGCGTCGGGCGCTGCATCTTCCACGGGGAGGATGAGGTAACGCCCGGATGCGGTTACTTTATACAGCGCGTGGTCTCCGCCGAGATATTCCTGTGCGGAGAGGCTCAGACCCGACAGGAGGGCCAGTAAAGTAAACAATCTCTTCATAGGCTACTTCACGGTACTGATACGGATGTCGCTCACCTTCCAGACGCCCTCGCCCCAGGAACTGACGCTCCAGGCATTGCGCTGTGCGCCGTAGAGACGGTTGGTATAGGTGATCTTGTCGTTGATATAAAGAACGAAAACAGAATTGTCTATGTATAAGTCCAGGTTGTAAATGTCGTCCGCCGGTTTGTCGAACAGGTAACTGTCGGAACCGCCGATAAATCCCTGTCCTCCTTCTCCGTTTTCTTCAAAATTGATTTTGCGGCGGGCGCCTCCATCCTCGGGATTGATGATCAGGGAATAGAATTTGGGGACGTCGATGCCCCGGGCGAAGCCCAAACAAATCGCCTTCGGACACTCCACCCTCATCTGTACGCGGGCGCAGGCGGGCAGTCGGTTAAACATAATGTGACCGTCTCCGTTGATGGTATAGGTTCCTCCGGACTCGCTGACGGAATCCGCCTTCTGCATGCATTTGACCGCATAGGGCGTACTGTACTTTTCGGCGATTCCGGCTATAGGAGTCAGACGCAGGGTGCCGTCGGAGTTTTGTACCACCGTATGCGCGACCAGATTGCCGGCCCAGCCCTGATAGGTGGTATTGTTGTTGCCTCCCCGGGTGGGGCACCAGCCCCAGATATAGCGTTTCGTCCCGTCGGACGCGGTCTTGGCCGCGTACATCAGGCGCGAGTCCAGCGTTCCCTCCTTGTTGTCGGGCCAAATCGGTGACCCCTCTTTCGGCAGCCGTCCCTTGAGTTCGGACAGGGTGCTTCCCATCACATATTTGACCATACGGCCGTCGTCGAACATATCGGAATAGATCAGATACCAGTAACCGCCCATCTTGAAGACATCGGGGCACTCGAAGAAGCGGTTCCAGGCCGTGTACATAAATACGCCCTGATGGGACCAGGACTCGAGGTCGTCGGAGGTATATTCAGCGAAGAGATTGCGTCCGTCCTTGCGCGTAGTGACGACCATATGCCATTGCCCGTCGTCGTCCCGGAAAATGCATGGGTCGCGGAAATCATCTCCGGAGTAGCCGTCCGTCTCGCCCTTGAGGAAGAAACTGCGGTCTTTGGTCCAGGTCTTCAAGTCCGTGGAACGGGCGCGCATGACGATTTCCCGGCTGTCCGAAGCGGACAATTCGTATTTGTGGCCGGTGTAGTAGCAATAATAGACGCCCGTCTGGGGGTTGTAGCAGAAACAGCCCGTCCCGAGCGCCGCGTCCTGTTCTTCCCGGGTCCCACAGGGAATCACCTCGCCCATGGAAATATAATGGGCTGCGTCACGGGTGCTCACGCCCCAGATGGGGTGATAGGTCGCCACAGGGTTGGGCCGGTAATCCTGGAGATAGAATACTTTGAATTCTTTCGAAGCGGGGTCGTAGAACGGCATGGGGTCGGCTACATAACCAGCGTAGGGCTTGTAATAGGTGTCAAAGGCATAGGGCTCGGTGGGCGCGAAATAGTTGACGGTCCCGTCCCAATCGCGAGGAGTCTCGGCGACAGCCTCTTTCTGGCAGGAAAAAGCCGAAAGAAGGGTGAGCAACAGTAGGGGGAATATCATCTTTTTCATAGTTTCATCGCATTTATGGCATTTTCCGTCATCTTGAGCACGTTGGCGTGGAAGCCTTCGGGGTTGACCACCGTGTTGTGGGAATACCAGTCATAGCAACCGGAACCGATGCAAAGCATTTTCCCCCGGCCTCCCGAGGCTTCGTATTCCCAGACCGACACGGAATCGTCTCCGCCAAGTCCCAGTTCCACGGCCCCGTGATTGCTGCGCCAGGCGGCGAGGTCGGCATAGCCGCCCCAATCCGTGCCGATGTGCCACTGGGCGGTCGTATTTGTCATCCGATAGCCGGCGTCGCAGGTATAGACCTTGCCGGCATCCTCTCCGGCCTTAAGGCCCTGATAGAGGTAATGTCCGGCTTTTCCTTCCGCTATCTTGAAATCCCAGGGGCCGCCCGTAATCTCGCCCGTCGTCTCCTGGCCGCCCCAGCAGTTGTTGGGCGTCCGCCCGTCCAGGGTCGCTCCCAAAGCGGCGGCATAATAGGTAGCATAACGGGTCAGCAGGAAGGATACGCCGCCCTCGAAGTAATTCTTCATGATGCCTGAGCAAGTGACGGCCGAAGCCGCGGCGGCGTTGAATTTTTCATTGGAGTCTATGCCCTCATCCGCATGGAAATGCCACCATACGACCTTCAACTTGGACAGATCCACCTCGGAATAGAGAATCTGCATAAAGGATACATAGCGGGAATTGGGGATGGTGGATATCATCCAGGCTGCGGCCGATTTTTCTTCGGGCTTGAGTCCGTCAATGCTATTGGCCAGTCCCACGAAGATGACCTCGGGTTTGGGCACGTCGGGTTCGACAATGAGATTGCTCACCAGGATGGTATAGTCCATCACTACATCCCCCGCCGACAGCCGCAGGCCTTGGGGGTGGGAGAAATCGGCTTTGTCGCCGACGGCGAAAGAGCAGCGCGCTCCCTCGGAATAACTCAATCCCGTAACGGTCATCATGCCGATGGCATAATCGCTCGGTACGGTGACATTCACAATGCCCAGATGGGGGTCGATCACCCCTTTGAACGTGTGTTCCAACTCAAAGGAAAGCAGTTGCGTTGCTTCCGAGAGCCGGAGGGTTTCGCGGGCGCTCTTGGCGCAAGACAAAACCGCCAGGCACAGGGCCGTAAGATAGATCAGTCTTTTCATCATTTCCATCCGCAATTTTGGGTGTAATGCCCGTTGGAAGCGCTCATTTGGGCGTGGGGTATGGGCAGATATTCATTCTTGTCGGCGGTAAACGATGCCCCGTTGTAGATGGAGCATACATTTTGTTCCGAACGATAGTAGGCGTTGAGTACCGGCTCTGCCTCGCCCCAGCGGACCAGGTCGAAGAAACGGTCGCTCTCCATCGCAAGTTCCAGTCGACGCTCGAATTTCAGTCTCTTCAGGGCTTCGTCTTTGGTGAAGGTCCCTGTGTACTGGCTCACCTTGTACCCTTTGACCGCATAACCCGCAATCAAAGAGGTGCTGGCCGCCGCCCTGCCGCGTACCAGGTTGATCAGCGGCATGGCTTCGTCCGGGCGATTCAACTGGATGAGGGCTTCCGCGCGCATCAACAGTATGTCGGCGTAGCGCAGGACAATGCGGTTCATCGGAGAGCCCCAGTAACTGCCCTTGATCAGATAGCCGCTGTCGGGGTCCACATTATGTTTGAGGGAGACATAATAACCATACAGACCGTTGCTGCGGCTCCACACGGAGCTTTTTTCCATCTTATACTTGCTGTTGAATTCATACGGAAATCCGGGCAGACCCACCGTCAGGAAAAGGCGAGGGTCGCAGTAATGGGTCGTCGGTTCGAAGTTGACGGAATTGAAACTGTCGTAATAGGGGAAACCGTTGTCATCGGTGCGGAAGGCGTTGACCAGGTTCTGGCTAGGCTTGTAGAAGTCGCAACCGCCGTCGGTGACGCCGGGGATGTTGGGAACTATCAAGCCGTAAGCCCAGTTGCAATTGCCTTTGTTGGTGCCGTCGTTGGAAGAATACTGCATCGCCCAGATGGATTCGATGCCATTTTAGTACTGGGGCTCGGGACGGAAATTGTTGTGAAAATCCGCCTCCAATGCGTAGCCCGTAAGCACGGACGGAGCGGTGTATTCCACCACCTTGGCCAGGTCGTCGGCGTTGATGGAGGTGACGGCGTTGGTGGCGGGGTCGTCCTGCCGGTAGGCCTTGTACAGATAGGTCTTGGCCAGATAGGCCGCCGCGGCGGCCTTGGTCGGACGGCCTTTGTCGCTTTGCACGGCGGGAAGATGATCATAGGCGAAAAGGAAGTCGGAGGCAATGGCTTGCCAGCCTTCGTCATTGGTGTAAGACGTGTTGGTAAGCGCCTCGTATTCCGCCTGGGTCAACCCGGCCTTGTCGACAAAGACAATGTGCTTGAACAGCCGCTTGAGTAGGAAGTGTCCGTGTCCGCGCAGAAAACGCATCTCAGCCAGGCGTTGTTGCTTGAGCGGATAACTGTCTTCGCTTTGTTTTTCCAATTTCTCAATGGCCAGGTTGACCCGGGAAAGTGCGTTGTAGAGCCTCAGCCAGATGTCGCTGATGTTCCAGGCCGTGGTTATGATGCCCTGCGATACCTCCAATGCGTGGAATACATCGCCGTCCTCCGTACCATTGCCGCCTTTGTAAGCATCGTCGGAGCGGACGTCATAATTCCACATCGAGAAAGAAGAATTGATATCCTCGGCGGAAATCCAGATGGCGTAAGCGGCCACGACCAGCGCGTCCATTTGTTCGGGCTGGTCCAGCAAAGCCTCGTCCACGGCGCCTTGCGGAGCCCTGTCGTCCAGGAATTTGTCGCAGGAGGTGGCAAGCAGGGCGATGAACGGAAGAATTATGTGTAACAGTATTTTTTTCATGGCAGTATCATTTAAAAGCCCACATTCAGGCCAAGCGTCAGCGTCAAGGGAATAGGATAACCGAAATTGGGATTTTCAGGATCAACGCCGGTAAAGTTCCGGCTGGAGATAGTAAGCAGATTCTGGGCGCTGAAATACACGCGCAACTTTTTCATCTTGACTTTCTCTGCGATGGAAGGAGGCAGGTTGTATCCCAGTTGCAGGCTGCGAAGTTTCAAGAAGGAACCGTCCTCGATGAAGTAGGTGGACACGCGTTTTTCATTGTTCGTGTCGCTGCGGGATAGAGCGGGAATGTCGGAATCCGGATTCTGCGGCGTCCAAGCGTCGAGCAGGCGGCGGCCTTTGTTCAAGAAACCGATGTTCAGTCCGCTCCACAGGTCGGTTTCTTTTTTCAGGTCACTGATGACCTGTACGCCCTGCACGCCTTGCCAGAACATGGTCAGGTCGAAATCCTTGTATTCCAAACTGATGTTAAACCCGTAGGAGAAGGCGGGAGTAGGGTCGAAAATCCAGGTCTGGTCCGCCTCGCTCACCACCCCGTCTCCATTGAGGTCGCGGTAGCGGATACGGCCCGGCGCAGCCCCTTCCTGATAGGCGTGGTTATCAACATCCTGCTGGCTCTTGAAGATACCGTCGGCGATGTATCCCACCTGCGAGCCGAAGGCGTGGCCGATGACGCTCTGTACCCCGTTGCCGCCGAAGGTCCCATTGGCCGCGACCGTTGCAGGCAACTCGAGAATCTTGTTGCGGTAGGATGAAATGTTGGCATTGATGTCAAAGCCGAAGCCCGACTCGAAGCGATTGCGGTAGCCCAGGCTAAATTCCACGCCGTGGTTTTGCATCGTGCCGGCATTGATCCATTTCGAACTGCCCTCTCCCATCACGCCGATGCCGGCCATCAGCACCAAGATGTCGGATGTCTTTTTATAGAAGCCTTCGAGGGAACCGTATAACTTCTCGTGGAAGAAGGAGAAGTCAAGACCCAGGTTGGTCTGCGTCGTCGTTTCCCACTTAATGTCATCGTTTCCGAGTTGGTCGCGTTTGAAACCGGACGGCAGAATGGACCCGCCGTTGCTCCCGGAGATGTCATACGATGTGCCGTAACTGCCGCCGCCCGATTCGGACACGCCGTAATGGGAAACGAATAGCGTGTACCGGGCCACGTTGGAGATTTCCTGGTTGCCCGTCTGTCCCCAGGAGGCGCGCAACTTGATATCGTCCACCCAATCGACGTCCTTCAGGAATGCTTCCTGCCCGATACGCCATCCGGCGGAGACGGAGGGGAAGGTGGCGAATCGGTGGCTGCGCCCGAAACGGGAGGAGCCGTCGTGACGGAGGGTGAGCGAGAGCAGGTAGCGCTCGTCAAAGTTGTAATTGATTTTCCCGAAAAAGGAGACCAGCGAGTAGCCGTCGCTCGATCCGGAGGCTTGCGCATTGCCCACGCCGGCGGAAGGCCACATATAGTCGGGCGAGAGCACGAGGTATTCTTCCTTGTAGGCGGAAGCGTTCTGGTTGCGCTCGCGATTGAGTTCCGCTCCCACCATCACGTCGCCGCGGTGTTTGCCGATTTCGAAGGCCCAGGTGGCGACCAGGTTGCCCATCCATTTCAGCCAATGTTCCTGCTTGAGTTCCGAGGCGTTGAGACTGTTGGCCACATTGCCCTCGGTCACTGGATAAGTGAGGATGCGTTGGGATTTCTGGGAATAATCCAGACCGAAGGTCGCCCGGATGTTGAGCCCCTTGAGAGGATTCAGGTTCAGGTACACATCGCCGAAAGTGCGCCAGTAAGTATATCTATTGTCCGCGTTGCGCGCGAGGCGCGCGAGGGGATTTTCCCGGTCGGGATAGCCGCCCACGGGGCCCGCGAAATTGCCGTTAATGTCGTAGACCGGCAGGGAGGGGTTCTCCTGCAGGACATTTTCCAGAAACCCGCCGGGCGCCTGCACCTCGGTCGTCCGGTTGAGGGAGAAATGTTCCCCCAAAAGCAGAATGCCGTCGAAGAGTTTGAACTCATTGTTGGCGCGGGCGGATATGCGGTCGAAATCGGTGGTTTTGATGATGCCGAGATTTTTGTAGTAGCCCAGGGAGAAGAAGGAACTGGTCTTGGGACCGCCGCTGCTGACGGACAGATTGTATTGCTGGACTACGCCGTTGCGCATCGTCTCGCTGAACCAATCGGTGTCGGCGGCGGGAACGAGGCCTTCGCTGTCAAGGTAGCGGTCCATCGTGATTTTGTTGAGTATGGGATAACCGGAAGCATCATAACCCCAGTCGTATCGATAGCCCAAGGCATTGGTGTTGGGGTTCTGCCCTTCGTTGATATAGGCCTGCCACATGGCCCGCCCGTACTCCGCCGTATTGAGCACATCCATTTTGGTGGTGTACATGGACATTCCCACGGAAGCGTCGAAATTGATGTTTAGCGTGCCCTCTTTGCCTTTGCGGGTGGTGATGACGATGACGCCGTTCGCCGCCCGGGAACCGTAGATGGAGGCGGACGAGGCATCCTTCAGCACCTGGATGGTCTCGATATCGCTCCCGTTGAGTTCGTGCATGCCGCCCTTGGTCGGGACGCCGTCTATAATATATAAGGGGTCGTTGTTATTGAGGGTCCCGATGCCCCGGATGCGGACCGTGGCGCTGCCGCTGGGGCTTCCGTCGGAGGTGATGTTCATACCGGGGATGCGGCCCTGTATTGCCTTCATCGGGTTGTTTTCCCGCTGTTTGGACATTTCATCCATATCCACCACGGACACGGCTCCGGTCAAGTCGGCTTTTCGCTGGACGGCGTAGCCCGTGAATACCAGTTCTTCAAGAGAAGATACGTCTTCCCGCAAGACGATGCGGTAGTCCGAGGCCGTGCCGACTTCCTGGCTGGCGCTTGCATAGCCCAGCATCGACACCTCCAGGACATCTCCCTTGGAAGCGGCGATCGAAAATCGTCCGTCCGCATCCGTGACCGACCCGCCTGAGGTTCCACGGACCATGACGACCGCGCCGATGAGTTCGAGTCCGGACTCGTCGACAATCACGCCCGTAACGGTTTGTCCGCTCAGGGAAAGAGCGGAGAAAACGGTCAGCATTGTAATAATCAGTTTCTTCATACGCTTGTGGTTTGACTCACTGTGGCAAAGTTAGAGCAATCCCACAAGAGAAAAGATAACTTTTCGCTCATAGAATATGACTTTTGTCACAAATTGGGGCGGCGTACGTCCGAAGGAGTTCTTCCGAACTGTTCGCGGAAACGTTTGGTGAAATAGGCAGGAGAGGAGAATCCGGTCTCGTAGGCGACCTGGTTGATGGTAAGAGAGGTGGTTTCCAGCAATTCCTTTGCCTTGCGCAAGCGGAACAGACCCAGATATTCGACAGGGCTCATTCCGGTCAATTCGCTGACTTTCCGGTATAAATGTCCCCGGGATATACCCATTTCCGAACTCAGACGCTCTACATTGTACTCCGGCTCCGCGTATACGCGTTCGATAAGCGTTGTGAATTTTCGAAGAAACGCTTCGTCCGGACTTTCCGGTAGGGACGGGCTTGCTTTGTCGGGGGATTCGGCTTGTTCCTGGTCGGTGCTCTGTCGGCCCTCTTGGTTGCGAAGGACTTCTCTTCGGTGGGCCCGCCGGACAAAAACGACGACCAAGGCCAGCGCTACGCACACCAGGGCGACGATTAAAAATAAGATAAAAAGTCGACGATAATGTCCGTTCAGCTGGTCGAGGTGTGTTTTCTTGTCCTCAATGCTCCTGAGATAGTCCTCCATCTTTTCCCCTTGGATAACCAGCGTGCGGGCGCCTTCCCGATCGACCAGGGAGGAGGCGAGCGTAATATTTTTGGGAACGGCTTCACCTGCGAGCAGCGCCCGTGCCGCCCGTATGACCTCCGCTCCGCCGGTCGGATAGAGGAAGGATACATCGATGCGTCCGTCCGCGACCGCGTCCACGCCGGCGCCCGCAACCGCATCTACGCCGATAATCCGAACGGCGTCAGGATCCTGTCCCCCCTGCACGACAAAATGGTTGTAGGCGCTGATGGCCATCATGTCGTTGTGACAATAGATGATGTCGAACACCTCGTCTGCAGGAACGGAAGACAAGGCCTTGTCGGCAATCTCGGGCTTCCAATCTCCATAGACCCGCGTCCACACCGGGCGCACGCCCGCGTCGGCCAGCGTTTTTACGAAGCCCTCGTGTCTTTCCTGGGCGGGAGAGGATGCTTCCAGTCCCCAGATTTCCAAGATGCGGGGGGCTTTCTGGGCGGGGGCGAGTACGGACAGCGCATAGCGTCCTGCATTGCGCCCGATTTCGTAGTTGTCGGCACCGATGAATACGCTATAATCTTCGGTAAGCACCTTTCTGTCGGTGACGATGGTCGGAATCCCGCTGCGGAAGGCCTCGGAGGTTACCTCCGTGAGCGCCCGAGCTTCGATGGGAGAAACGACGAGGATGTCCACCCCTTTCGCTGCAAGTTCTCGGACCTGGGCAATCTGTCGTTCGGGGGCGTTTTCGGCGTCGTACACCAGCAAGTCTAGATGGTCATAATTGGAGAGTTCGATGCGCATCTCGCGCACCATCGCCCTTCTCCAGGCGTCATCCAGCGAACTCTGCGAGACGCCAATCACCTTTTGCGGCCCGGCGGCCGCAAACAAGGGGAACATCGTCAGTAAAAAAGCCAGTATCGCCTTAACTTTCATCGGGACAATCAAGAGAATACACGCGAAGATACTAAAAAAATCACAAAAGTTATCAAGTTGGACACATCTGTTATATTTTTGTGTTTTATTTTTTGATAATTTTGCAAACTGAAAAATATCATCGGATTATGGATATGAGAAGAAAACGGACTTATGTCACTCCCTCGAACGACATCTTGGAATATGTCGAGAGAACTTGTATTGCCGCATCCTCGGTCAGCGGAGGATCGACCATCGATGTTTGGGCCTCAAATGAAGAGATCTCCTGGTAAATTAAAATCACCGCAATGAAAAAGAACTATTGTTTATTTGCTATAGCGGCCATCTTGTTGGGGACGGCCTGCTCCAAGGAAGCCAATGTCGCTTCTCCTTACATAAATGAAGAAGATGCCATCGTTGCTCCGGAGGACAACCGGGATGAAAATGGTGGCTCCCAAGGGGAACAGCAAGAGAAAGAAATGGTTACGCTCTGCTTCGGCGTAGATACGAAGACTGTCTTGAACGGTACTACCGTGAAGTGGTGCGACGGCGACCAGATACAAGTGAACGGAACGACCTGCGACCTGGTTCTTTCCGGAGACAAGACGAGCGCTACGGTGACCGTCGAGAAGGCTGACAGTTATGCGGCTTTCTATCCGGCCGAATGGGTGACTGCCTTTGACGGCAGTGTCTATACCTTCACGGTCCCCGCTACGCAGGATGGTTTTGTCAGCGACGGGACTACGGACGGCGCTTCCTTTGTAGGGGATTCCAACCCTATGTATGCCTACAGCACCGATACTGACCTCACCTTCCATCACCTCTTCGGGGTGCTCCAACTCCAACTGATCAGCAGCGCGGGCGAGCAGCATTTCGGTCGGATGGAACTTCACGCGAATGCAGATGCCACCGCTTTTTCGGGTGCCGGTTTCACCGTGAATCCGTCCAGCGGCAGCATGACCGCTCCCAGCGCGGCGGCCGCCGTTTCCTTGACCGGCATCTGGAGCGTGAGCAACTGGGGCAGCCGCGTTTACACTTTTGTGGTTCCGCAAGGGACCTATTATGGGGGTGTGACTTTCGACCTCTATGACAATGGCGCGCCGCAGAAACTCATCCGCACCTACGAGATGACTGGCGACCTTACGATTGCCGCGGCCAGCACCAAATATCTTCCTTCCATAGACATCAGCAACTATGCCAAGCGTGTTCGCTACAACGCCAAAAAGGGAGATGACTGGCAGGGACAGGTCAATGTTGTTTCCGACCTGGACCTTTCAGATGTTGACGAACTGGTTGTTGAAACGACCGACCCTGTCCGCTTGAACGCGACAGATCTGGCGGCTGTCGCCAGCGCGGTAAGCGGGGCGGGCCGTGCGATTACGGTTACGCTATCCAATGCTAAATTGGCTTCGAATCTGTACGGGAAACGCATCCTGCCCAATTGTTTCGCGGGCAATGCCAAGGTGGGCAAAATTTATCTTTCGGCGAACCTTGGAGAACTGGCGGACGGCGCCTTTGCCGGCTGTTCGGCTATGACGGAATTGAAATTTGAAGGCAATCTTTATTGGATTGGCGACAACGCATTTGACGGTTGCACTTCCTTGAGCCGGATTTTCGGATTCCGTGCCACGCCGCCTGACAGCAATGACAATGCGTTGTTTGAGGACCTCCCCAACAACGGTACGCTCACTTGCTCCAATTCTTCCAATTACGGCGAGCACGGTAGATGGGGCGTGTTGTCCTCGAGCAAAGGCTGGACGATTAATCAGTAATCCCTCTCTGTCAGCGACCTTGTCGCTTACTTCAGCATTCGGCTTCCGTCGGGCAAGACTTCCAAATGGACGGCGAGGGTTTCTTCGGGCAGGAGGTCTTCGATGACTTCCGGCCACTCCATCAGGCAGAGGCAGCCGCTGTCCAGGTAGTCGTACAGACCGATATCCAGGGCTTCTCCGCTGTTTTTCAGGCGGTAGAAATCAAAATGATACATCATTTCTCCACCCGGCAGGCGGTATTCGTTGACGAGGGTGAAGGTGGGGGAACAGACGGGGTCTTCCACGCCCAGCACCTTGCACAGGGCGGCCGTGAACGTGGTCTTTCCTGCGCCCATTGAGCCGTAGAGCGCAATGAGGCGTTCGGAGCCGATGGCCTGCAAGAATTCTTTTGCGGCCCGCTCCAAATCCTCCGTCGAAGCGATGGAAATCTGGGTCCCGAGGGAGTTCATTACACCAATTCGATACCGGCTTGCGCGCAGGTGCGACGCATTTCTTCCGGCCAGATGCTGGACTGGATCTCGCCGATGTGGGCTTTGCGCAGCAGAAACATGCACAGGCGGGACTGACCCACGCCGCCGCCGATGGTGTAGGGGAGTTCGCCGGCGAGAAGCCGTTTGTGGAAGTACAGGTCGGCCTTCCATTCCTGATCCCGGAGTTTGAGCTGCCGGCGCATCGCCTCTTCATCCACACGGATGCCCATGCTGGATACCTCGAACGCGCTTTCCAGCACAGGATTCCAGAGCAGGATGTCTCCGTTGAGGCCCTTGTATTCCGCTTCGCTCCCGGCTTGAAATCCGGCAGGACCCTCACCGTTGGGCGTGCTCCAGTCGTCGTAGTCGGCGGCACGGCCGTCGTGGATGGAGCCGTCGGAAAGTTGTCCGCCGATGCCGATGATGAACACGGCCTTGTGCTCCTTGACAATGGCCAGTTCGCGCTGTTTGGCGTTGAGGCCCGGATAGCGTTGCAGGAGCTCCTCAGCATGGATGAAATATATCTCATCGGGCAGCATCGGTGCAATCTGGGGAAATTCCACATAAAGTTTGTTTTCCGTCACTTTGATGGCTTCGTAGATGCGGCGGACAGTCCGTTTGAGGTAGTCCAGCGTGCGGTCTTCCTTGCGGATGACTCTCTCCCAGTCCCACTGGTCCACATAGATGGAATGGATGTTGTCCAATTCTTCGTCGGGACGGAGCGCGTTCATATCGGTGTAGATACCCCGGCCGGGCTGGATGCCCATTTCTCCGAGTTTGAGCCTTTTCCACTTGGCGAGCGAGTGGACAACTTCAGCCTGCTGCTCGTTCATGTCCTTGATGGGGAAACGGACGGGACGCTCGATGGAGTTGAGGTCGTCGTTGATGCCCGTTCCGGTCATCACAATCATCGGAGCGGTCACGCGAAGCAGGGCGAGCTGGGCGGACAGGTTGGTCTGGAACATATCCTTGACGGCTTTGATGGCCTTTTCCGTGCTTTCTACCGAACCCAGCAGGTTCTTGTAATTTTTCGGGAGATAGAGGGACATAATGACTTTGATTTTTTCGGAGTGCGAAGTTACAAAAATTTTCGTTTCCTTTTGCGTTTGACAGGGAATCAGCCCACTTGTCCCGCCAGTGTGCGGGCGAGGTCGAGGTAATAGGTACCGGCTCCTTCGCCGCTCAACGCAGCCGGCTCTCCCTGGTCCGCCCCCTCGCGTATACTCTGGATGAGGGGAATCTGGCCCAGCAGGGGAAGCCCGTATTTCTCGGCCATCTTCTTTCCGCCGTCTTTTCCGAAAATGTAGTATTTATGGTCGGGCAGTTCGGCGGGGGTGAACCAGGCCATATTTTCGACCAGCCCGAACACGGGTTTGTTCACATTCTCGTTGAGGAACATATTGACGCCCTTTTCCACGTCGGCGAGGGCGATGTCCTGCGGCGTGCTGACGATAATGGCGCCGTCCATCGGGATGTCGTGCACCAGGCTGATGTGGATGTCGCCGGTGCCGGGAGGCATATCGATGAGCAGGAAATCCAGTTCGCCCCACCGCACCTGCAGAATCATTTGCTTGAGGGCGTTGCAGGCCATCGGCCCGCGCCAGATCAGGGCCTGTTCCGGGGATGCGAAGTAACCGATGGACATCCATTTCACCCCGTATTTTTCGATGGGGAGGATGATTTCTTTTTCCTCTCCTTCCGCGTTTTGCTCGACCATCGCTTCGGGAGCGGCGCCTTCGGTCTGCGTCATTTTGGGAACGGAAGGGCCGTATACGTCCGCATCCGCCAGGCCGACTTTGTAGCCCAGGCGGGAGAGCGCCACGGCCAGATTGACGGCGATGGTGGATTTGCCGACACCGCCCTTGCCGGAAGCGACGCCTATGATATGGCGAATCTTTTCCACCTCTTCGGTGCCCAGATTCAGCCCCGCTTTCTTTGGCTTGGGTTCCTCTTTGACAATCGTTTCCACCAGAATCTCAACCTCCTTGCCCAAGTGACGGATGAGGGCGGCCTTGCAGCTGCCGACGAGGTATTCGGCCAGCGGGTCGCGGTGCCTGGGGAAGGCCAGTACGACCACGATTTTGTTCCCGTCCCTCCGGGCCTGGTCCACCATCCCGAGTTCTACAATGTTGCGGTCGCCTTTGGCGGGGTGCTCCACTTCTTTTAGAATATCCAGTATTTCCATTGGAAAAGTTTAAAATTAAAATCTCTGCAAAAATATAAAATCATGAATAAATATCAAATGCATAATATTTGTATATTTGCAAAAGTAACCAAAATACGATTTACAATGAGAAAATTCATTTTTCCCCTTTTGATGATGGCCGTGTTGCCGCTTGCATTCCTTTCTTGCAAAAAGGACAATAGCGGTACCGGCGAGTTGTCCTATGTGTATCTCAACACGGCTCCTGCAGAGGAAATCACCCCCGTTTCCGCCAAATTGATGGCAGATGTGAAGTTCAAGAATTTCACCGCAACAGGGTTGATGGAATTGAAGTTCTTTTATTGTCAGAGCGATACGCCGGTAGAAAGGCGTGATATGTATGAACTGGGAGATGTGACTCCGGTTAAAACGTATGACATCGGAGATGGAAAATTCGGCATTGTCGTCGAGAATCTTTCGCCCGGTAAGGATTATTACTTTATGCCGCACCTGTCTGTTCTGGGTGTTTCCCTCGTGTCGGATGTGCTGCATTTCAAAACGCAGGATTTCTGTGTGACCCTTGAAACGACGGACGTCACTGTGACTGGGGCGACGGTGAGTGCACGCGCTGTTTTGTCTCAGGAGGAAAGAACGAAAGCACAGGTGGGCGTTCAGTGGACGACGACCGACTTTGATGATCTCCCGAATGTGGAACGTAAATATGTCGATATGGCGGATGTTCACGAAGACGGCACTTACAACTGCACGCTTACAGGGTTGAATGCCAACACCCGGTATTATGTTCGTGCCGTGGTCAGCATGGATGGAAAACCTCATTATGCCAATACGTTGGAATTCAAAACTAAGTCCGAGTAGCGTGCGATGAGCGGAGGTCCCCAGGCCGAAAAAATCCGGACGCTGTTCGATACGATAGCCGGGGACTATGACCGGCTCAATCATTTGTTGTCATTGGGCATCGACAGGACCTGGCGCAAGCGGGCCCTCAAGGAGATTCTGCCATCGACCGCCGATCGGGTGCTCGATTCGCCTTATGCGGTGCTGGACGTGGCCTGCGGGACGGGGGATTTCAGTCTGGAAATAGCCCGCGCTTGTGACAAGAGGGGCGTGAACTGCGCAATTACCGGCTTGGATCTGTCCGAGGGGATGCTGGCCGTGATGCGCGGGAAAGTGGCCCGTGCGGGGTTTGCGGAGGGCGTGACGATTTCCGCACAGCAAGGCAACAGCGAGGCGATGCCGTTCGCCGACGGGACCTTCGACTGTGTAACCATCGCCTTCGGCATCCGCAATTTCGAGCATCGTGAGCGGGCCTTGCGGGAAATTCTTCGCGTACTCAAGCCCGGCGGCCGGCTGGTGATTTTGGAGTTATCCGTGCCCGCTACACCCGTGCTGCGTACGTTTTACAATTTATATTTTACCCATATTCTTCCTTTGATCGGTGGCTGGATTTCCGGTGATAAGGCGGCCTACCGCTATCTGCCCGCATCGGTGCTGAAGTTTCCGGGCAAAGAGGAATGGATGGGTATTATGCGTTCGTGCGGCTATGCGGATGTCCGTCACAAAGCCTACACCCTCGGCATCTGCCGCCAGTATGTGGGATATAAAGAGTTATGACGCTATCTGCTTGTCTTCGTTCGATGCGTCTGCGGACGCTGCCCCTCTCGCTCTCCGGCGTGGTCTTGGGGGTATGCATTGCTTTTTCTTCCGTTCTTGTCGTTGAAAAATCGATGTCTCTTTTGGGGGATTCCGATCTTTCTGCAGTGCAAGCCGTTCATCCTATAGCAACAGTTGTCTTTCTGCTGCTGACCACCGTGCTGCTGCAAATTCTTTCCAACCTCTCCAACGAGCTGGGCGATACGCTTAGCGGCACCGACCGGGAGGACCGGCAGGGGGTGCATTATTCTTTGCAGGATGGCGGGCTCACCATTCCGGAGATGAAACGCCTGATTGCATCTGTGGCGGCGGCCTGTTGCCTGAGCGGCCTGGCCATGGTCTATTGCAGTTTCGGTGAAATCTTTGCGTGGATGCCTATCCTATTGTTGCTGTTGGGTGCTGCTGCCATTTGGGCTGCGATGCACTACACGCTTGGCAAGAATCCCTACGGCTATCGCGGCCTGGGGGATGTTTTCGTTTTCATTTTCTTCGGCCTGGTGTCCGTGGCCGGCGGCTATTTCGTTTGCGCGCATACCCTGCCGGCCTTGCTCTTGCTTCCGGCCTCCGCCATCGGTTTTTTCAGCGTGGGCGTGCTCAATGTCAACAATATCCGGGATATGCGCTCCGATGCCGCCACGCGCGTGACCGTGGCCATCAAGTTGGGCGAACACCGCGCCCGCATCTATCAGACGGTACTGGTCGCCATTGGTTGGGCTTGTATGATTATTTTTATGGGAATGTCGTCTTTTCCTTGGCCGCGGTGGTTATTCCTGCTTACCTTGCCGCTGTATGTCCTCCATCTGAAAGGCGTCTGGACACGAACGGAACGGGCCCTCGATCCGATGCTTCCGCTTTTGGTTCTCAGTACTTTCTTCTTTTCTTTGCTCGCAGGCCTCGGGCTGGTTGCCGCTTAGGCCATTGATTTTCTGTTTTCTCAGAAAAAACTTATATTTGCCTGTCTTTAGAAAAATGCAGAAGGTTGTTCTCATATTTGTATCGGCGTTGCTGATCTTATCCTGCCGTAAGATGGAATTGCCCCATACGGACAGGACCAGGGGACTGGTTGAGGAGTTACTGGTCAAGCTGGACAGTACAGATGTCTATGCGGCGAAGAAAGAGAAAGAAATTGAGATGTTGAAAAAAAATATTCCCGGAGAAACAGTCGATGACGGGATAAAACTGTATTATGATATTTCGATGGCATTCTCCAACAGCGTGGCTGACTCTGCTCTGGTATATATGGAAAAAGCAATCATCTATGCACAGGAGTACGGTAGAGATTCTCTGAAACTCCATGCACAGATTGCCCAGGCTACTTTACTGTCAGAATACGGCTATTATATTGAAGCACAAGAAACCCTTTCGTCCGTCCCCATAGAGAAGCTTGCGGGAGAACTGCGGGTCCGTTATTATCATGCCGTTGCCCTGCTATATAGAAACCTGTATTCGGATTATAACATTCCAGCTTCTTTCAAGAAGAAGTATCGCAAGCAATTCAATATCTACAGGGATTCCCTTATGATGGTGGCGGATACGATGAGTCTGCATTATCTTCGCAGCATTGAAAGGAAAGAGGCAAGAATAGGGCATATTTCCGAGGCGAGGAGATATAATGATTTGCGTATGTCAATCATTGAAGACAAACATTCGGCTGCCTATGCGACATGCCTCTATGATCGTTTTGCTCTTGTATATATTTATGAGCAGAAACTTACCGGCGAGGCGGTAGACGACCTCTTGCAATCCGCCATCATCGAAGTAGAGAACAGCAATCAGGATATTGCATCTCTTCTGAGGGTGGAATCGTTGTTGAACAGTATCAATGAAGTAGAAGCGGCAAAAAAGATATCGGATTACTACTTTTCCTCCCTTCAGAAGTTGGGTTCAAAAAAGCGTGTAGTAGATGGCGTGGAGCAGACCATAAAAATTAATGACAGGAGTACTCAGTTGATTCAGAAAGCAAACGGGGAACTTAGATTTACCGTAGTGCTGGTTTCTATCCTCCTGGTTGCCGTGTTTTTTGCGTTGTGGATTATCAATCGTTCGCGCCTGAGGATCATCTCCCTGAAAAACGAGTTGGAACTATCCGATAGAATTTCCAAAAACTATATCGGTGTAGCTTTCCAGTTATACTCATCCTACATCAAGCGCCTGGATCTGTTCCGTACAAAGATTCATTCCAACATCAGAAAGGGACATATCGAGCAGGTCTTGGAACTCACCAGTCCATCCGGGGAGACGGCTTCAGAGGAAAGGAGGGAATTGTTCCATAACTTCGACAGCGCATTTGTTGACATTTTCCCCAATTATATAGAAATAGTAAATGCTTGCCTGAAGCCGGAGCAGAAGATTGTTCCCAAGCGCACGGAGATTCTCAGCAATGAACTTCGTATTCTGGCGCTGATGAAACTGGGCATTGAGGATAGTGAGGAAATTGCCGGTATGTTGCATTGTTCCGTTAAGACCGTACAGAATCTGAGGTCGATACTCAAGACACGTCTTGCCGTGTCTGAGGAGGACTTCAGAAGGAAAATTTCCGAAATTTAACGGATTTATCGTTTCCCGATTTTTTTTGCAATATTTATTCGGTTGTTTGAAAACCAGGGGTTTATCTATCCCGAAAACACGGGATTGTTCCCGATTTTTTCCAGAGTATAAGAGGCTCTGGATTTTTTTTATAGCTTTGACCCGAGAAAATCCTTTTATCGACGATATTCATATGAAAAAACTTTTTTGCTTCACATTCATCGCGATAGTGCTCGTGAGTGCCTGTGGAAAAGGGGTCGGCCCGGAGGATGGACAAAATCCGGAAGGAGAGGTTTCCATTGTCGTGGCCACGTTCAACGTACTCAAGCCGGCGAACCGGATAACGGAAATGTCTATGGATAACCCGATCGTCCGAAAAGCCTTGGCCGGGACGATTGCTTCTGCCAAGGCAGACCTCATCGGTTTTAATGAAGTGGATGAAACCCATATCCCCGGAGGCAAGTATTCCCTGCAGGCCATGTGCGCTTCCATCAAGAACTACCAATGGAGTCTCCAATGGCCCAACCGGCCGGACGCAGAAGGGAAGAATCTCAAATACAACTATGCCGATGGTTTTGCTTATAACAGCGCGACGTTGGAGATGGAAGAATGCGGATATGTGTGGCTTTCAAAAGAAGAAGACACTTGGTACACGAATCCTGCTGACGCATATCAAAAATGTGGGAACCCGGAGCGCACCTGCCTCTGGGTAAGATTCAAGCACATTGCCAGCGGAAAGATCTTCTGGGCTTTCCCGACCCATCTTCCCCACCCGGATCATGGCGGAGCCCTGAACATGGCAAAAGTCGTCAACCGTTTCGCGGCGGAAAAGGCCGGGGACGCACCTGCCATCATATTTGGTGATATGAACAGTTCGCGCTCACACGAACCGGATGTATACAATACCCTGATTAGTTATTGGAGAGACGGCAATATCAATGCCAGATGGGGGACCATGAGTGGGAGTTCGGACAAGTATTATTATCCTTGGGAAACTTATTCCGGGGGGCATCCGGAGCGCAGGATAGACCATATTTTGACAAAAGGCTGCTCCGCCTCGGATTTTCGCCGCATCATCGTGACCTACCCTATTGATGATGTACAGTGGTACCCGTCGGACCATCTGGCGATTACCGCAACCGTCAAATTGTGACATTTAACCTAACAATACGGCCATGAAAAGAATTCATCTATTACTTGTTTTTTCGTTTCTTGCAGCCTTCCTGGCCTGTAAGAAAGAAGCCGATCAAGGGGGTGGAGAAACCTCCGGAGGAAAGGTTGTTTTCACGGCGACCCTAGAAGACCTCGTGTCGGGCTCCAGTCTGCAATCGTTCTGGCTTCCCGGCGATCAAATTCAACTTGTATTGAATGATGGCAGTACCATGACGCCTACGTTGGTGGCAGGCGGAGGAACCGCCACAGGCAGTTTTGTGGCGACAAATCCCGGCGAAAGAACCGCCCTGTTTGCCGTATTTCCTACTTCCGCGATGGATTCCGCGGAGGGCAATACAACGCAGATCAGCATCGCCCATTCACAACCCACCAGCACTTCTCCTGAGACACTCTCTGTCGGTAAGGTCGGATCAGACAACAGAATTTCCTTCAAAAACATGAATGCCGTCCTGGGTATCCAGCTCAAGGCGGGCACGGAAACGACCAAGATGGAAGTCACCAGCGCCGACGGCAGCGCGCTGGTCGGCACCATGGTTGTCGACTGTTCCGGCGCCGTTCCCGTTGTCAGTGCCGTTAATTCTCCGGCTTCCACGGTCTCAACGACCACGCTTGGGGCCGGGACGTATTATCTGACGGTCGTTCCCGGAGCGCACGCGCAAGGGTTGAAGATAAAAACCTATTCGGGAGAGGGAATCTACACCGAGTCCGGAGAATATGAATGCGACATTGACAATCTGGCCCCCAATACCGTATATCGATATGAACTCAAGGAGGTCATTCCTTCCAAATCCTACTGTGTAACCGTTGAAGGTGCGGGTAAAAAGGACGGAAGCAGTTGGGAAAACGCAATGAGCGCCGCCAAGATGTGGAGCTTCCTATCATTGAACGGTATAACCGCGACCAAACTCAACGGTTCCGTCTTCAATCTCGGGGCCGGCACCTATGACTGGGGGACGAATGCCACCTTGTCTTACGAAGAAGATGTCCGCTTCAGCATCATAGGCATAAAGAATGAGACTGTTTTCTCCGGAAACAATGCGCACAGGATCCTTGAGATAAATGGAGAGGTCGATGTCGAGATCCAAGGCGTCAATTTTGTCGGCGGTCGGGTTACGGTCGCGCTGGAAGGTGGAGAAGACGGCGGAGCCATCAAGATTTCCTCTGGAACCTGGGAGTTCACGGACTGCTCATTTTCCGGTAACAAGGCAACGAACGGTGGAGCGATTGCGATGTCCGGAGGGTCTGTGAAATTCGTAGACTGCGTTTTCAACGAGAATGAGGCCTTGTGTGATGACATCAATCGAACCAGCGGTACCGGTTTTGGCGGCGCCATCGACTGTGACTCCAACGCCGTCATCGCCATCAGCGGATGTACCTTCTCGGGCAATGTCGCCTGGAAGGGCGGAGCCGTCGATTTCTACAGCAGCGGTTCCGAAGTGTTGATTGAGAATACCACTTTTACAGCCAATGGGAACGATAACACCCGTGACGGCGGCGCCATTTTTATGAAAACCAGTGCCTCTATGAAAGACTGCGTGCTGACCGGCAACAAAGCGAAATATGGTGCCGGAATGCGCGTTTCTGATCATCACGTTTCTATCGAAGGAGGCAGTTTCAAAGAGAATGTTGCTTCCGGGAACGCAGGCGCCATCAGTGTGGGCGAGAAAGGAAGACTGGAAATAGGCAATGAAAAACCTGTCACTTTCCAGGGTAACTCCGCCGCTTTATATGGAGGGGCCTTGGAAGTGGAGAGTTTCAGGGAATCGCTCGGAAACAATGTCCGCAACGCGATATTCAAGGATAACCAGGCGCAATACGGCGGCGCGGTGGCCGTGTATGGCAAGGGTGGTAAAGCCACAAGCATGTACTTCAAAGATTGTACGGTAGAAGGAAACTCCGCGACCAAGGACGGTGGCGCCTTCTATGTGGAAGATGAATCATTCATCGATCTTACCCGGATCATACTCAAGAATAACCATGCCAACAATATGGGCGGGGCCGTCTGTATGCACGGCTGGAAGGGGGTTCAGGCATTCCGGTCCTCCTTCACCGGCAATTACTCCGGCACCGGAGGCGCCATTTATTCGGAAGGTTCCAGTGACAAGTATGCCTATCTTTTCATTGACGAATGTTCTTTCGATGCCAATTCTATTTCAAACCGGTATGGCTGTACCATCAACATCAATGGTCTCGACCTTTTCTGTATGAACAACTGTTCCGTGAGGGGCTCCTATACGACGACCGGCCAATCGTCCTATAAAACAGGATTGAGTCCATCCTGGATAGCCATCGACGCCATACAGACCTGTTCCAGCATCAGCAACTGTTCCATTATCGGTGACACGCGGAATGGCGCGGATGGCGGCGCGCTGACCGACAATACCGCCCTGGTCGGCGTCATGGGTTCTGCGACTCATTATTTCACCAACAATATCATCGTTCCTCAGTCTGAAGAAGTGTCATCCATCGGCGGAGAAGCCGGCAGCGAACTTATCGATTTAAGTTATACGCATTACAACAAACTTGTCAAAATAGGTACCAGCACCGATAATGGCGGCAACGTGAGCGGCGTATTGGTCTCCGGGATCGGAGGACTCGCTTGGAGCGCCGAGTCCGGATGTTGGCAGTGGAATGGTCAGATAGGCGGCTCCACGCCTTCCTTGATTACGCGGGCTGCGGCCTATGAACGTCTTGTTACGCTTTGCCCCAAGTTCGTTACTTGGTGCGGAGAAGACATATACAAAGACCAGCGCAACGCCAATCGTGGCGACAACTGGTGGCCCGGTGCTTATCAAAACTAGCATAAAATGAGAAGGGATATACTAAAACATTTATCGGCTGTCATCTTTTTTGTGATTTCGATAGTCGCGTCGGCGCAAAACGTACAGCTTAGCGGTGTCGTCAAAGACGCAGAAACCGGTGAGGGGGTCATCGGCGCTTCGGTGATGATGAAAGGAACCACCAACGGAACCGTCACCGACCTTGACGGTAATTTCTCCCTCAGCGTTCCTTCCGGAGCGGATATTCTGATCAGCGCGCTGGGATATGACGATTACGCGCTGGTGGCCGCAGCCGGAATGGCCTCTCTGAACATTCTTATGCGTGCCTCCACCCAATTCCTTGATGAAATTGTGGTCGTGGGATATGGCACACAGAAGAAAGTAAACCTCACGGGGGCCGTATCCACAGTGAATTTTGAAGATTTGGCCGAATCCCGCCCGGTCACTTCCATCGCCTCGGCGCTGGCCGGCACGAGCGCCGGTCTGTCCGTACGCACCACCTCGTCTGATCCGGGCAACGAGTCCAACACCATCAGGATACGTGGAACAGGAACGCTAAACTCATCTTCGCCGCTTTATATTGTGGACGGTGTGGAGAGCAGCATGAGTTATGTCAACGCTCACGACATTGCCACCATAACGATTCTCAAGGATGCCGCCTCCTGCGCCATCTACGGAAACAGGGGCGCCAACGGTGTGGTTCTGATTACTACGAAGCAAGGGTCTGAGGGCCGTGTCAACGTAACTTATTCCGGAAACGTCTCCTTTAACAGCCCCATGCACAAACTGTCGTATCTGACAGATTATGCCGATTATATGGAACTCATGAATGAGTCGCTCTCCAACATCGGCCAGGCGGAGAATTTCCTTCCCTCAACCATCCAGACCTGGCGCAATGCCAAGAACAATCCCGACGGTATTGCGGAATCCGGTTATCCCAACTATGTGGCCTACCCCAATACCGATTGGCAAGACTGCATGTATAGGAATGTGGCTTCTCACGAGCATAACATTTCCGTGTCAGGGAAGGGTGGCAAAGCCAGTTATCTGATTTCTGCCAATTACATGTACAACCCGGGCCTTATCTCCAATACGGCTGCAAGGAAATACCAGGTCAGAGCCAATATCGACGTCCAACCTACCCAATGGCTTACCGTAGGGATGCAAACCTATGGCTCCGTGCTCAGCAAACAGTCCGGAGATTTTTCCACGGCCGTAGATTATATCGGAAAATCAACACCCGGCGTTTATCCTTATTATGGCGGTTATTATGGATTTCCCGCGGCCAATGAGGAGAGCGCGACGGCCAGTAACCCGCTGTATACGGTCAATGAAGAAGATGCCATACGGACGAATTCAAGAATCAAGGTCTCGGGATATGCGAAGATCGATTTCCTGAAAGATTTCTCATTCAAGACGCTTGTGAATTACGGGCGATACTGGTACGACTATCAGTCCAAGCCGGTGGTTCCCCAGCCGGTGAAGATGAATTTTGCCACAGGCGTTCAGATGACGACTCCACCGCCGACGGAGACGATGGAAACCTGGTTCAGGGCCAACGGAGACTGGGACTATACCATACAGACAACGCTTCATTGGAATCATACCTTCGGCGGCCATCACGAGCTCAGCGCTCTGCTCGGATACGAGGAGTATTACAGTTATGAATACAATCACAATGGGACGAAGAAGGGCCTTGTCGCTCCAAGCATCTGGGTGGCCGATACCGCGGTGGAGCCGCTGAATGTCGGCGGGTCTGCTTCGGACTATTCATCCAGATCGTTCTTCGGCAGGTTGAATTACGTCCTATTCGGCCGGTATCTCTTTGAAGCGAACCTTCGTTGTGACGGCTCCTCGAGGTTTGCCTCCACGAGACGCTGGGGCGTGTTCCCATCCTTCTCGGCCGGATGGCGCATCGACCAGGAACGCTTTATGAAAAACAGCGGTTTCGATCTGCTCAAGATCAGGGCTTCCTGGGGACGGCTGGGCAACAACAGCATCGGTAATTACGAGTACCAGTCTACCTATGCCGCGCGTAACTACAGTTTTAACAATGTTCTTTACAACGGCCTTGCCGTGGGTACCTATGCCAACAACGACCTGCGGTGGGAGACAACCACATCGACCGACATCGGCATCGATCTGGGCGTATTGGACAACCGGCTGACCGCCGAGATAGACTTCTATAACAAACTCACGGACGGCATCCTGTACCGGCCTACGATTTATCTGACGGCCGGTGAGGCGACGGCTCCGCGTGAAAACATTGCCGAGGTCACCAACCGCGGCGTGGAACTGACGCTGGGCTGGAGAAGCCACGTCAAAGATTTCAGCTATAGCGTGAGCGGCAATTTCTCCTACAACTACAACCGGGTTACCAAGTACAAAGGGAAGCTCAACGAGTATTGGCAGGAAGCCCCCAGCGGGATACGTACCTATGTGTCCAATCTGGGAGATGTGTCCACCGGCGGCTCTACTCGTATTCTGGAGGGACATACCATCAACGAGTATTATATGCTTACCCCCTATCAGGGAAACGCCTCCTACTTTGACGATAAAGGCCGGGTTATCGTTGGCGGCGGCCCCCGGGACGGTATGATCAGGACTGAACTGGATATGTTGTGGCTGAAGGCCATGATCGCTGAGGGATACAATTTCCGACCCCAGGAGGGAGTAGGCAAGGACAAGATCTGGTACGGTGACTATATCTATGCCGACATAGACGGTGACGGAATATACGGAAACACCTACGACAATGTCTTTACCGGTAAGTCTTCCACGCCTATGTTCAATTATGGTTTCCAGGCCAGTTTCTCTTGGAAAGGGATAGACATTCAAATGAGTTTTGCGGGCGCCGCCGGCTTCTGGCTCTACTGGAACAGCACCGGAGCCACCAGTACCGGAACGCGCATCGGCTACAACATCCTCTCCTCGATCGCCAAAGATCACTATTTCTATGATCCCGACCATCCTAACGATCCCAGGACCAACACCACCAGCAAAACGGCCCGTCTGACCGCCAATGAAAAGGATAACCAGCAGGGAGCCACAAGTGTCCTGCACCTTTATAAGGGTGATTATCTGAAAATGAAAAACCTAACTATCGGCTATTCGCTTCCGGAGCATATTGCCAACAAGATTTTCATGAAAGGGCTCAGAGTTTATGTCTCCGGAGAGAATCTGTTCAGTATCACCTCCTATCCGGGGCAGGACCCGGAGATGGGCGCCGATCTCGGATATGTGACCATGCGCCAGATTTCCCTGGGAGTGAACCTAACATTCTGACAATATGAAAACAGTAAAATATTTTGCCATCGGAACCATACTCCTGCTGGGTCTCACCGCCTGCAGGAAAGAATTGTTGGATACCAAGCCGTACAATGCTGTCAATGCAAACGACATCTGGACGTCGGCCAGCCTTGCCTCTCTGGCGGTGAACGGTGTCTACAATGCGCTGATCCAGAGTTCCGGAGAGGATTATCAAAATTCTATCAGCCAGGGCAATTACCTGGGTCTGGACGCCCACACCCTGTCGGCCCTCGATCCTACGGTGAGCCCCAGGAACAACTGGTCCAGCACCCACTCTTTGCTGAACGGGAACGCCTCGTCGAGCGATGCGCTGTTCAGCCGTGCCTGGAAACAGCTCTATGAGGGGGTCCTCCGGGCCAACGATGTCATCGACAACATTGAGAGCGTTCCCGACATGAAGCCTGAACTGAAGGCACAGTATAAGGCTGAGGCCAGGTTCCTCCGCGCCTATTTCTATTATAGATTGAACTGCTATTATCGCGGCGTGCCCCTTTATCTGCACAGCACTCCCGTGAACGAATTCACCAAGCCCCGCAGCAGCGAGGCGGAGATATGGGCTGCCGTTATCGCCGACCTTACAGCCGCCATCAACGAACCCAATCTTCCCGGAAAGTACGCCGCGGGTGACGCCAATTACGGACGCGCGACCAAAGGTGCGGCCTATGCCCTGCGCGGGAAGACGTACCTGTGGATGAAGGAGTACGAATTGGCCGAAAACGATTTCAGGAGGGTGGGCCCGCTGGGATTCAGCCTTTTTCAGGGTGAGTATAAGCAGTTGTTCAAGGAGAATAACGAACAATGCGAGGAAATGGTCTTTTCCATACAGTGTTTCGAGAAGAATTCATACGGCAACCAGATGAGTTTCAAGTATGGCTCCCGGGTTTCCTGTGGCAGTGGTTGGAACGACTTCTACGGCGATGCCGATTTCATTGATACCTATGAGACCAAGGAGGGCAAGCCCTTCAAATGGAACGACTACATTCCGGGTTATTCCAGCATGACTCCCGTCAAACGTTCGGTCTATTTCCTTCGGGATGGATTGGAGTCCGGGAACGGCAATTTCGGGACAGCAAACTATAAAGAGCTGAAAAACAAAATGGCCGATTATGGTTCCGACTTTTCAAAGTACCTGGACCAGGGCAACGAAGCCCGCATCAAGGCTGTTTACGAGGACCGTGACCCCAGACTGATGCAAACGTACATCACCCCTTATTCGGAGTATCTGGGGGCTCCCAACAATGTGGAATATATGTACACCTTGCGATGGCCTTTCGTGCAGAATGATACGGAACGGCCCTTCGATCTCCGTACAGACACCTCCAAGTCTTTCTTCTATCTGGTGAGGAAGTTCGTGTTTGAAGGAACGGAACATCTGTACCGTGAGTATTCGCCCATTGATGTTCCTATCATCCGTTATGCCGATGTGCTGCTGTCCCTGGCAGAAGCCCTTAACGAACAGGGGAAAACCAATGACGCGATTCCCTTTGTCAACATGGTGCGCCAGCGTGCCGGAGTGGCTTTGCTGAACAGCAATTCATACACGAGGGTCTCAGGGCAGGATAATCTCAGGGAACGCATCCGGCGTGAAAAGAGATGGGAACTTGCGTGTGAAGGAACCCTTTACTTCGACGAACTTCGCTGGGGTACCTGGTACGATTCCAAGCTCTATGACGGAGCCGGCCTGAAGCAGTGCTGGGGAGAGGCCAGTGTCACCTGGACCCGGAACGGAGATTATTACACCAAGTGGCCTGTACCGGCTACAGAAAGACAACTTAATACGTCGCTGACTCAGAATGAAGGTTGGATTGACTGATGGGAAGCGGGCCGTTGCGCTGATGGCTGCCATGCTTGTATGCTCCTGTGGAAATCCCGGGAGTACAAGCATCGTTCCCATCCATAAAACACCCGTTGACGACCCCGTTATCCTGCCGAAATTATCGGTGAAAGATTTCGGGGCAAAAGGTGACGGAACCGCGCACGACACGGAGGCCGTTCAATCCGCCATTGATCACGCCTCCGATATAGGGGGCGGGATGGTCATTCTGCCCGAAGGAACCTACCTTTGCGGCTCCATCTGGCTGAAGGACAATGTCGAACTTCACCTCTCGGAGGGGGCCGTCATCAAGGGAAGCCCCGACATCAAGGATTACTGCGCCGCAGATTGCTGTCCGCAGAACGAGGCCGAAATAGGCTGGGGCGATTATGTCAGCGGCGGCCATCTGCTCCTGGGCGTAGGGGTCCGGAACGTGACCTTGAGCGGCCCCGGGAAGATTGACGGGAATTCAGATGCGTTTCTGTTGGATGCGAACGGAAAACCCTATAAAGAAAAGTCTCAGGTCCCCTGCCGCCCCTCGCAAATGGTATGGTTCGTAGACAGTCGGGACATTGCGATCAAGGATATCGAACTGGCCGATTCCCCTTATTGGAGCTGCTTCATTCTGAACTGTGAAAACGTGTCCATTTCCGGATGCAATGTCCACACGCAAAGAAAGGCGTACCACACGTTCAACGGGGACGGAATCGACATCGATCGCAGCCGGAATGTAACCATCAAAAACTGTAGGATAGACACGGCTGATGATTGCCTGACGCTCAGGGCTTCCTCCGCCCACCTTCTGGCGAAACCGATGGATTGCTCGGATATTGTGGTTTCCGCTTGTTCCCTGTCGTCCGACTGCAATGCCGTAAGGGTGGGCGTCGGCGAGGGATTCATCCACGACGCTGTCTTTTCTGATATTGCCATCTCCAACTCCAATGTGGCATTCAATATCGTCGCAGCTTATGTAAAGGGCTCCCGGGGAACAGATATCGCGCGGATTCAGTTCCGTAATGTCCAACTGCAGGCAAAAGAGTTCCTGAGAATCCATCATATGTATTCGAAGAACGCGCAGATCTATGATATTGCCTTTGACAGCGTAGAAGGCACGGCTCCTGACTGTTCGCATATATGGGCCAAAAAGGCCGCCCCGTTCAGCAATATTCTTCTTCATAAGGTATTCGTGCCGGCAGAGTTTGAATGCGTGAATGCAACGGTGTTGGTCGATGGCGGTCAGATGATGAAGAAAAATCTGTCCCAGGATGAGTTGAGGCGCCTGGGTGACGCCATAGAAAATGAAACACAATTGTTGTATTAGAAGAATCGTGAACAAACAATGAATAAAGGATTATACATATTGCTTGCCTTTGCAACGCTGTCATGCACCGGTAAAGTGTCGGTAAAGGACTTTGGCGCCCAGGGAGATGGCATTACATTGGATACGGAGGCCATACAGACAGCGCTTGACCGGACCGCACAACGAGGCGGAGGGGTGGTTGTCGTGCCTGCCGGAACCTATTTGTCCGGTTCCATCTGGTTAAGGGATAATACCGAACTGCATCTGGAGGAAGGAGCTGTCATCAAAGGGAGTCCGGACATCAAAGATTACTGTAGTGCCGATTGTTGCCCGCAGAATGAGTCGGAAATGGGCTTCGGCGACAATATCAGCGGCGGTCATCTCATTCTTGGCGTGGGGGTTCGGAATGTAACGCTCAGCGGTCCCGGAAGGATAGACGGCAATTCCGATGCTTTCTTGCTGGATTCCCTGGGTATACGCTACCCGCACAAATCCCAGATTCCGGTCCGGCCATCCCAGATGGTATGGATGGTGGACTGTGAGGATATCGCCCTCAAAGATATCGAGCTTGCCGATTCTCCTTATTGGAGTTGCTTTATCCTGAATTGCAAGAAGGTCTGCATCGAGGGATGCTATGTCCATACCCGTAGGAAGGATTACCATACGTTCAACGGAGACGGAATTGATATCGACCGCTGCCAGGACGTGACGATAACGGGCTGCAGGGTTGACACTTCCGATGACTGCATCACCCTCAGGGCTTCCTCGGCCCATCTTATGGAGAATCCCCAAGACTGCGCGCGGGTGTCCGTTTCCGATTGCGAGTTGTCATCCAGTTGCAACGCGATCCGGGTTGGCGTGGGAGAGGGCCATATCCACGACGCGGTACTTTCAAACATCAGGATTACGGATTCCAATACGGCGTTCAATATTGTAAGCGCATACGACAAAAAGAGCCGTGGTGCCGATATAGACAACATCCTTTTCCAAGACATCACGGTTGAGGCCAATCAGTTGTTGCGCATCCATCACATGCGCTCCAAGGATGCGGTCATCAAGAATATATGCTTTGAGCGGATCAGCGGGACGGCTCCCCATGTTTCCCATCTGTGGGCAAAGGCAGCGGCACCGTTTGAGGATATTGTTTTCCGGCAGGTGGATGTCCCGGCGTCCTATGAATGCATCCATGCGCGTGTGAGAACGGAAGGCGGCTTGTTCCATGAGAAAGAGCTGTCTCCCGGTCAACTGGCCAGTCGCTATGACTCTATTGAAAATGAAACAAAACTTTTACACTGAAATGAAACGATTCCTCCTCATTTTGCTTTTGATAGGGACGGTTCAGAGCTTATACGCCCAGCTGTCGCCTCAAATGGAGGCTTATCTCCGGGAAAATCCCAGGAGGGCGGCAGGGGTTATCCACTCTTATGAGTTCCTGCCTATCAAGGATACGCCGGCGCCGTCCGGTTTCAAACCGTTCTACATCAGCCTTTATGGCAGACACGGGTCCCGTTCGCATTCATCGGACCAGCCTTATGTGCTGCTGCAGGATTGCCTTCAGGCCGCAAAGGAAGAGGGAATTCTTACCTCGTCGGGCGATTCGCTTCTTGCCTGCGCGACGCAGATGATCCAATTGCATGACGGAATGGATGGACGCCTGACCAGCAGGGGGGCGCGCGAGCATGAACGGATTGCCAGAAGGATGGTTCAGCGTTTTCCCGCCGTCTTCAAGAAAGGGGAAGTTCACGCAATATCCTCGGATGTGCCTCGCTGTCTGGTGAGCATGGCGGCGTTTACCTCCTCGTTGAGGGCCTGCAAGAGCGACCTTGTCATTACCTGGGATTGCGGCGTAAAGTACCAGCGCATAATCACCCTCAACAGCCCCAAATCTATCAAGAAACAGGCTAAAGATGATGCGCATAGCGCTTTGACGAACATTCCTGTCGATACAGCGGCCGTTTATGGCAGATTCTTCACGAATCCGGACAAGGGAAGGCAACTGACAGGAAAATCAAAGCATTTTATTTCCGCCATTTTCAACCTGGCCCGCTTTGCCGAGGCCTATGATATTGAGGAAAATCGCTATCGTTTTCTCCCCTGGGAAGTGGTTGCTACCACCTATGCCCGCCACACACTCCAGAGTTACCTTTCTTACTGCAACTCGGTGCCTTATGGGGACGAGGCTTTGAAAGAAGTCGCTCCTTTGGCCAGCGAGATGTGCAAGAAAGCCGATGAGGCCATTGCCGGCGCTCCGGTTGCGGCAGACCTCATCTTCGGGCATGACCTGCCTTTTATGTGCCTTTGTTCATACTTTGGTTTGGAAGGCTTCGGCTATCCAAGGCTTACGGCCGAGGAAGCGTATGGCAATTGGACCGGTGCCAAGCTGTGCACATTTGCGTCCAACCTTCAAATGGTCTTTTATAAGAACCGTAAGGGAGAGATCCTGGTCAAGTTTCTTGCCAATGAGCAGGAAACCCTGATTCCCGAACTGACATCCTACTCCGGTCCTTATTACCGTTGGGAAAATGTTAAAAATAGAATGGAAATCAAACAACAATAAAACCAAAAATTATGGAAAAGTTTCTTCTAACAACCCGGCAGGAAAAGTATGAAAGTCCTGCTGTGAGATCACTTCAATGGGATCAGGATCCTGTAATCTGCCACAGTGCTGCAGGCACATTGGACGAGGTCGACGTCGTAGACCCGTTCCTTTATGACGATATTTCTTAAATTTATGGAGAGTATAGCTATGAAAAAGAATACGATTGTTTTTGGCTGCATCCTCTGCGCCTTTACGCTTTTCTCTTGCCAGAAAGAGGAAAACAATCCGAATGAAACCACCCCGAAAGAAATCATCCCGGCCGGGAACGTAGAAGAAGATGTTCCTGCGGGATATTCCCACTTGACGTTAAGTGCTGTCAGCGATGACACAAAAACGACCCTGGATGGAACAACCGTCAAGTGGAAAACCGAAGACCAAATCAAGGTCTATTGCAGTGACGGCTCTGCTTCCGATTTCTCTCTTATGGGTGAAGGTGGCAGTTCCTCCGGCAGTTTCAAAGGACTGGTTCCCAGCGGGGAGACGGCGCTTTATGCCGTTTATCCCAAAGACTTGTATTCCTCTGTGAGCGGCGCTACGGTCAACGTGACGATTCCGGCCACGCAAGATGGCGTCTTCGGTAACGCGAATATCGCAGTGGCAAAGGTTGAGGCCGAAACGATGGCCTTCAAGAATGTGAATGCCTTCATCGGTTTCACCCTTCCGGCCGGTATCGCCAAGGTGGTCGTCTCAAGTGTCGGAGACAGCGGAGATCTGTCCGGGACACTGGCGGTTGACTGTTCGGGAGAAACCCCGGTGGCCGGGAGCCTTTCAAACGGCGGTACCAGCATCACGGCAACGTTCCCGGAGAGTTCGGGCGGCACCTATTATGTGGCCGTGGCCCCCGGCATCACCCACTCGAAAGGCTTGTTGCTCGAGTGGTACAAGGGGAGCGCCGTTTCGGGTACTTATTGGCTGAACAAGGGTATCACAACGGCGGCCGGCAGTGTTTATGATATGGGTAGCGTGTCTGCCGAAGGCGATTACTATGTAACGGTCGACGGCGCCGGTTCCAAGAGTGGCATGAACTGGGCGAATGCCTGGAGCGCAACGCAACTTTGGGCCAAACTCCATCCTGCCGGGACTGATTCAGACATTGATGGCGCCAAACTGGCCAATATCGACGGCGCAATCTTCCATCTGGCGGCCGGTACGTATAACTGGGGCGGTTCTCCGAGCATTTCCATCAATGAGACCGCAACAATCGGCTTCACCTTAAAAGGCGGCTATAACGCTTCCACCGGGGAACGGAACATTGCGAGCAATCCTACGATTTTTACCGGCGACGATGATGCCGACGGTACCGGTGATCATAGGATTCTTATCCTTGATGGTAATATGGATCTCGCATTCGATGGGATTACTTTTACGAAAGGATACACCTCCGGCAGCGGCGACAATGGTGTCGGGGGAGGAATCTGGATTAAGAATGGTTCTTCTTCCTTTAAGGATTGTACGTTCAGTGAAAACAATGCGGTACATGGCGGGGCCCTCCGTTTCGATTCGACGGGAGACTTGATGCTGAATCATACAGTATTCAGTAATAATACCGTAAGTGGGGATGGCGGGGCCCTCTCGCTCAAAGCGGGAAAAGTCACATCTCAGGGCGGTAGCTCTTTCACGGACAATTCGGCTTCAAGTAAAAGCGGTTTAGGCGGGGCTATCGATTGCTTCGGCTCAGCGAATCTGACCATTAATGCTGGCTCATTCAGTGGAAACTCTGCCGCGAAGGGGGGTGCTATTGCCGTGGAAAGCGAGGACGACAGCGATCCGAAAGCGAATCTGACCATTAATGCTGGCTCATTCAGCGGAAACTCTGCCGCGAACGGGGGTGCTATCGCTTGCTTTGACTCAGCGAATCTGACCATTAATGCTGGCTCATTCAGCGGAAACTCTGCCGCGAACGGGGGTGCTATCGCTGTAGAAAGCGGGGCAACCGTTCAACTTCTTACTCCTTCGTCTAAAACGTTCATTGGCAACAGCGCAACTAGCAATGGAGGGGCATTGTATATTGATAGCCGCGATGGAGCCAGCGAAGACGAAGACGTTAAAAACAAAATCAATAATGTGGTTTTTAAGGGAAATACAGCCAAATATGGTGGCGCCGTGGCAATTAACGGCCAAACGTCTTGTTCTAGTGTGATATTCAGCGCCTGCACCATAGGTGGAACCCAATCCGGCGAGCCTAACCATGCAAGCCAGGATGGAGGCGCCATCTACGCAGGCAATCTCTCCTATGTCAACTTGGGCTCGTCCAATATTGTTGGTAATTATGTTGCAAATACGGGTGGAGCAATATGTGTGCTGGGACAGACTACCTTCAAATTATTCCGCGACTCTTTCATTTCCAACCATGCAGATAATACGGGAGGCGCATTGTTCGCTAAGAATACCTCAGCTGATTATCCTGATATCTTTATTGATGAATGCTCTTTTGACGCGAATTATATCGCGACAAAGTTTGGATGCGCGTTTAATATCGCCGGGGCGAATAGTTTCATCATGCATAGCAGTTCAATCAGGGACTCTTATATTACCTCTTCCAAGACTGGGGAACAGGCTTGCTGGATTGATTTTGATGGGATACAAAGTTGCACCAGTATCAGCAACTGCTCCATCATAGGGGATGCGGCCAATTCCGCTCTGGTTTGGGCCTGCTCTGGTTCATGGACCAATTATTTCACCAACAATATTATTACTTCCAGTTCATCCACCACCGCCTCTATCCATAGTGACGGGGCTGCTTTGGACTTGAGTTACAACCATATTTATAGCGCCACATCCTTCACAGACAACGGTGGCAATGTCAACGGTGTTCTTTCTACTGACATCGATGGCCTGGACTGGAGCAATACCGGCAGTTCTTCCTACTACTGGAAATGGGACGGCACCTTCAACAGCGCCGCCCCCTCTCAAACGAATAAGACGGATGTCAACTCCCGTGTAACTACGGCCAGTTCTGCATTCGTATCCTGGTCAGGAAGCGACTTCGACAAAGACCAGCGAGGTGTGGGGAGAGGCAACGGCGACTGGTGGCCCGGCGCCTATCAGGAATGACAGGAACCGCTCGCGCCTAAAGCGTTTTGTTATAGTAAGTTATGAAAAAGGACCTACTCGTTTTGGGGTAGGTCCTTTTGTGTTTTCTGTTGATTGACAGGCCGTTATCTGCCATGCCTGTTTACGGCTTCTCTTTCCGGCCGGTGCGGCGGGAGCATCGGGTCGAGGGCCCGGCGCTCCCGCTTTTGGTCTGCTGCTCTCGAAAAAGTAGACACGGAAGGGTAGAAAAAGATTGAAAGTTTGTACCTTTGTTTGAGCGCCCACGGAGGCGGTTATCCTCGGCAGGACGAGGAGAGCCCTTTCCTGGAGC
>JAGCUV010000119.1 GCA_017962705.1 Bacteroidales bacterium
AAAGAACGGCCGTTTCCCCGCAAAAGTCAAAAAAATATTTGGAGATTCAATTTTTTGCCGTATCTTTGCAATCCCGTTCCACGAGAACGTTCTTTGAATTTTTGCGGAAATAGCTCAGTTGGTAGAGCACGACCTTGCCAAGGTCGGGGTCGCGAGTTCGAGTCTCGTTTTCCGCTCCAAACGCCTCGCAGCAATGCGGGGCGTTTTTGTTTGGGGGCCTGTATGGGCGATGGTATTTCCGCACTAGACTTGGACGCATCTGATGCGTGCACGGATGTGTTTCTCCAAGAACAATCTCTTGTACGCATCTCCCGTGAAATGGGCTTACAGATGGGATTGGCAAGAGATGCGTACAAAAAACCAGACTTAAAACGTGTTCGAGTTGTACGCCTCTAATGCGTACGAAGTCATGAAGAAGGACCGGGTATGATTAAGCGCGGATTCAAAATCAGAGTCGTGAAGATGGACACTGCCGGTGGAATGGACTGGCAGGCAAAGCGGCTCGAAGGAAAAGTCTTCACCGTCCGCTTCATAGACACCGCCGGCCAGATACACCTCGAAGAAACCGGCATCGCACTAATTCCGGGTGTCGATGAATATGAGATTGTGAAGTAACGCTATGGAAAAAGGAATTGGAGACTATGCTCCGGTCCTTTTTTCTTTCTTTTTTATGTTACAATTTGGGTATTGGTGTGTTATATAAGTAGACGGCACGATAGATGTGAGAATAAGCAGTGATGTCACAAAATTTTCTGACTGACGCTTTCATACGGCTTCGACAGAAGCTGAGAGTGGTTTCCGGACGCATGATTGCGGATTCGGCAGGGGCGGAAGACATCCTTCAGGACAGCTTCGTGCGGCTCTGGCAGAGACAGTATCCATTAAAGTCCGAGAAGGAGGCCGAGGCTTTGCTGTCGCGGACGGTCCGCAACGCCAGCCTGAACGAGCGGAGACGAAAAAGGCCGATCCCCCTCGAATCCGATATTGCCGATGACGCTCCGGACCAGGAAGAAAAGGAGCGGACCTATGAACAGATGCATCGGATCATCGAATCCGAACTCACCCCAACACAACGATATATACTGGAAGAGAAAGAATATGGCGGGCGAATGCTGGAGGACATCGCCAAACAACTTGGGATGGAACCGGCCGCCGTGCGGATGCAACTCTCCCGCGCCCGTAAAACCCTTAGAAAAGCACTTCAAGATGACAGAGAAAGAGACGCATAAAGCCCTTGTGCAGCGCTACTGGGATGCTGAGACCACTCCTGAGGAGGAGCGGGAACTGGCCCTGTATGCCGCCGGAACGGACGATCCGGACTTCCTGGAAATCCGGGGTGTGCTGGGGTATCTGTCCATCGGCAAACAGAAAAAAGCCCGAAAGGCAAGGGCCACGTTGACGTACTCCCTTGCGGCTGTTGCTGCCGGCGTTGTCGTGATGGTTGCCATCGGTCTCAATCTCGGAAGGCAGGAAGGCATTCTGCCGTCTGATGAGTGGGAGCGTTATGCCTACGGTGAATTCTCTTCCGACAAGGAGGTGATTATGGCAGCCGTGGATGCGTCCTTGGCCGATTTCTTTGGCGGGGAAACTCCGGCGGAAGCAAACCTTATTGAAATGTTCAAGCGATGAAAAAGATAGTTGTCACTCTCATGGCGCTCTTGCTGCTGGCGCTGTCGGCATCGGCCCAGCGGGACCTCCGTTGCTATCCGGTATTCCAGGGAAAGATCGTTCCCACGTATCAGATGGTGGTGACGGAGGTTCGCGGCAGCAGCATGGCGGCGTATAAGTTGGATTATTACCGTGGCGTCAGTTTTCAGGTGGATGAAGCCCTGGCCAGACAAGTTGCCGCTTTGGTGGAATCCGATGCCGACGAGGCTGCCGTCAAGGAGACGGAGAAGGTCGGTGACCTTCTGACCTATGCGCTTGTGCAGCCGGCATCGGCCAGGAAGATGAACCGATACCTTTGCTATCAAGCCAGAAAAGTGGGGGAGGAGTGGAAGGTTACGCTCCTTTATCTGGAAGGCCCCGCCACCCTGGACGATTTGAGAAACATGTTTGACAAACAATAAATGACGATATGATGAAGAAAGCTGTTTTGATTCTTGTGGCTGGCTTTATGGCCATGGAGGCCTATGCCCAGGCACCGGATACCACGTCCACGGTGGTGGGAAGGAAACTGAATTTCGAGGCGCCTGTCTTCGGCCTTTCCGAGCGGGATATAAAACCTGCCTGGTCCGTCGTGATGCTTGACGAGGCGGCGGGCGGCCTCAATTATATGCTGGGAATTCCGGGTGAAATCAAGCCTGCCGGAATCTTTGCCGATTTATCCTTGGTGGCATTGCGTCATAGGCCTTGGAAGGATGGGAACGTGTTTTCGGCCGGATTGCTGTTTGGGGTGAATTATAATCGGCTTGAAAAGGGATATGCATTCGCGGACAATGGAAGCATCATTCCCACGCCGGCAACCTGGGAGCGGACAAAGTCCTATTATTCGGACTATCATGTCGGCCTGCAGGTCGGGTATGCAAAGGAATTCGGGGACTGGAAAGCCGGGGCATTCCTGGTACCCGCCTTCGAGACCACCCATCTAAGCAATTTTTATTCCGTTCAGGGCATCCCCGGAATTGACCATACGGACTTTATGGATACCAATTACAGATTCCATCTTGGATTCAAGGTCGGGGTATGGTATCAGGATATCGGAGTGAGTCTGGGGTACAAGCCTGCCCTGTGGAGAAAGACCGGAGCGGTTCCCATGTACCACTCCCTGCAGCTGGGGATCTCGGCGAGGTATTGAAGGCACCCCACCGCCTCCTCATGAAAACGAAAAGGGGGTAACCAAAAAGTCAGATAGACTTGAGGTCATCCTCTTTTTTGATTGGGCGGGAGGAAGGGAGTACCCTCCCGGAGGGCTCCGTTCCGCTTCGCTCCACTCCGGCCCCTCTCAACAATATATAAAAAAAGGAGCCAACTCACTTTGAGTCATCCCCAATTGTTTGTGAGTCGACTCGGTTTTCGGACGCTGATGTGTCCCACTCTGCGGGGGGGGGGCGTGCACGCTCCGGCAGTGTACATCGACAATGGTGATTGTGGGCACTTTCATTTACACTGCTCTCCGGAAACGGGCTTCAACCCGGATTTGGTCGGAGCAGCGTACATGGGTCGGCTCCAATCTTCCTGACCCCTCCTGGTGTATAAGCCTTTTTCTTTTCGGCCAAATGACGTATCTTTACGCTGATAATTCCTAGAACCTATACGACATGATGAAACTTTCCAACTCCTTCGCTGTCACCGGCCTCTGCCTCCTTTTGCTGTCCTGCGGCAGCCAGACCCCGAAACCATCCCCTTCCGATTTTGTCGATGGTGTATCGACAGCCCTCGAAAACGACGGAGAGGTGGACCTGACCGCTTTTGAATGGACCCGGGAGCCGGCCGCCTTTTCCATCGACGGCCAGACGCTGACGATTACCACGGCCCCGCATACGGACCTCTGGCAGCGGACCTACTATCATTTCCGCAATGACAATGCTCCGGTATTCCAGGTCCAGACGAAGGAGCCGTACTTCAGCTTTGTCGTGAAAACCGATTTTACCCAGAGCCACCGGCGC
>JAGCUV010000012.1 GCA_017962705.1 Bacteroidales bacterium
CATAGATAGGCCACGCTCTTGCAGAACTCGTCGCCACGGTAGACCTGGGATTTTTCCTTGGTTTTCTTATCGACCACCACTTCGTGGCTTCCCTCATCGATGATATCCTTATATGTTTGCAGGTGCTCATCGATATGGGCCAGAAACTCTTCGGGAAGGTCAAATTTGGGCAGGACGTGCCCCCGGTCGATGGTGAACGACTCGATTTTCCGCATCACGTCGAGGGTGTTGTCTATCACTTCGGGATGGTCCGGAAACAGCGCTCGCATTTCATCCTCGCTCTTGAGGTATTCCTGCTGGGTGTAACGAAGCCGCTTTGCGTCGTCAATATAAGCATTGGTCGTCAGGCAAACCAGGCGGTCGTGGGTGGGACCGTCCTCCTTGCGGATGAAGTGCACGTCGTTGGTCGCCACCACTTTGATGCCATACTCTTTCGCGAGCTCGAATATTCCTTTGTTTGCCTTGAGCTGGTTTTCATAGACATCCATCGGCCCCAACTCCACCTCCGTGCGATGAAGCTGCACTTCGAGATAATAGTCATCTCCGAACACTCGTTTGTGCCACTCGATGGCCTCACGCGCCCCATCCCAATCATCATTGATGATATGCCGGGGCACATCCCCCTGGATACAAGCCGAACAGCAAATCAGGTCGTCACGATACTGCTCAATCACTTTGCGCGACACCCGCGGTTTGTTGTAAAAGCCCTCGATGAAGCCCGTCGAGACGATTTTCATCAGGTTCTTATAGCCGTTGTAATTCTTGGCGAGCAAAATGAGGTGCCAGTAGGCCTTGTGCTGGGTGTCTTTGAGCGACAGGTCGTCCCAGTGCGACACATAGACCTCGCAGCCCACAATGGGCTTGACGATGTAATCATCCCCGTTTTTATTGGAATCGTCCTCCGCATATTTCAGGAACTCCTTCACGCCGTACATATTGCCGTGGTCCGTGATGGCCAGCGCGGGCATTTTCAGCTCCCGGGCACGGGCAAACAGTTTCTTGATATTGCTCAGGCCATCAAGAATGGAATATTGGGTATGGACGTGAAGGTGGACAAAGGACATACGGGCGATATGAATTTAGAAAATCAGACAGGAAATGATGGGATAATGGTCGGATACGAAGTGGGGTTCCCCCGTTTCGTCGGGATATTTTTCGGTCAGGGTGCGGAACATCGGAACGGCGGAAAAGCCCTTGACAAAGATATAGTCGATGATTTTGCTTTCCTTGCCCCATCCGTGGAAACTCCCCTGTTGGTCCTTGAGTTCGGCGATGGAGCGGACATCCTCCAGGCCCGAGCCGTCCATTCCGGCAAATGCGGGGTCGTCCGGCTTGATGTTGAAATCGCCGGTCACGACGACAGGAAGTTTGTCCTTGTTGAGTTCGTCCGCTTTTTGGCAGACCAGACGCAGGCCTTCCTCACGCGCTTGAACGCCCTTGTGGTCGAGATGCGTGTTGAGCATCAGGAATTTCTTGCCGCTCTTGCGGCATTTGAAAATGGCCCAGGTGACGGTGCGGGGATATTTGGCGTCCCATCCTTTCGTCGGCTTGTCCGGGGTCTCGCTCAACCAAAAAGTCCCCCACTTCACCAGACTGATGGTGGCGGTGTTGTACATCAGCGACGCGAATTCGCCTTTTTTCTTGCCGTCGTCGCGCCCCACGCCTTTCATCTGATAGTTCCGGCAAAACTCTTTCAACGCAGGGATTTGGAACGGCGTCAACTCCTGCAGGCCAATGACGTCGGGCTTGATGTCGTTGATGACATCGACGGCCGACTTCCAACGGAATTCCCAGGAATTGGTGCCGTCCTTGTGCATACCGTTGTCGCTGCGGATGTTGTAGGACATCACATTGACGCCTTCATAGGATTTATCTTGGGCCCCCGCGCCGAAGGACAGCAGCATCAGGGCCGGCAACAACCATTTTCTCATTATTCGTCTACTTTGATAGGTTTATAATGGGGGACGAGGGCTTTCATCAGTATCCAAGCCAACAGGTAAGCCAATCCGCAGAAGCAGAACATAATGAAATAGCCGGCCGGCTTGCCCTCGAAGCCGAGGAAGTGGAAGGCCGCGCCCTGTTCGTGCGCATAAGTAAAAAGGTTGCCGGCCACTTTCTGGACAATCATCGAGCCGATGCCGCCCGCCATCGCGCCGATGCCGGTGATGGAAGCAATGGTGCTCTTGGGGAACATATCGCCCACCGTGGAAAAGATATTCGCGCTCCAGGCCTGGTGCGCCGCGCCGGCGATACCGATGAGAATGGCCGGCCACCAGGGGGATATGGATCCCAGGGGCTGGGCCGCCAGGGCGACCAGCGGGAAAAAGGCGAAAATCAACATCGCCAACATACGGCCGTGATAGGGGTTCACCCTCATTTTCTCAATGAAGAGTTTCGGCAGATAGCCGCCGAAAATGGATACGACCGTCACGATGGCGTAGAGGGTGAAAATAAGACCCTTGCCCAACGGGGAAGAAGCCGGCGCGTTGAAATGGTCGTGGAAGTAGGCCGGGGCCCAGAACAGGAAGAACCACCACCCGCCGTCCGTGAGGAACTTTCCAACGATGAAACTCCAGGTCTGGCGGTATTTGAAGCATTGGATGAAGGGGATGGATTTCTCGGCGACGGAAGCGTCCGCTGACGACTGGGCGGGAGCAGGCTCTTGCCCCTCGTCTTGATGAATGTAATCCAATTCCGCTTGGCTGACAAACTTGGACTTCTCCGGCTTGTCATACATAAACTGCCAGAAGAACATCCAGATAAAGCCCAGGGAACCGATGATGATGAAGGCCCACTCCCAGCCGAAATGCTTGGCCAGAGGCGGAATCAGCAGCGGAGCGGCCAAAGCCCCCACCGACGCGCCCGCATTGAAAAGGGAGGTCGCGAACGCCCGGTCTTTTTTCGGGAAATACTCTGCCGTAGTTTTGATGGCGGCCGGGAAGTTGCCCGATTCACCCAAGGCCAGAATCCCCCGACAGAGCAGGAAAAGATAGACGCTCGTGGTCGAAATGGCCAGGGCGGCCGTAGAGCCCGCTTCCACCGCACGCATCGCCGCTACGGAGCCCAGGCCCTCGATCTGGGCAGTCGCCCAGCCGCAGGCCGCGTGCATCACGGCGCCCAAGGACCATACGCCGATGGCGATGAGGTAGCCCTTTTTGGTGCCCATCCAGTCCACGAATTTGCCGGCAAACAAACAGGCAATCGCGTAGAAGATGGAAAACAGGGAGGTAATAGTGCCGTAATCGGCGTCCTTCCAATGAAATTCAGGCGCGATAAACTCCTTGTAAGTCAAGGACAGCACCTGACGGTCGAGGTAATTGACGGTGGTGGCCACAAAAAGAAGGGAACAAATCCACCAGCGCCAGTTGGACATAAGTTTTTGTTGGGTGTTCATATCGCTTAGGGATTGGAAGCCCGGTCAGGGCCGGGTTTGACATTAGAATTGAGCCGGATTTGACATAAATGGGATGGGCTACAGAATGGAACGGACGGCTTCGCGCATGCCTTTGGCTTGAATCTGCGCCAGGTCGGCCGCCAGCATTTCCGTCAGGCCGGGAATGGCATTGAGGTCTTCGCCCCAGATGAAATCGTCGGCCAGCACGCCCTGCGCGACTTTTTTCACATCGCCGGTAGCCCAGAGTTCTTGCAACAGGCCCATAATCTTGGGGTCATCGTTGACCACGATCTCATCCTCGCCCCGCTTACCTCCTTTGTAGTAAGTACAAATGCCGGCCAAACCCAGCACAAGCCCTTTGGGAAGTTCGCCCTTTCGGGCCAGGTAAGTTTTCAGACCGGGCAAGTCGCGGGTCTTGAATTTGGGGAAGGAATTGAGCATAATCGAGGTCACAAAATGCTTGACGAAGGGATTGCGAAAACGCTCCAATACATCGGATGCAAACTTTTCGAGTTCTTCTTTGGGCAAATTCAAGGTGGGAAGCAGTTCCTCGTGCATCACTTTGTGGACAAAGCGTCCGATTTCGGGGTCTTCGCAGCACTCTTTGACCGTGTTCAGTCCGCTCAAGTAGCCCACCGGTGAAAGTACGGTATGAGGGCCGTTGAGCAAGGTCACCTTGCGCTCGTGGTACGGGGCCTCGGAAGGAACGAACAGCACGTGCAGACCGGCCTTGTCGGCAGGAAATTCAGCGGCCACGGATTGCGGAGCCTCGATCACCCAGAGGTGGAAAATCTCCGCCTTGTCGAGCAAACGGTCCTCATAGCCGACTCGCTCGCAAAGTTGGGCGGCGGTATCGCGGGGATAGCCCGGAACGATGCGGTCCACCAAGGTGGAATACACGCCGCAGGCCTCCTCGAACCAGGCGCTGAAATCCGGTCCCAACTTCCAGAGGTCGATATATTGGCGAATGCATTCTTTGAGATGCTTTCCGTTTTCAAAAATCAATTCGCAAGGGAAAATAATCAGCCCCTTGGACATATCGCCTTTGAAATATTGCCAGCGGTGGTAGAGCAACTGGGTCAATTTACCGGGATAGGAACTCGCGGGCTTGTCCTCCAGTTTGCAGGCGGCATCGAAAGCGATACCGGCTTCCGTCGTGTTGGAAATCACGAAACGAATCTCCGGTTGTTCGGCGAGGGCCATATAGGCATCAAAATCGGTGAAAGGATTGACGCCGCGGGAAATGACGTCAATCAAGTCCACGCTGTCCACCGCCTTCCCGTTCAACAGTCCCTGCAAATTGAGGTGGTACAGGCCGTCCTGCTCGTTGAGCCATTCGACCATTCCTTTCTCAATGGGCTGGACCACGACCACGGAGGCGTTGAAATCCGTCTTCTGATTGGTCTTCCAGATAATCCATTCAATAACAGCGCGGAGGAAGTTTCCTTCTCCGAACTGAATCACCTTCTCGGTGTAGCGCCTGGCCTGGGGCGCCGTTTTGCGATTTAATCTTTCCATAATATAATTATAATGTTATAATGTGACACCTTGCTTGAAAATCGCAAGTTCACGGTATTGGTTTTTCTCATTGTTGACCGGCTCGCCGGAAGCGACCGCCAGCACATAGTCGATGAACCGGTCCGCCACCTCTTCCATTTTTGCATCCTGGGCGAGGACACCGGCGTTGAAATCAATCCAGCGCTGCTTCATCTGGTAGAGCGAAGAATTGGTGGAAATCTTCATCGTGGGCACGAAACTGCCGAAGGGAGTTCCCCGGCCCGTGGTGAAGAGGACCAGCTGACAACCGCTGGCGGCCAGCGCGGTGGAGGCCACCAGGTCGTTGCCGGGGGCGCTGAGCAGGTTAAGCCCCTTCTTTTGCAGACGCTCTCCATATTTCAAAACCCCGCGCACAATGCTCTTGCCGCATTTCTGGGTACAGCCGAGGGATTTTTCCTCCAGGGTGGAAATGCCGCCGGCCTTGTTGCCCGGCGAAGGGTTCTCATACACGGGCATCCCCTGCCGCATAAAGTATTCCTTGAAATCATTGATGAGGCAGACTGTCTGTTCGAAGGTCGCCCGGTCCTGACAGCGGTTCATCAGGATGGTCTCGGCGCCAAACATTTCGGGAACTTCGGTCAGCACGGTGGTGCCGCCCTGGGCGACAATCCAGTCGGAGAAGACACCGAGCAAAGGATTGGCCGTAATGCCGGACAGGCCGTCGGAGCCACCGCATTTGAGGCCGACGCGCAATTCGCTCACCGGCACCTCTTCGCGGACATCTCGGCTGCAAACGGCGTAGATTTCCCGCAGGCATTGCAGGCCGTATTCGATTTCATCTTCCACCTGCTGGGTGACGAACATTTTGACACGCGCCTCATCGACCGGCCCGACCAGCTGCCGAAAAGCGTCCAGCCGGTTGTTTTCGCAGCCCAGCGAGACGACCAGCACGCCGCCGGCGTTGGGATGATGCACCATATCGGCGAGGATGGTGCGGGTGTTTTCGTGGTCGGAACCCAGTTGGGAACAGCCGTAGTTGTGCGGGAAGGCCACCACCGCGTCCACAGACCCCTGATCGGCCATCTC
>JAGCUV010000120.1 GCA_017962705.1 Bacteroidales bacterium
CCGCCTTTTCGTAATGTGCCGGATCAACCATAAGATCCACATCTCCCACCGCTCTCCACAAGGGGCGGTCATAACACAGGGCAAGGCCTTGTCCTTTTACCAACAGCACTTCCACCTCGTGTTCGCGAAGATAAGTGACCAGTTTGGCTATCAATTCGTTCATCGCCTTGTTGAATCCCTCAACTTTGAGAACATAGTGAATAAACGGCCGCGCGTCCTGCCTGGTAATCGTCCGGTCCACCACCTGTTCCAGGCCCGCTGCAACCAGCCCGACAACCGTCTGCGCCTTGGCAATCTCGTACACTTCCGTAAAATCGACCGCCTCATACTCGGCCAAACGGACTTCGGTTCCCCAAAGTCCGGCACGCAATAAAGCGTAAAACGCAGCCAAGTTATGATCGGGCTTCATCATGCAGGTCTGAAAAAGAATCTTCCAAAGTTAGGATTTTTTTGTCAATTTGCAAAAAACAACTATCTTTGCAGTCCCAAACCAACATGGTGCCCGTAGTTCAGTTGGTTAGAGCGTCAGATTGTGGTTCTGAATGTCGTGGGTTCGAGTCCCACCGGGCACCCACCTTTATGAAGGGTTGACCGCGGTCAACCCTTTGTTTTTACCTATTTCAAATGGCCGAGGAAGAGGGCTTGTTCTTCGGAGGTGAAGCCGCGTTTGCGGGCGTAGGCCGCGAGGGCTGCGGGGGCAATGCGGCGGATTTCGGGGAAATGGGCATTGGGGGCGGCGATGACAAATCCGCATATGCTCTCAACGGGCAACATCGCACAGGATTCGCTGAGGGTGATGCCGAGGCCGGGATCCAGATGATGCAGGACATCGCGCTTGAGGCTGTGGTCAGGGCAGCAGGCATAACCGATACCGGGCAGGATAATCTTGACCGGAGCAGCCGTGGGATTGCTCTGATAGGCAGAGGCCGTAGACAGGCTCAACTCAAGCGTACATTGCAGCCAAGATGAAGCCGCTTCAGCGAGCATCGCTTTCAGAGCGTGAAGCAGAAGGTCGTCTTCTTGTCCGGAGGCTGAAACACTGATAGCAAACAGCCCAAGCGGGGCCGTTTGACCGCCCGTTTTCAGATGGAAGAAATCCGCCAGGGATGAAGCAGATTGGGCGTCGCGCAGCATCGGGAAGGCAAAAGAGCCATCAGCCGCACAAATACAATCATCGTCCGTATAGCAAGGGTAAAAACGGGCGTTGACGCGGACGGAAAAATGCGTCTCGGAGAGCAGCCTTTCCGCCTGACTGCGGGCTTGCGCCGACAAAGCGGCCGCTTCGGTGGAAGTACTGTTTTTGATGCCATACGCCAGGTCGAACAGTCGCCAGTCAAAATGAGAACGGAGCTCGTCAACGGACAACTTGCGCAAGGGAATGTCGGCGAAAGCATCTGATGGCAGGACTGAGTTCGCAGTTGTGGGACTGGCTCCTGCGTCTTTCGTAGCATCATCCTCTTGTGTCTCCGTTCCAGCACCGGACACGTTCGTCCCTTGAACATGGAGGGTCCGCAAACGCTGGTGCAGGGCTTCTTCTTCCGCGCGGAAGGCAGCGGGATTGGAAAGAAATTTCTTGGCCATTACTGCCGTGACGGACGCATCAGCCCCGTAATGCACATCGGTATAGAGCGGAGCCAGTTTGACCGCCGTATGGACGGCGCTGGCGGCTGCACCGCCCACAAAAAGGGGTATCGTAAATCCTTCGCGCGCCATCATCTGGCAGAGTTCTTCCATCCGATAGAGCGAAGGGGTTATAAGGCCGCTCACACCGATGATGTCGGCCTGCACTTCGCGCGCCTTGGCCAGAATATCCTCACAGGGCACCATCACGCCCATGTCAAAGACCTCGAATCCGCCACATTGGAGCACGATGGAGGTGATATTCTTCCCAATGTCGTGGACATCGCCGCGGATGGTTGCAATCACAAAGCGCGGCTTGCGGACGGATGCCCGGTCACCGCCGGGTTGGACAGGATTCGCCGCCGGGTCAGATAGAGAGGGATTTTGCCCATCTGTCTCGACTGTATTGGAAGCCGTCTGCCCCATATACGGCTCCAGCACCTGAACGGCCTGACGCATCACTTTGGCGGACTTGACCACCTGGGGCAGGAACATTTTTCCTTCGGCAAAGCGCTCCCCTACGCGGGCCATCGCCTGCATCAAGGGACCTTCCACAACTGCAACGGCACTGCCCAAGCGTTCCATTTCGGACAGGGTGTCTTCAGTCAGAGTTGCGTTGTTGCCCCGGATAATGGCCTGTTGCAAGCGTTCGGTGGCGGTAAGTTGCGGCTGAGCGCCTTCGGAGGCCGAGCCAGAAACGGAACCAGCTGACGCACCGGTCAAAGCCGACGAACCTGTGGCGGCGTCCTGCAGCAATTGGCTGGCGAGGTCCGTCAGGCGAGCCGTAGCCTCTTCATCCCGGTCAAAAATCACATCTTCGATAGCCCGGAGCAGATGGGGTTCCACCTCATCGTAGAGTTGAAGCATCTGCGGATTGACAATGGCCATATCCAGTCCGGCCTTGATGGCGTGGTACAAGAATGCGCTGTGCATCGCTTCCCGCACGGCATTGTTGCCCCGGAATGCGAAAGAAAGATTGGAGACTCCCCCGCTGGTCAAGGCCCCGGGAAGATGTTGCTTCACCCAACGGACACCTTCAATAAAATCGATGGCAAAGCGGGCGTGTTCGGGTATGCCCGTACCGATGGAAAGGATATTGAGGTCGAAAATAATGTCGCAGGGACGGTAGCCGGCCTTCTGCGTCAGCAAGCGGTAGGCTCGTTCGGCAATGCTGATTTTTCGCTCGAAGCTCACCGCCTGGCCTTCCTCGTCAAAGGCCATCACAATGGGAACGGCGCCGTAACTGCGGATAATGCGGGCGCGGCGCAGGAATTCTTCTTCTCCGTCCTTGAGGGAAATGGAGTTGACAATGCTGCGGCCCGGCGTATTTTGCAGACCTTCCACCAAGGTGTCCCAATGGCTGGAATCAATCATAATGGCGGCGCTGGCTACGGCCGGGTCGGAGGCGACATAACGCAGGAAAGAGCACATGCAGGCCTTGGAGTCCAGCATCGCGTCATCCATATTCACATCAATGATGTTGGCGCCGCCCGCGACTTGGGCAGCCGCGACGGAAAGGGCTTGTTCGTAGTCGCCGAATGCGATGAGACGGGCGAATTTGCGGGAACCGGTGACATTGGCCCGCTCGCCGACATTCGTAAAACTTACGCTCGCATCGACACGGTAGGCTTCCAGGCCGCTGACCGTCAGAACTTGCCGCTCGGTCGAACCGGGAACGACTGCCCGCGGTTCCAGCCCGGATAATGCCTCAGTAAGGGCGCGGATGTGTGCGGGGGTAGTGCCGCAGCAGCCCCCGGCGATATTCAGCAGCCCCTCCTGGGCCAGCGAACGCATCACGGCGGCCATTTCTTCGGGCGATTCGTTGTAGCGTCCCATCTCGTCGGGAATGCCGGCATTGGGATAGAAGACCAGCGGCAGGTCGGAAAAACGCGCCACTTCTTCCACCAACGGACGCATCGCCTCGGCTCCCAAGGCGCAGTTCAAGCCGAAAGCCGCCAGATGGGGGCAATGACGGACTGAGTGATAAAAGGCCTCCAGCGTCTGTCCCGTGAGCATACGGCCACTGCGGTCGCTGACGGTAGCAGAAATAATCACCGGGAGCGAACACCCCAGCTCCTCGAGGGCGCAGATGGCCGCCTTGGCATTGAGCGCGTCGAAGCAGGTTTCCAATTGGATGACATCCACGCCTCCTTCCATTAGGGCCGCAATCTGGGCCTTGATAGCTTCTTTAAAAGAAAGGAAGTCGCTTTCGCGTAAAGAGGGGTCGGAAGCATCCGTCGCCATCGTCAGGCTCAAGCCCGTAGGACCGATGCTGCCGGCCACATAGACGGGTCTGTTTTCTCCCGAAGCCAACCGGCGGGCGTATTCTTCATCGGCGGCGCGACGGGCCAGGCGGGCGGCCGCCAACGCCATTGCAGGGGCGTCTTCCGGGCGATTGTGCCGCTGCTGCACCAGGGCGTTGCAGCCGAAACTGTTGGTCGTAATGATATCCGCGCCCACCTCGGCGTATTGCCGCAGGATGGTTCCGATGAGGGACGGTTGCGAAAGATTGAGTTCGTCGGTATTTTCAGTCTGACAGCCAAGGGCCTGCACCATCGTCCCCATCGCCCCGTCGAGGATGAGGATACGGCGCTCCAGCGCCTCACAGAAAGAAGGACGTACCGGCATCAGAAGATAACGCTCAGGTTATGCATAATAGCACGAATTCCTTCACTGATGCGACGTTGCATAGCGGGTCGCGGATGACGCTGCCCGTTGGCATAATGACTCAGCTGCTGCTCATTGATGCCTGTTTCCCGGGACAAAGCCGAACGCGTAATATAGCTATCTACATATTTCAATTGCGCCCTTGTCGTAAGATGAAAAACTGGCTCCCATTCCCCATTTAATTCATCCGGAATAGGTCCACCATCTTCTTTCATGCCTTCTACATGGAATTTTAACGCATCTACTATGTTTTTTTCCACTTCTTGCAGCGTGCTTCCGGTTGCGACGCAAGCCACGTCCACATTGAGCGGAGAGGCACCGAAATTATTCGGCACCCAATCAATCAATATATCCACTTTTTTCATCATAAACGTATTTCCATCCTGCTTGTTTCCATATACTGTTGAGAAGAAACTGATCCCAAAACATCACTCTCTTTACCATTCACCGTTACGGCTCCTGATTTTACAGGATGATGCAACTGCCTATGGCCTCCACGGGTCCGCGCAATATACCAATCGTCTTGTTTGAGCAAGTTTAGGACTTGTCTCACACTGTACCTTCTCATTTTAACAGCTCACAAAGATATAGAATTATTTATCAATTCCCAAATTATACTTTGGTTTTGCTGCAAATTTCCATTATTACTTCTATGGCTGCAAAAAAATCAATTCACAAATTCACAAAAGCAAAAAATTTTTCTTTATTTTGACTTTTTTCCGCAAAGAGCAGGATGCCTCTACCCGGACTAGAAGCACTCTTTGAGGATGGTGACGATGTTGTCGGCACGGCCCATGGTGTAGAAATGCACGGCAGGCACCTCGTGACGGAGCAGGTCAGCACACTGCGCAGCGCACCAGCGGGTGCCAATCGTATAGCAGGCCTCTTTGTCGTCGGCATGGGCGCGCATTTCGGAGGCGAGCGCCAACGGGATATCCAGCGAGAACGCCTCGGGCAAGGCCTCCACCTGACGGGCCGTCGAAAGAGGTTTCAGTCCGGGGATGATCGGGACGTTAATCCCGGCCGAACGGCATTTGTCGCGGAAGGCATAGAAGACGGCGTTGTCGAAAAACATCTGGGTGATGATGTAGTCCGCCCCGGCATCCACCTTGCGTTTGAGGTTTTGTATGTCCATCTCGAGATTCGGCGCCTCGAAATGCTTCTCCGGATAGGCTCCGACCCCGATGCAGAAGGTACTCCCCTGCTTGCTCTCGAAACGGCGGATATCCTCCACCAGCTCGCTGGCATAACGGTAACCGCCCGGCTCGGGCGTAAAGCGTTTCTCTCCCGCCAGACAATCCCCACGCAGGGCCAGCACATTCTCGATACCCATAAAGCGAAGGTCCTGCAACTGGCTTTCCATCCTCTCGCGCGTCATCCCGGCCCCGATAAGATGGGGCACGACCTCGGTGTCGAACCGGGCCTGAATCACGGCGCAGACGGCCGTTTCGCTGATGCGGCGACGGACGGTATGACGGGTATAGGAGCCATCCGCCTCGGGCCGGTATTCCACTTCATCCCGATGGCAGGTCACATTGATGTAGGGCGGATGAAAATCCATAAAGGGCGCAATGGAAGCTATCAGTTCTTCCTTGCTGATGCCCTTGAGCGGGGGCACAATCTCGATGGACGGGAAGGGCCGTTCACTACGCGAAAGAATATCAGAAATTTTCATACGGGCAAAAGAAAGCTACGCTTAGAACAACGAGGAAGGATTCTGATCCAGCACTTCAAGGATGCGGGACATAATGGCGTCGCGCAGGAGGGCGGAACGATGGCGCACCTGGAAACGGGAGCAATACTCCTCGATGGCGGCCATTTCAGGGTCGTTGAAATAGATGACCTGACGATGCTTGCGGCGCAATTCTTCCCGATGACGGACGACAAATGCGCTCTTGGCCGTCTGAGCTTTCTTTTGGAGGGTTTTGATGCGGGACATAACGGGAGAGGGATTTAACTATTGGTCCAGCCTTTTTCCCGCCCCATCATATAATTCATTTTGCAACACGGAAAACAGGCTGCTTTCTTCGAGAAGAATGGTGCAAGCGTATTTCCGCTGCCATTTAGACAAGATGGAACCGGTATTGAAGAGGCCTTTCCCCCGTTTGAGGTAGGCACCCAGAAGCGGTCCTACCTTGAGGGTAAGTTTCTTTTCAGGCCGGGAGGATATAGCGGTGGATATTTTTCTCTCTATCGCCTCATCAATCACGATGCTGGAGGTGATATGCCCTGTGCCATTGCACACCGGACACACCTCCGAAGTGTTGATTTCCGTGGCCGGACGCACCCGCTGACGGGTAATCTGCATCAAGCCGAATTTGGTCAGCGGCAAGATGTTGTGCCGCGCCCTGTCCCCTGCCATCAATTCCTGCATTTTCTTATAGAGCGCAGCGCGGTGTTCGCTACTCACCATGTCGATAAAATCGACGATGACGATGCCACCCATATCGCGCAGCCGCATCTGGCGGGCAATTTCCTCTGCCGCGTTGCAGTTGATGTCAAAGGTGTTCTGTTCCTGCTCCTTGTTTTTGGCCCGGGTGCCGCTATTGACATCCACGACATGAAGGGCTTCGGTGTGTTCGATGACCAGATAGGCCCCCTGACGGATGGGAACGATCTTGCCGAACGAGCTCTTGATCTGACGGATGACTTCAAAATGTTCGAATATGGGCTGCCTGCCTTCGTAGAGTTTGACGATGTTCTCCATTTCGGGCGCAATGAGCTTGATGTAAGAGCGCAACTCTTCATATTCAGACTGATCCGCCACATAGACATTGGTGAAGCTCTCATCCAGCAAGTCCCGGAGCAGGGCGGTCACCTTGCTGCATTCTGTAAACAAGAGCTTGACATTTTTGTCTTTGGCCAGCTTCTTCCAGGAATTTTCCCACTTCTCCACGAGCGTCATCAGTTCGTTGTCGAGAATGGACGCACTCTTTCCTTCGGCGGCCGTGCGGATGATGGCGCCGTAGTTCTTGGGAAGAATGTTCTTGACCAACAGCTCAAGCCGGCGCTTCTCCTGACGGGATTTGATCTTCTGGGAGACACTGACTTTATCTGCAAAGGGAAGAAGGACAATGTTGCGTCCGGCCAAGGAGATTTCGCAGGTCAGGCGGGCTCCTTTCGTAGAAATGGGCTCCTTGCTGATCTGTACGATGAGGGGCTGACCGACCGTCAGGATGTTCTCGATATGTCCGTCTTTGTCAACGGGTTTCTCGAATTTGATATGGGAATAGATGCCTTTCGCATCACTGTTTCGGTTCAGGCGCTTCTGGAACTCGTCAAATGCAAAAAAATTGACACCGAGGTCGAGATAGTGCACGAAAGCTTCTTTCTCATCCCCGATATCAACAAAAGCCGCATTGAGGGCGGGTAACAATTTCTTGACTCTGCCGAGGAAAACATCCCCGACAGAGCAAGATTTCCGGTCGCAAGGTTCTTCGTTGAATTCTACAAGGCGATGCTCCTCCATCAGGGCAACGGAAACCTTGTCCTTCTGTACATCAACGATTAAATCTTTCTCTCCTGGCATTGAAACCGGCAAATGCGGACACAAAAAGAAGAGAAACTACTTTCTCTTCTTGTGGCGATTCTTGCGCAAGCGTTTTTTGCGCTTATGCGTCGCCATTTTGTGGCGTTTGTGTTTTTTACCGTTAGGCATAATATTCTTTCGTTTTGATTATTTCTTCACAGCCTCCATAAAGGTCTTGGCAGGCTTGAACGCGGGAATATCGTGAGCGGGAATCACGATGGTCGTATTCTTGGTGATATTGCGAGCCGCTTTCTGAGCTCTGCGTTTGATGATGAAACTGCCGAATCCACGAAGATAAACCGCCTCTCCCTTGGCAAGAGAACCTTTCACAACGTCCATAAAGGACTCGACGACTGCGAGTGCTTCAACTTTCTCCACTCCGGTTGCTTTTGCAACTTCGTTAACGATGTCTGCTTTTGTCATAATTATATAAATTAAAGTATGGTTAATAAAAATCATGCAAAAATAGTCTTTATTTTTCAAACTTCAAAATTTATTTATGGCACAATCATTGCCCTATACCTTTTTCGTTGCACAAACCTGCCAAATTGACAGGAATTAGTTTAATGATATGATAAAAGATTTATTTGCCCCTATTTCGGCTGAAGTAAATATCATTCCTTTTCAATCGGAAGGACTGAACCCCGATTTTGATGCCAGCCAACTGCCCCCGGAACTCCCTGTTCTGGCCCTGCGCAATGCAGCCCTGTTTCCCGGATGCATTTACCCCATCAATATCGGCCGTGACAAATCGCTGGCCCTCATCAAGGCCGCGGAAAAACACAATCTGATATTTATCGCCATACCGCAACTTGATGTAAATATTGATGACCCCGACCGCAAGGATCTGGCCCGGTTCGGCTGCCTGGCCCGTGTCATCAAGACCATCGTGATGCCGGACGAGACCGTTACGGCCATTCTGCAGAGCCTCACGCGTGTGGAATTGATGGAAATTGTCACCAAGAAGCCTTATCTGACAGGCCGCTATTTCGTTTCCCCTGACAAATTGGCGGACTCCGGCGATGCGAAAATCAAAGCGATGGCCGACAATATCAAGGAAAAGGCGGCTGCCATCCTCAAGCAGGGGCCATTGGCAAGCAAAGAAAGCATTGCTTCCCTGCGCGGGCTGGAAGATTACAACTTCCTGGTCAATTTCATCGCCACGACCATTGAGTTGGAAAACGCATCGGACAAAATCGCCCTGCTCGAAACCGATGACATGTGGCAGCGGGGTATGGGACTGCTGACCCTCTTGGAAAAGCAGGTCAATTTCGCCCGGATCAAGCAGGAGATCAATGCCAAAGTCAAGGAAGAAATCGACCAGCAGCAGCGGGAATACTACCTCAACAACCAGCTCAAGACCATTCAGGAAGAGTTGGGTATGGACGAAGGGGAAGATGTCAAACAATTCCGGGAGCGGGCCAAAGACAAAAAATGGTCGGAAGAGATGCAGAAGACCTTCGAGAAAGAATTGGCCAAGCTGGAGCGTTACAACCCCAACTCCCCGGACTACAGCATTCAGTACAACTATATCGACTTCTTGCTCACCCTGCCCTGGGGCGAATTCAGCGAAGACAACCTGGACCTGAAAAACGCCCAGAAAGTGCTGGACGAGGACCATTACGGGCTGGAGAAGATCAAGGAAAGGATTATCGAGTACCTGGCCGTCCTCAAATTGAAGGGCAATATGAAGTCCCCCATCCTGTGCCTGTACGGTCCTCCGGGCGTGGGTAAGACAAGTCTGGGCAAAAGCATTGCCCGGGCACTGGGCCGCAAGTATGTGCGGATTTCCCTGGGTGGCGTACACGATGAAAGCGAAATCCGCGGCCACCGCAAGACCTATATCGGCGCTCTCCCCGGCCGAATTTTGAATGGTATCGCACGCGCGGGTTCATCCAACCCCGTCATTGTGCTCGATGAAATCGACAAGGTAGGCTCCGACTACAAAGGCGACCCGGCCGCGGCTCTGCTCGAAGCCCTCGACCCCGAGCAGAACACGACTTTCCACGACAACTACCTGGATCTCGATTACGACCTCTCGCACGTGCTCTTCATCACCACGGCAAACGGCATTTCGACCATCCAGTCCGCCCTGCGCGACCGTATGGAGATGATCAACGTGACGGGCTACCTGGCTGAAGAGAAGATGGAACTCGCGAAGAAATACCTGATTCCCAAGAAGGTTGAAGAACACGGACTGAAGAAAGGCGAGCTGAAGCTGGACAAAGCGGCCCTCGCCGCTGTCATCAGCGAATACACCCACGAGTCCGGCGTGCGCGGTCTGGACAAGCAGATTGCCAAAATCGCGCGGGTGACAGCCAAGAAAATTGCACTGGACGAAGAGCGTCCGGCCGTCATCAAAAAAGACATGCTCAAGGAGTACCTGGGCCTGCCCATCAGTTTCCACGACAAAGTCAAAGGCAACGAGGGCGTAGGTGTGGTGACCGGACTGGCCTGGACAGAAATGGGCGGAGAGGTGCTTTTCGTGGAGAGCAGCATCAGCGAAGGAAAGGGAGAATTGTCCATGACCGGTAACCTGGGCGATGTGATGAAGGAGTCCGCCACTATCGGATACAAGTACATCAAGGCGCATCCCGAACTGGCCGGAATGACCTACGAGCAGTTTTCCAAGAAAGACATCCACATCCACGTACCCGAAGGGGCTACCCCCAAGGACGGCCCTTCCGCCGGTATCACGATGGTCAGTTCGATGGTGTCGGCCCTCAGCGGGAAGCCCCTCAAGAGCGGCATTGCCATGACGGGTGAGATGACCCTTCGCGGAAAAGTGCTTCCGGTGGGCGGCATCAAAGAGAAGATTCTGGCGGCCAAGCGCGCAGGCGTGCACACCATCGTCATCAGCGAGGACAACCGCAAGGACATCGAGGACATTCCGGCCATCTACATCCAGGGCGTGGATTTCCAGTATGTACGCAACATAGACGAGGTATTGGCCTTCATTTTTGAATAATTGACCAAACTTTACTAATTTTGTCGTCTCAAGACTCGTTTTTCCGGGACTTGGGATGATTTTTATGAATGTCAAGATAGAAGAAAGTTGGAAGGAAGTCCTTTCGGACGAATTTGAAAAGCCTTATTTCCGGGAAATGGCGGCCTTTCTGCACCAGCGCAAGGAGCAGGGAGCCGTCATCTATCCCCGTGGCCGGGATATTTTCAAAGCGTTCGAACTGACACCTTTCCGTCAGGTGAAGGTGGTCATCCTCGGACAGGACCCCTACCACAATCCGGGGCAGGCGATGGGACTATCTTTCTCCGTTCCGGACGAAGTGGACGCTCCCCCTTCTTTGAAAAATATTTTCAAGGAAATCGAAAGTGACCTCGGGGTGCGGCTTTCAGGACGGCACAATCTGGAGAAATGGGCGGCACAAGGCGTACTGATGCTCAACGCTACGCTCACCGTCGAAGCGGGAGCGGCCAATTCGCACAGCCGCATCGGCTGGCAGACTTTCACCGACAAAGTGATTGAGAAACTCTCGCAAGAACGCGAGGGCATCGTTTTCCTGCTCTGGGGCCGTTTTGCCCGCGAGAAAAAAGTCCTCATTGACGGTTCAAAGCACCTGGTGCTGGAAGCGGCGCACCCCTCCCCTCTGGCCGGCGGCGCCTTCTTCGGATGCCGTCATTTTTCCCAAACCAACCAATGGCTCACGTCGAGGGGCCAAGAACCAATCGATTGGACATTATGAAAAGAACTGCCTTATTCCCGGGCTCCTTCGACCCTTTTACCGCGGGACATTTGAACATTTTAAAAAGAGCGCTGACGATGTTTGACAAAGTCGTGGTGGCCATCGGCATCAACCCCGACAAAAAGTCTTTCTTCGACAATGAGAAGAAACTGGACATCTGCCGCCAGGCGACCGCGTGTTTCGGCGATCGCGTGGAGGTCATCACTTATGACTGCTTGACCATCGAGATTTGCCGCAAGATGGACATTCATCACATTGTCCGGGGTGTGCGGAATATGGTGGATTTTGATACGGAAAAGAGCATTGCGGACGCAAACCGTCACATTGCCCCCGATATCGAGACCCTCATCATCCCGACGAGCCAGGAGTACGCCCACATCTCCTCTTCCGCCGTGCGGGACATCATCCGCCACAACGCCGACGCTTCCGACTTCCTTCCTGAAGGGGTTCAATTATGAAAGGGTTGCGGAGTTTTTTTGTCGGCATCGTCCTGAGTCTGGCCTTTGCATTCCCGACATGGGCTCAAGGCGACTTGGATTCGCTCGGCCGCCTGCTCAATGAGTATGCCCGCGCCCTGGATGCGTACGGGGCCGCCTACAAAAGCGCCGAATGCGACGACATCATCGCCTACTGCCGCAACGACAGCACCCGCCGTTTCGCCGCCCGGCATCTTTTCCAACACTATATGGATTCGCCCTTGATGGGTGATGAAGCCGTCGCCATTCACCTTTATGACCGCTGGTTTGCGGAAGGGAAAGGCGCCGGAACAAGCCTTGGCAAAGACGGAGCGATTTCTTTTGCTTCAGAAGAAGAGGCCTTTTCCGCCCGAATTTTTGTGGAGGCTAACCGCCAGTCCCTGCTGGGAATGACGGCCCCGGCACTTCGTCTATATGACGGGAACGACCATGAGGTGGCACTGTTTTCATCCGCGACTGAAGCGCTTCCGGAGGGTATATCGTCCATCGCCTCCGACGGACGCCTGCGCGTGCTGTATTTTTACGCAACGGACTGCTCCGTGTGCAAACTCTACTCCAAACAACTCGAAGTGCTGCTGTCGCGCTTCACCCGGCCCATCGACTTGATGGCCGTCTACACCGGAAAGGAGCGGGAGAGTTGGGAAAGCTATGCTCGAGAGCGGCTGAGTTGGAAAGCCTCGAATGTCCGCATCTTCAACCTTTGGGATGCGGAGGGGAAAGGCGAATTCGTCACCCGCTACGGTGTTCTTTCCACGCCGCGGCTTTTCCTCATTGATACGGATGGCACGATCATCGGCCGTCGCCTTGACCCCGAGGCTCTGCGGATGCTGTTTGAGTTGATGGAGGAGGATAACCTGTACGCCTACGGAGATGAACACAGCCGCAAATTGTTCGAGGGGCTGCTGCCGGTCGACGACCTCACGATTCCGGCGATTACCGAGACGATGAACCTGATTCAGCGCATCAGCCAGGACAAAGGGAATCCCGCGGTTTACCGCCACATGACCGGGGACTTGCTTTATTATCTGAACAGCCACGAGGACGAAAACACCATCGAAGTGTGCGATTGGTTTATCCGCGAATATATTCTTTCTGACAAAATTGCTTGGAAAGGCGAGAATGACAGCCTCAGCGTGCTGCACCTGGCCGAATTCCTGCACGAACTCTACAGCAAGGCCGCGCCCGGGACTCCGGTTCCTGCTGTCCGGGCCTACATTGAGGAACTCGTACCGGATGTCCCCGCGACGAAAATCGGGCTGAAAGGGAAATACCGGCTGGATGCCTTGAAGAAGCGCTGCCGCTTCAAAAAGCGCGATATGCTGCTGGTCTTTTACGACCCCGCTTGCAACGACTGCCAGGAGCAACTTGCCAAAGCCCGCGAACTCGCGTGCGGGAGCGAGCCCCCGGTGGTGATTCTCATCAATGTGGAAGACAATCTGGCCCGGTTGGGCGAAAAAGAGCGCCAGGCTCTGCTCGACGCCTTCGACCTCTCCTCCCTCCCCTACCTGCTCCGCCTCGCCCCCGACGGCACCATCACCCGCCGTTACTTCAAACTCTAATTATCATTTTCCATACCCCCAGCCGTCGATGTAGCCGTTGAAGCGGTAGCGGGTGAATTGGTCGTTGTAGTAGAGTACGGGAGAGCCGGAGCCATTCCCGGTTCCGGGCTGTTGAAGGGAGAGGATGAGGCTGCCGGAGAGGTAGCCGAAGTGAGTGGGAGAATAGGGCGTGAGACCTTCGGCGAGGGGGATATGACGGTCGTTGGTATAGATGGACCAGGTGGTTTTTCCGTTGTCGCGGACGAGGTAGGCCCAGGCGTCGCGGTAGGAAGACGCCAGCGGATTGGAACAGATGGCGTAGGGCGTATCCGGGCTGCTCGTGTAGAGGGTCTGGATGGAGGCATGCAGGTAATAGAGCAGCAACGAGTTTCCATTGTTGCACAGAACATAGCCACCGCTGCCATAGCCGGAAAACGCCACATTGTCGCTCATGGGCCGTGTCAACAAAATGTTATGGGTGACATCCTGAAAGCCCGTCTGCGCCCCGTCCTCATAGACATACCAGAACTGTTCGCCCATCAAGCCGGCGAGATAGGCCTTGCGGCCATTCGGGACCTCATGCGTCGTCTGCTCTTTTGCATCCACCCAGAGGGTCAGTTTCTGACCATTCATGGCCGTGAAATAAAGTTTCGGCTCGGCCATCCCGCTTGTCGTCGCCCGTCCGTCCAGCGTGCCGTCATCGACCGCCAGATCGTGCAGAATTGTCCCCTCTCCTTCCAGATAGACCGCCCCGTCGCGACGCAGTATCCAATGGTCGGAACTTCGGGACTCGCACAGCGTATAAAGGTCGTTGTTTTTCAGAACCAGCCCCCGAAGGCGCTCCCGCCCGGTCGCCCGGTAGCATTCTTCCCCGTTGCAGGAGAGAATGGTCTCCGTATCGGTGGAATATTCCGTGTAGAGTTTGCCTGCCACGATGCGGTGCATATCCGAATCGGAAGCCAGGTTGTAGGCGACCCCGACAGGCAGTTCAAGCACGCTCTCGCCATC
>JAGCUV010000121.1 GCA_017962705.1 Bacteroidales bacterium
CTCAGCAATATTGTCCTTAATAGAACCTGTGGCCGCCCTTATCTGTTGGACAAAACGATAGTCACTAGCAAAAGGGTCTATATTGGTTACCTCATATATTTCTTTGCACAACGCCCTTGCCTTTTGGAACACCGCCAATTCTTCAAAGGACAAAATATCTCCGTTCCGCGCCCGCCACTCCTCGATGACGGCACATTGATAGAAACTCAGCAGGCCCGATTCCTGCATCGCCGTCAAAGAAGCGGTATTCAGCGGCAAGGGATGCGCCAGCAGGTCCTCCAGCCGCTCCGCCACTTCTTCATCCAGTTCCTCCCACTGCGACACCCCCAGCAGCATCAACGCCGCCTCCCGCCACGACATCGGACCCACTGACATCCGCCCCACCGGAACGGCCCCATCCTTTCCTGACCTCTCCAAGGGACCGCTCCCGGCCGTCCCATTCGCCCCGGCCAAAACAGCCGCCAGCAAACAACCCATCCATCCATTCATCTTTTTTTGCACAAAGATGCGGCAAGGAAAAAGAAAAAAGGGCGGGAAAAAGAAAAATAAATTTTGACCTTTTGAAATTCCGGAAAAACTTTTTCGGTTTTGTGAATTTGCAACAAATTTCGCGTATCAAATGACAAAAAATTCTTAAATTTGTGGACTAAACAAACGGATTTTGAGTTATGGAAAGAATTCAACTGCACGACAAAGTTTTTAAGAAGTACATTCCCTACGATACTTTCATCAAAGATATTGACCGCGTAGCCAATGAATTGAACCGGGATTTCAAAGACAAAAACGAGATTCCCATCGTTGTATGCGTTCTCAACGGTTCCCTCCCCTTCACCGCCGAAATCCTGCGCCGTATGGACTTTCTCTGCGAGCTTTCCAGCCTGAAAGTCTCTTCCTACAGCGGCATGAGTACCAACGGGGAGGTTGTTTTCAAACAGCCCCTCACCTGCGACGTCAAAGGACGCACGGTCATCATCGTGGAAGACATCGTCGACTCCGGGTACACGATGGACGCCCTCACCCGCTTCTTCAAGGAACAAGGCGCGAAAGAGACCAAAATTTGCACCCTTTTCTTCAAGGAGGAGGCCTTCCGATTCAAAGGAAAATTCAACATCGACTACATCGCCCGTCCCATCCAGAACCAGTTCATCGTCGGTTTCGGGCTGGATTACGACGAGCTGGGGCGCAATCTCAAAGATATCTACATTTTGGATGAGGATCCCGCTTAAGCTCCACGGATATCGAGCAACCCATAAAGGAACAACCTGAAATTAGAAACAAACAGAAATAAGTAGCTATGAAAATTGTATTGTCCAGCTCCCGCTTTCTTGCCGGAATGATGCTTGTCTCGAAAGCGATTCCTTCCAAGACCTCCAATCCCATTCTTGAGAATTTCCTCTGCGAAGTGTCAGACAACGCACTGACGCTTACAGCTTCAGACTCGGAAGTGACGCTCAAGACACGCGTCGAGGTGGACAGTGTCGAGGAAGAGGGCCGCATCGCGATTCCCGCCAAGCAGATTATGGACCTGCTCAAGGAACTCCCGGACCAGCCTATCACCGTCATCACCCTCGACGACAATTGCTTCCAGTGCCAGTGGAGCAGCGGTAATTCCATTCTTCCGTATGTCAACGCCGATGATTTTCCCGCCGTTGCGCAGCCGGATGAGAGCGCCATCCACGTCAGCATGAGCGCCGACACCTTGATTGACGGCATTTCGGGCACCGTCTATGCCACTTCTGACGATGACATCCGCCCGGTATTGAGCGCCATCCTTTTCGACATCGATACCGACCGCACCACGCTGGTCGCTTCGGACACGCACAAACTGATTTGCTACACGACCGCCGACGTCAACGCCAAAGAGAAAGCCTCTTTCATCCTGCACAAAAAACCGGCGAACATCCTCAAGAGCATCGTCAAGGACGAAGAGGTGGATATCGCTTTCGACGGAAAGATGGTCTCCTTCCAGTTTGGCGAGTCATCCGCCACCTGTCAGTTGATGGTGGGCAAATACCCCAACTACCGCAACGTCATCCCGACGAACAACTCCAGCATCCTGAAGATTGACCGGGCTTTGCTGCTCAATACCGTCCGCCGCGTCGCCGTTTGCGCCAATAAGGCGTCCAACCATATCCGCGTGGACCTCGGCGAGGGATTCATCGAGATTACCGCCCAGGACACCGGCTTCAACACGAAAGCGTTCGAACACATCAATTGCAGTTACGAGGGGGATGAAATCTCCATCGGCTTCAAATCCACCTTCCTCATTGAAATCCTGTCCAATATGAACTGCAACGAGGTGGAAATCAAGTTTGCTGACGCGAGAAAGGCCGTCCTGATCAAACCCGTGGACGAGGAAATGGACAAAGAAAAGACCACCGGTATCCTGATGCCGATTATGTTCTGATGGAAATCAAACTGACACGGCCCCTGCTGTTTTTCGATATCGAAAGTACGGGGTTGGACATCATCTCGGACAGCATCATCGAACTGAGTTTCGTAAAGATACTCCCTTCCGGTGAGGAGCGCATCCAAACCTGGAGGGTTTGTCCGTGGGACTATGAACGAAATGCGCAGCGTCCCATCACCCCGGGTGCCGCCCGGGTACACGGCATCAAGGACGAAGAACTCAAAGACTGCCCGCGTTTCTTCGAACTGGCCCCCGAAGTCTGTTCCTGGCTGGAAGATTGCGACCTGGCCGGCTACAACTCCGCCAAATTCGACCTGCCGATGCTGGCGGAAGAATTGGAGCGCGCCTACCTGCACAAAAAGGCCAAATGCCCCATCAACCTTCACGACAAGAAGATGATTGACGTGCAGACCATTTTTCACAAAATGGAGCCGCGCAACCTCAAAGCCGCTTACCGTTTCTATTGCGGGGGTGAAGATTTCGAGAATGCACACGCGGCCCAGGCAGATACACTGGCGACTTATGCCGTGCTCAAAGGGCAATTGGACCGTTATCCGGAGAACGAATTGAAAAATGACGTTGACTGGCTGGCCGCCTTCTCCACCATCGGGAAGGTCGTCGATTACGCCGGCAGGTTGGTGGAAAACGAAAAGGGCGAAGCTATCATCAATTTCGGAAAGCATAAAGGCAAGACGGCGCGTGAGGTTTATCGCAAGGAGCCTTCCTATTTCGACTGGATAGACAAGAATGATTTTGCGCTGGACACCAAGCACCAGTTCCGCCTGCTCAAGGAACAATTCAAACAAGATGAGAAAAAGCCGCTGGAGGGCGGCGAATTGGAAGATGCCACCGCAGCACTCAGGGCACATTTTGGGCGCAAATAAATTTTTTGCTAACTTTGCACGATTTTTCTGATAAGAAAATATTTAAACCATAAAGTATATGAATCTTAGAGTTATTAAAAAGGATATCGATTTTTTCGTGAGCGAATTTATCGATGACTGCACTTTGTGCATGGCCCTCAATGACGAGTGCGACGAGGCGAAGATCAATGAGATTATCGATGAAGCGGTTGATTTGTACAACGATCTGAAATACAAGGTAAATCACCCGGCGGAAGGACAGAGCAAGAAAGCTTATTATGATGCTGTCATCAAGGAAATGTTCGAGAAGCTGGATGAACTTTGCGAGAAGCTTTCCGGGGCCATCAGCAAAAAATAGCGCTGCATCCCGGCGCAAGCGGTCTTTGACCGCACAGGCGGGCGTGTTGTAATTGGTAGCCAAGCCAGACTTAGGATCTGGTGCCGCAAGGCGTATGGGTTCGAGTCCCTTCGCCCGCACATTTTACCACTATGAAACTCAGCAACAAAACCCTTAAAAAAGCGCTGCTATGCCTCGTCATCGTCGTGGCATTTTTCACAATATGCGACCTGGTATTGAGCCGAATCGCAAGCGGACAACTCCGCAAAGCCCTCGCCGACATTCCCGGCGCCCAAATTGACTTCAAGCGCGTCAGCCTCACCCTGCTAGCCGGCAACCTGTCCGTCGAGGGGGTGGAACTCGCCCTCGTAGACAACACCCTGGCCGACCCGCTCGTCGAAGGCCGCATCGAGGCCATCAAGCTGGAAGGAATGAGCCTGTTCCGCCTGTTGAAGGGCGAGGCGCACGCCAGGCGCCTGCTCATCCGGGGGCCGGAAGCCAGATTGACACTCCCCCCAAAAAAGGCCGCGAAAACGAAGAAGTCCGCCAAAGCCGGGAAATCCCCCAAGGCTATCCAAAACGATACGACCCAGGCCTCGCCCGACTCCTCTTTCCTCAA
>JAGCUV010000122.1 GCA_017962705.1 Bacteroidales bacterium
ACGGACTTGTTTTTAAGTTGCCCCCCCCCTGCACCCAAATCAACTATCGACATGGGGACCGGAACCGTATCTTTCGTCGCCGGGGACAAGGTGAAGATTCTCTACGGAGAGACCAGCGGCGAAGGTATTGTCCAGGAAAATGAAGGCGTGCAGTGGCTGGCCACCAATATTCCATCAACGGAAGAAGGGCCCTTCTACGGTGTATATCCCAACACCATTAACGCCAGCCTCGCATCAAGCACGCTGACCCTGGAAATCCCCCGGGTTGTCAGCGGAGAATGGGCAGATGCCAACGTCATGGCGGCCAAAACGACCAAAGAAGACCTGTCTTTCAGCTTCCAGCACGCTTGCGCCTATGTGGCATTCGAAGTGAGCGCAGCCGACATCACCGCCGGGTTTAACAAGTTCCAATTGGCCCGCGCGGACGGAAACGGCAAGCTGTTCGGCACCCAACGCGTCAGTTTCGATTCAGAAGGGGCTATTAGCCTGGGCGTCCAGACCGAAAATATCGGCAGTTATTTCTCCACGGTCCAGTATCTGACGAGCGCCGGCACTTATTTCTTCCCCGTGCTCGCCGGACTTTCTTTGGAAGGCGGTGTCATCGTTGGCCGCTTCAAAGACTCCAACGGCCTCCTCAGAAGTAAACTAACCAGCACCTCCCGGGGTCATATCGCCGCATTGGGCAATGTCTGCTCCAAGATGACCAATAAAGAAATCCGCTATTACATCACTCCTGATGGTGCGGGCGACGGAAGCAGCTGGGCAAATGCCGCTCCTGTCAGCAGCATTGAAACCATAGCCAACGCCGCTACCAGCTCCGCCTCCGCCCCGCAATCCTGGCTGGACAAATACCATTATTTCTGCCTGAAGGGTGCCACGGGAGATGGCGCGGTATATAATGCCAACCTTTCCATCAACAGCACGGGCAACATCAATATCATAGGCGGTTATGCCGGATCCGGCACTCCGGGAACACGAGATATCAATACCTACAAGACCTATTTGGAACAAAATGTCACGAGTTCTCCCATCGTCCTATTGAGCGGAAATGCAGGTTATATCCAATTCTACGGGCTCAATTTCCGCAACGCCAACCTATCATCGGGCAACGGAGGGGCTGTCCGCATCAACATAGGGACAGATGCCTATTTCCGGTCCTGTTCTTTTGCGAACAACAAGACTTCCGACTCCAATTTTGGAGGCGCCCTGTTTATCGACAATGGCGCTAGCGTTACCATCGGGGAAGAAAGTGTATTTGAAGACAATTCTGCCAGTCGTGGAGGAGCCATCTATATGAGAGGGGGTTCTACGCTAAAAATTACTGACACCCGTTTCCTGGGCAATGCCAGCAAGCAGAGCGGCCACGGCGGCGGCAGCCTGTATCTATACAATGGCCAGTCAGACATATCCGACTGCTCCTTTGAGGACAACACAGCTGTCTCATACGGAGGAGCTGTTTATGCCCTTGGCGGCACGCAACGCTTTACGGACTGCACATTTACAGGCAATTCCGCTGCCAATGGTGGAGCATTTAGCGTCCAGGGGGCTACGGCAAGCGTAGGCGTCACTGTACAAATTCAAGGCGGAGAAATCTCAAGTAATGTATCCAACAACGCCACAGCCAACTATGGTGGCGGTGCGATTTGGATGTCGCAAGGCAACAAGGCGACCGTCCGATGCAGTGGAGTAAACTTTATTGGCAACAAGGTCGTCTCTTCGGTCGCCTCCCGTGGCGGTGCTATTTGTATGGTACAAGACAAGGGAGCGGCCTTGATGGTCAACGCCTGCGTATTCTCGGACAACGGCTTTGAAATCACAGGGTCCAAAGCTGTCTTTGGTACGGCCATAGCCTGTCAGAACGGCAATCCCAGCAGCAATTACAACGATGCGGCCATTTACAACTCCGTCTTCACGGGCGGCTACGCCACCGGTGCCAGCAAAGCCAACACCTGCTCCCTGATGCTGACCGGCTCAGGACTGCTGGTCAACAGCACCGTTGTGGAAAGCACCCAAAGTGGCGACGACGCAGCCCGCTATGCTAACCTTGGCGAAGGGCGAGGTGTCTTATATAATTCCATTGTTCTTAATCAAGCGGGAAGGGCCATCATCAATGTTACCAGTAGCGGATATGCAATCACCAATGCCGGTACCTTCTACCCTGCCGAAACCGACTTGGTCGACAATTCCGTCACCCAGGCTTCCCTGGGCCTGAATTTCACGACCAACCCTTACGGATCCTGGAGCGGGACCACGCCTGCCGGCTACACCAAGGGAGCGAATGCAACCGATGCTCGAGCCGCCGTCCGCAGCCACGCCGGCATCGGCGAGGCCTTTGACGAATGGCTGCTCTCGCTGGATGAGAACATTTACAGCAAATCCGGAAACGGCGCCACCCGTACGACCCCGTTCTGGCCCGGCGCCTTCCAAAATTAAAAATATTTATTGATTGCATGCGTATGAAGAAACGGATCCGCTTGACTTTGCTTGCCTTGCTGGCGATTGCCTGTGCGAAAGAGCAAGACATTGAAGACAAGACCGCTATCGCGCAATCTTCCAACACCGTGAGCGTCTCCTTACCCGAGACGCTCAAAACGGCTTTACAAGCCCCTGATGCCGGAATCTATCCGGTGGTCTGGTCGGAGGGAGATTGCATTTCGACCAATGGCGTCACTTCTGTTCCGCTCGCCTCTTCGGAGGCGGGAAAGAAAGAAGTCGTCTTCCAATTCCAAGGCGACCTGTTTTTGCCGTTCAACATCCTTTATCCGGCCTCAGCGTCCGGCGATGTCGTCACCTTCTCCCCCACGCAGAATTACACCGCAGGAAGTTTTGCCAGCGGGGCTGCGCCCATGTGGGGAACTACAGATGACTTCGCCAATGTGACACTGCACCACCTGTCCGCCGTTCTGAAATTCCCCTTCAAGGCCTCGGGGTCCGGTCAGAGCATCACCCGGGTGATGGTGTCCGCACTGGGCGGCGAGCCTCTCTGCGGCGATTTTACGATGAAACTTTCCGGGGAAGGCCTGTTTAACGGCAACATGAAGGCTCCGGCATCCGCCCCTTCCACCGTAGAACTCAACTGTGGCTCGGGGGTCGCCCTGTCCACTTCCAGCGCCACGGACTTCTTCGTATGCATTCCCGCGGGCACCTACGTCAAGGGGTTCAAAGTCATCGCCGTTGACAACAACAGCCAGGCAATGACGCTGTATTTTTACACCAATACGACCCCTACCGACATCGAAGCAGGCAAAGTGATTGAATTCCCCGCAAGTGCATTTTCGGCTACAGAATCCATTCTGACCATCTCTACGGTGGGACAGTTGCAGACCTTTGCTGCCAACGCGTCCGCCTACAAAAAAGTCGTTTTGCTAAACGACCTCACTTGGCCGGACGGGAACGCCTGGACGCCCATCAACGGTTTTTCCGGTGAGTTTGACGGCGGCATGCACTGTGTGACTGGGCTCAATGCTCCCCTCTTCAACACCCTCTCCAACGAAAGTATTGTCCGCAATCTGACGCTGGAGTCCGACATCACCCAACCCAGTAATGGAGTCATTGCCACCCTGGCTTGCCTGTTCAGTTCCGGACGCATCGTCAACTGTCACGCGAAAGGCAGCATCCAGGTGGACGCCGATGTGGAGCAGGCCGGAGGTCTGGTGGCCAAAATGAACGGCACCTCCTGCCGCCTGACTGATTGCAGTTGCGCAAGCGACATCCGCATCAACGGCCAAACCGCAAGCCTGGCCCGGATCTGGTGCGGAGGTGTCGTAGGGCACGTCCAGAACGGCATTTTGAGCAACTGCCGTTTCTCCGGCACCCTGGTGCTGGCCGACACCTTCAAGATGATTTTCTGCGGTGGCATCGTTGGACGAGACGATGCTGCAGCCGGGGTGGAAAATTGCACCAACACCGGTTATATCAACATTGATTCCTCAGCCCGGGCCTCTTCGCAGAGTTTCATCGGCGGTATCGGCGGACTGGTGGCAGGTACAGCGACAGGTTGCGTCCACAGCGGAAACCTGGTATGCCAGGGCACCAGCCTGATCAACCTCTACGTTGGAGGCATCTGCGCCTCCTGCCGGGGCGGAGCCTCGGATTGCGTCAATGACGGAGCCGTCAACTTTTCCGTCACGGGACTTACCAATCTCGCCTATGTCGGCGGCGTCATCGGCATCCTGGATTCCGGTAGTGCTCTGACCTACCGTCAGCTCACCACAACAGAAAATGCCTATGTCAACATTGACGCTCCTGTAGTTGGACAAAACCTGGGCTACATCAGCGTCGGCGGCATTACCGGCGGCTGCAATATGAACAATGTCACCCTTGAAGACTGTATTCACAAGGGACGTATACGGGCTAACAACGCGTATGAAAGCTACGGGACCCACGGCCTGATACTGGGCGGCATCACCGGCAGTACGCTCCGCACCGTCGCGATGTCGGTGACCATCAGCGGATGCGTCAACCAGGGTTCCATCCATCTGGAGGAACTGGAGAAATCCAGCAATTATGTCTATGCGGGCGGCATCATCGGTCTGGCCGCCAGCGGCGACGCCGACTCCAAGGCACTTACCTTGACCGTTCGGAATTGCTCCAACCAGGGCGATATCACCCGCCACGTGGACAGTATGACCTACACCAGCAACCGGCGCTCCTTCTGCGGCGGGATTTGCGGCGCCATCGGCGGGGACAACCGCGTCTATGAAAGTTACGACCGTATCAATGCCACATTGACCGCCTGCTCGAATTCCGGCACGCTGATTTTCAACCGATATACCACCCAAAACCAATTCAAGGAAGTTGCGACGGTGGAATCGTACACCGGCGGCATCGTCGGAGTGAGCAAGAGCATCGGCAACTTCCGCACGCACATCGTGCGCTGCGAGAACAGCGGCAAGGTTCTGTCAACTTCGGGATACAATGGAGGCATCGTCGGCTTCGTCCGCTGCGGCACCCTCATCTATGGAGAGAAAGTAGGAGACACCTGGGAGTACACCCGCAACAGCGGCATCGTCGGGATGTTCGACACCAACAACGTCAAAGAGACCGGAAGCGGCTACATGAACGCGGGCGGTATCGCCGGCTGTCTTGACAGCAGATATTCCAACAATCGCATTGAATATTGCTGGAACTCGGGTTATGTAGCAGCCTCTACGGCGGGAACGGTGGGAGCCGGCGGCATTGTCGGGGACCTTCGCCTGAAAGACGCCGTCACCCATTGCAAGAACAGCGGCACCGTCCGTTTCAAACTTTCGCCCAACCTGTCTGCGGACAAGTGTGTCGCCACCGGCCAGATTTCCGGAGTCAGCGCCGATTACACCATCAGCTACTGCGGTATCGGCGGGCAGTATGGCCGGAAAGGGAACGGAACGGCAGGTCTGGACAACTTCGGCGGAGACGAGCGATATGTCTTCTCGAAATTCATTTACGCGCTCACGGACAACATCACCAGTCAGGCCGGCGTTGACATGCTGGCGCCCGGATGCGTTTGGTGGAATGGTGTGGACAAACTGGATTGGGAATAAACGCGGGAGGTTGCAACTATGAAAAGAATTGGATTTTTGATTCTAATATTGGCAGTGACCGCTTGCAATTTGAAATTGCAACAGTCCGATGAGCCCATTGTAAAAGAAACCATATCCCTGGTACAAGTCAATATCGCTCCCTTCACCCTGAAGAATGCAGGTACGGGCGAGGCCATCCCGGGAGAAAGTTCGCGAATCTGGCGCAGTGAGGAAAAATTAGGCATCATTGGAGAAGGAGTTGCCAACAAAGCCTTTTTTCTGCGCGAAGCCTACGATGGTGTACGTTCGCAGAGCGCGGAGTTTTATGGTGAACCTGTCAGTGGCAGCAACTTGACCGCCTATTTCCCCTGGAACGAGAACGGAACGGTTGGCGAGACTGCCGTTCAGCAATATGAAGCAGACCCTTACGACCATTTCACCCGCAACAGTCCGCTTTCCGCCCATCTGACCGGAGGGAACCTGACTTTTGTCTATTCCGGGGGGCTGATCAAGCTCACTTGCAGCGAAGAGTTGGGAATGGTGCAATCGCTCCATATCCAAAGTGCCCGATGGGGCTGCGAAGTGACGGGTATCAATACCGTCTGCAGCGCAGCGAAACCTTTGATTGTCTTTGTTCAGGTTCCAACCGGAGATTACCGGAATTTCAATGTCACCTACCGCTCTGCCACGTCAACGGTCTCCATGCCGGCTCTGGCGGAAATCACCATCAAGGATTACGACTACGTCAGCATCACCGCCCGCCAGCAATCCTTCACAGACGGCATCGACAACTTCCAGGGAGAAGGCGGCAGTTATTCGGACCAACCCAACAATTACTAACGGCTATGAGAAAGTATCTGTATATTATCGCTGCGGTTTGTCTGCTTTGCTCCTGCCAAAAGGAAGGTATCCAGACGCGTGAAGAAAACGGTGGCGTCCGAACGGTAGGAGTCACCTCCGGGACCTTTCCGGTACTGGTCCTGACGGAAGGGGTATGGATGGCAGAGTCCACTGATTCCTGGATTCATATCAAGGAGGAATGGCACAAAGACAAGGCCAGTTTCATCGTCAAATACGACTCCAACGAATCCACGGATGGAGACCGCCGCTTTAACCGCGTCGGTACCATCCGCGTGAAGACCTGGGACGGTGCCATCGTCAAGAGCATTTCTCTCCGTCAATATGGAATGGGACCGTTCATCAGTCTGCCCGACTCAAAGATCAGCACGGCGGGAGGTCGTCAAAACATTCCCTTCCTCACCAATCTGACCGACCGGGAAAGACCTTCGCTGATATTCTCCTCCGACTCTCCGTCCATTATCGCTCCGGTATGGGACGAAGACGGGGAAAGCGTATCCTTTGATACGACCGCAGGGACGACGGGCGGGGTCATTCAAGTTCAATTCACCGATGCCTGGGGACAGGTTTTCACCGCATCGGCAACCATCACCAGGGAGTAGCGCTATGAGAAAGATACTATACCTTATTGTTATGGTGGGCGCGCTCGCGTCCTGTGGGAAAAAGGCACTCGATCCGAACCGCCCCCTGGATGTGGAATTCGAATCCGACGTCGCCTATGAAGCTGACACCCTTCTGTACCTCAACCTGTCCGAAGAAACTTCGTTGAACATGATGACGTTGCAGAATTATATCAAAGGGAAGAATTTCGCAGCTGTGATGCTTTTTGCATCCACTCTCCAAGCGACTCAGATTCAATCCCTGGGAACCGTCTGGGGGTATCCCCACCAGTATGTAGGCACGGCAAGTGGAGGCAAGCAGGCCTTCATTCTCTGCAAAGAAAAAGCCCAGGGGAGTATCACTACGCTTGCCGGGGCGGTAGCCGCCACCTTCCCCAGTTATACGCTGGTCAGCGGCAGTTACAACCCGTCGCTGCTGACAGATACGAATGCGTTGAAAGGCCGGATTATTTTGTTCGAAGCCGGCGAAGATCCTTCGGAAGAATACTATAGGCTGAGTTTCTGCAACTGCATCAACTACCAGTGGGGCATCGAGATGGCAACCTGCCGGAAGGGAAAACAAGATTACATCTTCGCCCGCCCTGCGCAGTGGTCTCTGATGGGGGTTATCTCGATGGATAAAGAAAGTGTCTGGGTCCACCATCCGCTTCGTTTCACGATTAAAAAGGAGAAATAAACGATGAAAAAAATCATAGTTCTTTCCTTTGCCCTATTCTTCTGCCTGACGGGATTCGCCCAAAAAAGCAAGAAAGTCTCCGGTGTCGTAGCCGATGACACGGGACTTCCCGTCATCGGAGCGACCGTCATGGTGGAAGGGACACAAAACGGTGTCGTTACCGATGAAAATGGTAAATATACGATTCAATGTGCTGAAAGAGACGTGCTGGTGTTTTCCTGCCTGGGCTATGAGGACTACAAGTCTGAGGTAGGTGCCTCTACGCAGATCAATGCGGTGATGCGCACCAGCAACAAGATGCTGGACGAACTGGTGGTCGTCGCGTATGGTACGCAAGCCAAATCCGACCTGACCGGTTCCGTGGGCGTGATTAATGTGGATGATTTGACCAAGGCTCCCATCATGTCCGCCGACCAGGCCCTGCAAGGAAGAGTGGCCGGCCTGGAGGTTATCAACGGCAACGGTGATCCGAGCGCCGCTGCTACGATGCGTATCCGGGGTACCCGTTCCATCAACGCCAACAACGACCCGTTGCTGGTTGTGGACGGTGTAGTGGACGCGGTGGAAAGTTTCGCTGACATCAACCCGGCTGACATCAAATCCATCTCCGTACTGAAAGACGCGTCTTCGACGGCAATGTATGGTTCCCGGGGCGCCAACGGCGTCATTCTGGTCACCACCCGCTCCGGTGGAAACACAGAAAAACTCTACATCCGTTTCAATGCCGATCTGGGTGTCGCCACCCTGCCGCGGGAACTGGATGTGATGAATGCGACGGAATTTGCAGAATTCCGCAACGACGCCCGCTACATGTCTTACTACAGGGACGGGAATGTCGATCAATACACCCCCTACTTCGAGCATCCCGAGCAGTTTGGAGAGGGGACCAACTGGCAGCGCCTGCTGACCCGCCCGGCCCTCAAACAATCCTACTTTCTCGCCCTGAATAACGGAGATTCCAACCGAAAAATCTTCTGTTCGGTGGGTTATAACAACACCGATGGTATCATCATCGGAACCAACTCCCAGCGCGTCACGAGCCGTTTCAACTTTGAGTGGAAATGGTTCAAAAACCTGAAGGCCTTCATCAATGCCAACTATACCTATACGACGAACAAGGTCAACAACATCACGATGAATGGCTACAGTCCCAACGCTGCAGCCTGCCTGAGCCCGATGCTCAACCAGGACGATATCTGGAATGTCTTCGGCGATTCGGAAACAGTCGGAGGTGTGCTGTTCGACAACCCGTACCTCAAAGCCACCCGGGAACAGAATGGCAACAAAAAACACTTTTTGGTGATATCTCCCAGGCTTGAGTTCACTTTCCTCAAGAACTTCCTGCTCAAGACGACTTTCACCTACACGCTCAGCATGCTGGACAATTTCTATTATTCTCCGTCCACGATGCCCGTTGCCCAGGCCAGCAACAGGGGCGGTACGGCGCGCAGGGGGACTGTTGATCGGAATGCTTTTCTCAGCGAGACGACCCTGGGTTGGAAAAAGACCATCCAGAAGAAACACAAAGTCGATGCTCTCATCGGTTTCACGGCGGAAAGCAGCAAGATTGACAGCAACAGCCTCAGTGGAACCGGATATATGGATGACAACGTCACTTTCAAAAATATGGGCACGCTGATGGACGCCCGCACCCTGACACCGTCCTCCAGCATCACCGAGGTTGCCCGCATGTCCGTGCTGGCCCGCGTCAATTACTCCTACGCCAAACGCTATTACCTCACCCTTACGGGACGTGCCGACGGTTCATCTATCTTTGCAAAAGGACACAAATGGGGCTTTTTCCCGGCCGCCGCACTCAAGTGGAACCTCAGCGAAGAACGCTTCTTGCGCAAAGCCCGTTCCAAATGGCTGGACGACCTGTCCCTGCGGGTGAGCGCCGGCCTCAGCGGCAATGACGGCCTGTCCAGTTACGCTTCCCAGGCCACGCTCAACAACACCCTGACCGGCTGGCTTTTTAACAGCGGAAGAAGCGTCGCCTTCTATCCCTCCCGTCTGGAAAACAACAACCTCACCTGGGAAAAGACCTTTTCCTATAATGTGGGTATCGATTGGGAAATGTTCAAGGGACGGCTTAAGATAACGCTGGAAGGATACCAGTCCTTCACCCACGACATGTTGCTGGCGGTGCAGAACGCCGTCGTCACCGGCTACAGCAACCGCTACCAGAATTGCGGAAGCACCAAAAACTCCGGTCTGGAATTCAGCATCACCTCCAATAACATTTCCAAAAAGAATTTCAGCTGGACCACCACTTTCACCATCGGGCACAACGTCCAGGTAGTCACGGATACCGGGGTGGGCAATGAGTATATATCCACCTACAGCCCGACCGGCGGACAGATGTTCTACGGCTATGTCACGGGCTACCCGGTCAATTCACTGTGGGGCTACCAATATGCCGGCGTGTGGCACAACAGCGCCGAGCGCGCCCGCAACGCCAACACCAGGGCTTTTGTTTCCTACCAGGACCGCGATGGCTACGCCAAATACGTGGATGTTAACCACGACGGCGTGCTGGACAAGAGAGACTGGATCTATCTGGGAAGCACCGACCCCCTGTTCAGCGGCGGTTTCAACAATGAATTCGTGTTTTGGAACAAACTCACGCTGGGCATCTACTTCACTTACTCCTACGGTGCCCGGATGTACAACCTGACGGAAATGTACCTGGGAAGCGGCAGCGTCAACTCCAATGCCTACCGCTATATGATCAACCGCTGGCATCCGGAGCGCAACCCGAATTCCGACATCGTGGGCGCCTACTGCCAGGATCGTTTCGGCAGCAGCCGTTTTGTGCACGATGCTTCCTACATCCGTCTTAAGACCCTCAACCTGTCCTATCGCTTCTCTTTCAAAAAGAAATGGTTGCGCGAGTTGAGCCTGACACTATCCGGAGACAATTTACTGCTCTTCACCCCGTACAACGGCTATGATCCCGATGTCACAAACGGTTCCCGCCGCATTGACAACGGAGCGTATCCGTATCCCCGCACGTATTCATTCAGCCTTGTTTTGAGATATTAGCGTATGAAGAAGATATTACCTTTCCTGTTTTTGGCCTTGACGGTCTCATCCTGCTCGCTGGACGAGAAGATCGAATCCTCCTCGGTCAAGGAAAAATACTATAAGACGAGTGCGCAGTGCCTTACCGGGCTCAACGGCTGTTATATACCCCTGCGCAATATATACGGCAACATCAGTTACTTTGTCGTCACGGAATGCCAGGCCGATATGATTTACTATAACGGCACGGATGTGATGGATGCGATTCTGGAAGTCTCCCAATCCAAGCCGCAGTTCGGCACGACGATGTGGACCCAGGGTTATATCGGCGTATCGCGTTGCAACGCGATGGAAGCCGCCATCAGGAAGGCGCCTATCAGCGACGAGGAAAAAGCGCCTCTCATGGCGGAAATGACTATCTTAAGAGCGTTTTACTATTATATTCTGACGGCCAACTTCGGCGACGTTCCCTTCTACGAGGAAGAGGTCACCGATGCGAACAATGACGCCATTGCCACCCTGCCGCGCTATCCGGCAAAAAAAATCCGCGAGAAGATGGTGGATGAGCTTCGAGAATGGATTCTCGACAAGAAGGCCCTGTCTTTCACTCGAACCTATGACAACAACAGCAATCCCGAACACCGTATGGGCGCTGCCGTTGGCTTGATGCTGGCCGGAAGGATGTCGCTGTGGGACGGATATTGGAACGAAGCTGTCGAATTTTTCTCCAAACTGGAAAAAATCTACGGCAATCTTGAGTCCTATCCGGTCTCCGATATCAAATTCCGCAACAAATACACCCGGGAGTCCATTTTTGAAGTGTCGTACACCGTGGATGACTACAAACTTCAGGTGTATCATTCCCTCTCTTCCCGTTGCCTTCCCAGGCGGGAACAATACGCCAGTTCCAACCCTGACGAGGAACTGGATATCCGAAGCCAGGATGACGAAGTGGATTACTACGCCGGCATCGGCATCCCTGAACTGGGCCGGTATTGTACTACCCGCAATCCCTTCCGTCCCACCAACAAGGCATACAGCCTCCTTCCCTACTCCGGCAATGACAAACGGACCTGTTCCAGCAGAGCTGGCGGCGATGTGGAAGACGGCGGTGGCTGGATGGCCTGGGGCTGGACCGGCTACACGCCCGAAGACGACCGCAGTACGGATAAGCCCCACTGGCGCTTTTTCTCAGGCGTCAGTCAGACATCCCGTCCCTATCTGGGCGACAAATTCTGGTGCTTCGGCATGCACTACACCTACGACAGCAACAACATCAAGGTATTCCGTTATGGCGGTGCCGTTCTGGGACTGGCGGAAGCCTGGCGTGAACTAGGTGACCTGGACAAATCCCTCAGCTATCTGAACAAAGTCCGGCGCAGGGCCGGCGCAAGCGAATATACAGGAAGTTTCACGGCCGACAGGATTCGCCAGCTGATTATGGATGAATACGGCATCGAGCTATTCGGTGAATACAGCCGCAAGCACGACTTGGTTCGCTGGGATGTCTGGAACGATGTCGTCTCGGAGAACACCAATGCCGGTCGGTTGAACCAGAAGAGAAAGCCCTGTCATCGCTACTACCCCATCCCCTCCGAGCAGATTACCTACTCTCGCGGAGCGCTTGACAACAAAGAATACGAAGAATACGGATTATGAAACGACCTGCTATATTCCTTTGGGGGATTTTGCTGTTCAGTACGATTTCCTGTACGGACTACCTGTCCCCGCGCTACAACGACATCGTCGCCCTGGGGGCCACCAACAAAAGCGTCACCATTGATGCTGAGCCCAACACCTGTATGTTCCGCCTTACCTCCAATGTGGATTTTGGCGCGTATGTCGTATCGGGTTCGGAATGGCTGAAATTTGAAGAGAATGGCTCCGACCAGCTCCTGTGCTATGCCTCCCGCAGGAATATCAAACTGCGCGCAACGGCCAACCGGGGATTCCCTCGGATGGGCATCGTTACCCTGGAGGCCGAGGGGCGGGCGGATACCCTCTTCGTCAAACAGGAAGGCCAACTGGAGCCGTTTGTGCAATTGCAGGTAACCGACCTGACGGCTGCTCCTGAAGGTGGGACCTACCGTTTCACTCTTGAAACGAACCTCCCTGCCCGCGATATCCGTACGCAGGCGGATATGGAAGGAATACTGAGCGTTACATACGAAGAAAGCACCCTCACGGTGGTGATGTCCCCTAACGACGGCCGCAACGACCGTCACATCCATCTGGATGTATACAGCATCACCCAATGGAGGGAAAAAATCGGATCTGTGTTGAATATCACCCAAAAGAAAATCCAATGAAAAAGTTCATGCTACTGGGACTGCTTCTGACCGTTGTGTCAGGGTTGTCCCCCAAAGCCTCGGCCTGGGGTGTCCGCGGACACGAAGCCATTGCTTACATCGCCGAACTGAACCTCAAACCCGAGACCAAAGCCATTGTCGAACATTACCTCGGCGGTAAATCCATTGTCTATTACGCCGTCTATCTCGACCAGATGCGCTTCATTCATGAGTGTTCCTTCATCTACAAGACGCTCCATCACGGCGCCGAATTCACCGCTGATCTCAAATCCAAGGGCCGGGACGGTAGCGCCGAGGATGCACTCTTCCAGATGACTAAAAACATGGAACGGCTGGGAAACGGGCAATACAAGCATCTGCCCGACTCCGTCGTCACCCTCGCCATCCAGTGCTTCATCCATCAGATGGGAGACGTCCACTGCCCCGTCCATATGAGCGTGGACGGCCGGAAAGCGAACTTCCCCATCACCCGCTTCGGCAAAAAATCCATGTTCCATGCGTTCTGGGACGATATGCCTGAGACAGGACACGACTGGGGTTATATGGAATACGGTCATCAACTCAACCGTTGCACGCCAGAGCAAATTGCAGAAATCACCAAAGGCAGCCTCTACGACTGGGGTGAAGAAGTCATCGTGGAGACCTTGCCCGTGTGGGACTACGCAGCGGAAGGCGGCGAACTGGCCAAGCCCTACATCTATAAGGTAGTAGACATCATGGACTCCATGATAATCAAAGGCGGATATCGCCTGGCCTATGTACTGAACACAGTTTTCAAATAGTCGGAACAAGATGAAAAACAAGATAAGTATCCTCCTGCTTGCGGCCCTGATGGGCCCGTGCGCCCTGTGGGGCGCGGAACCCGCCGTCACCGGACAACCCGTCAAGAAAAACTCCGTCGGAACGGAAGATTTCACCATCATCTCCCTGGAACTGGGCTCCTACAACAAGGAACACCGCTGGGAAGACAAAGTTCCCGGTATCGCGGAGATGGTCAAGGTTGAGGCGCCCGCCGTTGTCGGATTCCAAAGCGCCAGCACGGCCAAAGTCGAAGACTTGGATATGGTCCTCGACGGATACGACTCTTTCGGAGACGCTACCGACGACGGAGAGACCAAAGGCCGCATCAACGCCATCTACTGGCGCAAAGACTGCCTGAAACTGGTCAAGTCCGGTACCTTCTGGCTAGGCGAATCTCCGGACATGCCCGGTTCCATATTTGACGGCGCTTCGCAGGCTTGCACGGCCACCTGGGGCATCTTCACCATCAAGTCCAGCGGACGCAAGTTCTTCTTCCTGCACACCTCCCTCGATGTCAACTCCGAGAAAGTCCGTCCCTTGCAGGCCAAACTGATTTTGTCAAAGATGGCAGAATATGCACCCGGCCTTCCCTGCATCGTGGCGGGAGATTACCGTTCCTTCCAGGCGGGCTTGTTTGGCAAGGATATGAACAATCCCTGCGTCGTGATGGTGCAGAGCATGATTGACGCCCGCCGCCTGGCCCTCTCCGGGGATGAAGGCAAGACGGTCAACCACTTTGGCGCCAAGGGCGGCAATGTCAAGGATTTTGTCTTCTATACGGACAATTTGGAATGCCTGGTCTATGACATCCTCACCAACGAATACGCCGGTATCAAATACCTCGCCATCCACAACCCCATCAAGTGCATCCTTCGATTCAGGAAATAAGGGTCCGTCATTGTTGGACAGGACCGCTTTCGAAGCCCGCCTCCACCTTTTTGAAGGGTTTGCCGGAGAATGACCGGCCATAGAGTACGGCTTTCGCGCTGTAGCGTCCTTTCCCTGTTTCCGGGTCTTTCGATTTTTTGCTTTGTGCCAGATACCAATACCCATTCCCCAGGGAGCACATACCCATCGCCCCATATTTAAAACGCCAGCCCTCTCCGGCCAGAGGAAGCGTCATCACGGACTTCTTCTCATAAGGTACTCCGTCCAGTCTGGCTTTGACAGGACGGGATGCCATGTCAACGGCAAATAAGTCATAGTTGGGGTAGGCCTTTTTCTTTCCTTTGTAAACGGCCATATACATCAGCCCGGAGAAGGCATCATAGGCCAGGTTCTGAACTCCATACGAGGTGTTGCCCGTCTTGACGAAAAAACGGCGGGGAGAAGAACTTTTCCCTTTGCGGATATCTCTCATCTTGTATTGCAGCAGAACTTGATAATCATTGTCCGTCCGCAAGGTGTCGGATTTGATCCCATAGGCGACATAGAGGAATTCTCCGCCCTTACCCCCAAAATCCGGTCCGATGGTAATTCCGTCTATGCCGGTACAGCCATAACGGTGCTGAAAGACCTGACCGTCCACCGTCACCTCGGCTTTGTAGTCCTGAACGGCCTGGGGGACAGGAATCCGGCGCATCGCCTCTTCCTGGGCCACCCCCGTGCGATTGATGGCATCCACATCGATTTCCACGATGTAAAAAGACGATTCCTTGTAGGTATCAACCCCCATATTTCTGGAAATATTGGTGCCAATTTCATCATTCTTACATTCCAGGGATGCATAAACCTTTCTTTTCGAGGCATCAAAAGTCATGGCTCCGAGGTGTCCGTGAATTTCATCAATACTGCCCGTTATCTGCCCGTTGTCATCCGTTACGATAAAGCGTGTCGTAAAGGAGAAATACATCCGGGAGGCGGCCTCATCATAGGCGATGCCCTGGACATGATGGGACTGGCCCTCGACGAGGACAGAATAAGGACGGGCCTGGATGATGAGCGAGAAGAAAAAGACGAGGAATAAAAGGGTAAAATACTTTTTCATATTATTGAAGATTTTTGATTTTCGTCGAACGGCGAAGGGCCTTGATCCCAGCGTTGTGCCGGCAAAGGGAGGGGAACAGGCGGAAAGGTGCCCAACTGCGGTATTTGAGGGCTTGAACGGGGGTCAGCAGGCACACGTACAGCCAGGAAAAGCATAGCGGACGGTTGATGTCGGCCAGGCGGACAAGGGCGGCGTTCCGATAGTTGCGATCAAGGAGACGCTCCTTGGATTCAGCGCGGGCAGCGCGGTCGTGAATGGCGCGGGCCGACGGCACGACGCCGATTTTCCAACCATGGTAGCGGGCCCGGTCGCACCAGTTGTCATCCTGCCCGTAAAGCGGAAACAACGGAGCAAAAGTTCCTATTTCTTGCAATGCCTTCACCGGCACCAGCCAATGAGCGGCCATCACGAAGGGCAAGGGTATGATTTCGCGTGCTTGCTCATCACGCACAGGAAAAAAGTTTTCGGGTCCCGAAAAAAGGGCGCGCGAAATCAGTTTCTTGAACTTCGGGTCAAAGGAAACCCCGTCGGCCTGGAGTTGCAGCGGACTGAGGACGGCGTACTCGGGATGGCCGGCGGCCGCCTCGAGCAAAGCCGCCAGCGCCCCTTCCTCCAGCCAAGCGTCTTGGTTGAGCAGATAGACATAGTCGTAGCCCTTGCGCAGGGCATACTCGAAACCCAAGTTGTTGGCGGCGGTGAAGCCTAAGTTCTCCGCGCAGCGCGTCAACTGGGCCTGCGGGAAACGCGCCTCCACAAAATCGGCGCTCCCGTCCGTCGAATCATTGTCCACCACGAACAAGTCCACCTGCGTCCCAGCCACAGACGAAGCCACGGCATCTCCCTGTCCCGCGACCACTGCGCTTTGCGCCACGACTGAGCCCAGACAACGCTCCAGCCAGGGCATCCCATTGTAGGTAACGATGATAAACAGAACCTTCACGGACGGTAACATAGTATTCTCAACCATAACACGTGCACCATCAGTCTGCGAACGGCATAAGACCAACGCGTCAGAACAGGTCCGCCTCCCCCCGGATGAATGGTGTATTCGATAAAATCTACATTGCGGACATTCCGACCCTCTCCAAAAAGCAGGAAAGGAGACACGCGTCCCGTATTTCCACAGGCTTCGGGGCAGGCCAAAACCGGAGTGAAAGACAGCTGGTCCCGAATCGGGCAGCACTTGAAAAGATTCCACCAGGCATTGTCCAGGGCCACAACATCCGGATGATGATGCGTGCGCAGCAACAAGCCCGTCTCATACAATCCGAAATGCCGAGGCATCCTCATCCTCATCAGGCGGTTCAAATGCGCCCAAGCCTGACTCCAGGAAATGCGGCCAGTCCGGTAGCATTTGCACAACTCTTCAAAAACACAATCCCGCTGGCCGTGGGGCAAGGTGGCAAAAAGCGGCTCCATTTCCAACGCCTTTTCCACATATTCATAAAAGACGTTTCCACCGATACGGATATTGGCATCCATCCAAACGCTAATCTGATACTCCGGTAAAACCTCGTGAGGCTGGAGTTTGACTTGCCTGACCCGTTCCACATCGGTACCCTTGAACGAAATGCGCCTGAGTTGCCACACGCCATCCTGTCCTTCTCGATCCGTGAAACAGATATAATCCCAGTCGTCCCGGATGACAACGGGCTGTTTGAGGACATCATAGTTGCCCGTCAAGGCCGTATATATCACTTTCTTCTTGGGAGACGCACTCATTTTCTCGATATCTTTTTGACAACATAGACTCTCTCGCCCGGGGTCAGGACCAAACAGAAAGACAGGAAAACCAACAAAACCGTACTGGTAAGCGTGACCGCCACCAAACGCCATAGCGTGCCCGTACACAAAGTCCCCACCCATCGGGCCACGAAGAAGGCGGGCAAAGCCACAAGCACAAGTCGCAGGAGCAGACCCGCATAGCGTTTCGCAGGGAAAGCGGCCAAAGACCGGGCCAGACCGATTTTCATCAGGAACACGAAGCCATAGACAATGGCAAAAACCACATAGGAAGTCTCCGGCGGGAATCCCCAATGGAAAAACAACCACGAGACGGGAAACACCAACAGCGAAACCGAGGCTGTCAGCAAGGCATATTTCTTGACCTTTCCGGTCGCCAGCACCAATTGGTACAGGGCGTTGGAGGTCATGTCAATCCAGGTACACAACAGAGTCAGCCGGACGAAGAGGACAGAATAATCGGGAACTTGTCCCAGCCACAGGCGCAACAGCGTTTCTGTTTCCAGGCCGATGGGAATCGCCAGCAACAGCAGGACCAGACTGGTGAATTTGGAAGCCCGGAAGACCAAGGCAAAACAGAAATCCTTGTCTTCCGCCGCGTACGAGCGGGTGATTTGCGGATTGAAAGCCAACATGATGTTGGAGGCAAACTGTTTGAAGATGCCTTCCACCTGATTGGCGATACCCCGTCCGGCATTGACCAGCACGCCAAAGAAAATGTTCTGCAGAATGTTGACACCTTGCGTATTGAGCAAGAAGGCAGAAGTCCCCAGTGTATTCCATCCCGCAAAAGAGAACATCTCCCGCAAAAGCCCCCGGTCCAGCGCGTCGCGTTCGAACAGAGAACCCCGGCTCTCGGCATAGTAGCGATGACAATAGACGACATAGATACTTCGGACAATGAGGGCGACACCTAACATCAACAAAGCGTATACAATCAGTTTATCGCCGGCCGAAAGATAGAGCAGATAGGCGACCAGAAGTTTCAACAGTCCCTCCAGGATACTGACTCCGGCAAACACCCCCATCTTCTCCCGCGTAATGATCAAGGCATTGTAGGGCACAGCCAGGAGGTTGACCACCATCAGGCCCATCGCACATTCCAGCACCCAGCGGGCCGCCTCCAAACGATCCGGCGGAAGATTCATCCGGGTATTGACAAACCAAAGCCCCACGGTTTGCGTCAAAACGACCAGCAGCAGACACAGCAAGACCTGCACCATGCGACTGGCAACAAACACGCGCTTGAGCCTCTGAAAATCCCCCCGGCCCAACTCAAAGGCCATATAGCGGCTGATGGCCGAAGAAACGGCGGTTGTCAGCACATTGAACAGCACGACAACGCCCGCCACGGCCGTATAGATGCCAAAATCCTCTACGCCGAGGGCCGATAGGACGATGCGGGAGGTAAAAAGTCCGACCACCAGCAACACCAGCATGCGCGCATAGAGCAGCATGGCGTTCCGTGCAATCCGGATGCCGTGAGAGGAGGTATGAAGGTTGTCCGACGGCATCATATCTTTAAATATGCTCCGGCCGCCACATCCATTTCGGGCGTAAGGAAAGGAATGTATCCGCCATTCGGGTAGAAGGTCGCTTCCGAAAAATAAACCCGCCCCTCTATCTCATACAAATCGATTCGCAAAAAAGGATGTCCCTCCGACAAGGCGCGGCAAACGGACAACATTTCCTCCAGGCAAGACGGTTTGGGCGGCAGCGTCTCAAAGGGAAGATAATCGCTCCGCTGAAAAGGGGCCATCGTCCAATCTGGAAAAAGAAAACACATACGGGCGGTCGCGTGGTTCGACAAACCGGACGAGACATATAGATATTCGGGAGCCCCGTGGAAACAGAAAAATTTATAATCCACCATCCCCTCCGGCGTATGAGCGTCCAGATACCGCTCGGCGAAAACGCGACGCGGGATGTCCCGATAGACCCATTCTCCGGCCAGTTTCGAGAAATCACGTTTGAGCGCGCGGGACAATCTCTTTCGAGCCCCCTCCCTATCAAACGAAGACTTGTCCGTACAAATGACGACACTCCCGCTATCGTGGTTGCACTTCAAAACAAATTGATCGGGAAGCCCGTCAAAATCAATCGCCTCTGCACTCGTCCAAACGCCATAATCCGGCACGACATATCGGGCCCCGACTTTCTCCGCCACCCATTGTTTCGCCCGGCACTTGTCCGCCTCGCGAACATATTCGGGACGACGGTCGTACAACTTCATATATTGAATCTTTTCATTGAACGACCGGGGATGCCGCCAATCGATCCACACGCCGAAAAACTGATAATAACGCAGCGAAAGCATCCACTTGTCCGGAAGGGGAAGCTTCAACACGTTCCATATCAATTTTCTTTTAAGCTTGGCGAACATCTTGGAGTTGATTGTAATATTTCAAGAAAATCTCTTTCGGGGTTTTCGTGGTGAAAATGCTGGCCATATTGTGGACATAGACCGTACGCTTGATACGAAGTCCCTTTTTGGAACTGAACAGGCAGCGCAGGGCGGCCCAGCAGAATTTGCAGAATTCCGCCCACCAGACGATGCAACCGAGGATAAAGTAGCGCAGCAAACGGTCGCGGCTATGGAACATCAGAAAGCCGCGCATGCCCGCCGGTTTGGTAGCCGTAATGACCTTCCGGGCCGTTTTATGGTGGTAATGAATCACCAGCGCGTCCACATCCACATAGATGCCATAACCCTTCTTGCGGGCCAAGGTGGAGAGGGCGATGTCCTCCGGGGTGAAAAAATACCGCTCATCAAACCAACCCAACTTTTCGAAGATATCCCGGCGAATCAGGAAACAAGCCCCATTGATATCGGTGGTACGGAAAATGGAATTCGTGACCGGACGCTTCCCGAGGGTGTCATCTTTGCGGGCATTTCCATCCAGATGGTAACGTTCCAGAATGTATTTCCAAGCTGTTTGCCGGGGTCTTCCGCAGGTCTGTACCTCCCCGCTGGGGAAATCGATCTTCGGGGAAAGAATGGCTGCATCTTCAGGCAGTTTGGCAAAATCGCGTACCAGACAATCAATAGAGGGCATAAAGATGCGCGTATCGTCATTGATGCACAGCACCAGTTCTCCGCTCACCTGCCGCAAGGCCAGATTGTTGTTTTCGGCAAAGCCCCGCACCTCGTCGCTCACCACCCAATGCACTTCCGGAAACTCGGCCTGCAACTTCGCCAAGGCCTCTTTGTCAAACAGATACGCCACCACCCAGATCTCATACGACACCGAAGTATAGCGCTGCAAACTATCCAGACAAGGCTCCAGGTTGTCCGGACGATTCATACACACTATAACAATACTTACCTGAGGCATACGCAAATTTTAATCCGCTAAGTTAGTCATTTTCCCACAATTTTCTGAATATAGTCGTCATAGAGGGCGACGGTGCGTTCCCAGGTGAAGCGGGTAGCGACACGTTCATAAGCCCGGTCTGCGTGGCGTTTCAGCATATCCTGCACCCGGGCGTCATCTTCAGCGGACACCCCGGGAAAGACAAAACGAAAAGCGTGTTCGAGGGAAGAAAGGTCGTCGGGACGCATCCAGATGGCATTGTCCCCCAGGGCCTCGCGGTTGGAAGGGATGTCGGAAACCAGGACGGGAATGCGGCGTGCGGCCGCTTCGAGCAAAGCGATGGAAAGCCCTTCGATGGAGGAAGGCAGGCAGAAAAGCCGGGTCCGGCGCAGCAACGCCTCCTTTTCCTCGCCAAACACTTCGCCCACATACTCGACCGACTCGCAGGAGTCAATCAGTTTCCGGATTTTCCGCCCGTAGGCGCCGGAAGCATCCATCGAGCCGGCAATCAGCAGGCGCGCATCCACGCCCCTTTCCACCCGGATGCGGGCAAAGGCCCGGATAAGCAAGTCCACATTCTTCTCCGGAGAAATACGCCCCATATACAGCAAGGTGAAAGGCCCGTCGGCTCCCACCACGCCCGGCTCAGGCAAATCCACGGCGCTGGGGATGGTCACCGCCTTGCCCTCACAGCCATAATGCCGGATATACCAATCCGTCTGCTCCTGACTGCATAGAACGATATGCTGGTGCCGCCGGGCGGCCCAACCTTCGCAAAGCCGCAGCAGCGCGCGTTGCAGCCCATTGTACTTGCTTCTTTTCCACTCGAAGCCGTGGCCCATCAAGAGGGTCTTCACCCCTTTTCGCTCCGCCAGAGGACTCCAGACGGCGCTGGGCCACACATTGTAATGAATCAGGTCGCAACCCTCGGTCAGCGCCCGGAGCGTCGCCCGGCGGGAAGCCCAGATTTTGCGAAGATATTTGCTCTTCGGGGCTTTCAAATAGAGAACACGGACATTTTGATAGAAACGCACGCCATCCTCGTCGCTTTCGCAGCAGACCGTGATGTCGTGGCCCCTGGCCGCCAGTGCCACCGGAAGATGAAGCATCCAGTTCTCAATGCCCCCGACGGAAAAGATATCCCGGCCACCTATAAAGAATATTTTCATTCCGCACCCTCCCTCTTCGCGTCATGCCTAAGACAACGCCGGCACTTCGCTTCGATAATCCATCCTCCCACTTGGAAAGGATGACTTTTGATAGCGGGCGACGCGGTTCCCATCATCCAGCACTGACGCTGACAAATCGCCACGGCGGAACGCACCTCGCGGGCGCGGGGGCTCTCCCAAATCTCCTCGAAAGTGGCCGCCTCGGCCAGATTGCCCATCACTATCGCCTCCTCCATCCCGTTACAAGGAAGGACATTAGCATAAGGGTCTACAAAAAAGTTGCTGCTCCCGGCCCGGCAGGGAAGCGGACGGGGATGTCCCAACACATAGCCTTTCAGGCCGTTGTTGAAATAGGCCCGCGCCCACGACTTGGGGCTGTTTTCGGCCAGCATGCACCCCACCAGTTCATCCAGCGCGGCAGCCACGCCAGCAACATCCGAGATGGCATTGTCCTGCTTGTGGAAATAGAAAGAATTGTGGGCCGCCGCCGTAGCAAATTCCAGCCCTTTTCCGCGCACCAGCCGATAGAGCGGCAGCAAATCCCGGTGATTGGTTCCAGAAAGCGTGATAGCTACGCCCACATCCTGACAACCCAGCTCCTGCAGCCGGCGCACCGTCTCCATGCCCCGCTCAAAACCGCCCGGAACACCCCGCAAGGCGTCATTGGCCGCCTGCAAGCCCTCCAGGCTGATGCGGAATCCCGCCTCGGGATAACGGCGGGCCATCGACACGATGCGCTCCGTGTACCAGCCGTTGGTCGAAAACACGATACGACGGCTCTTGGGAACAAGGATGTGGACGATGTCCTCCAAATCCTCCCGTTCGAAAGGTTCTCCGCCCGTGATATTGACGGCATTCATGCGAGGCAGTTTCTCCAGGACGGACGGCGCGAACTCTTCCGAGCATAAGGACGGGTGCTGCCAGATAGAGCACATCTTGCAGCGGAAAGGACAACGCCAGGTGACTATGATACACGCATCCATCATAGGCCGCGATACATTTCAACAAGTTTGCTGGCCGTATCTTCCAGCCCATAGCCCAACTTGAGCAGCGCGTCCCGCGAAGTTTGTCCGGGTCCCCCGGCCACGCCTGTCATCACCTCCCAGGCCTTTTGGGCCAAAGTATTGGGGTCAAAATCCGGAACCACATGACAATCCGGGCAGTACTTCGCCAGATAAGGCAGATCCCCCACCGGCGTCGCCACCACCGGAGTATTGCACATCAGGCACTCCTTGACGGCATTGGGAGAACCCTCATAATCGCTGGTCAGCAAAAACAAGTCGGCTGCATTGTACCAAAGAGGCATCCGTAAGGGATCCTCATCTTGCAGAATCATGGGATGAACCGGCTTGCCGAGACACTCGCACAAACGGATCAGCGCCACATCAAAACGGTCTCTCCGTTTCTGGGAATGCTTCTTGGCGGCACGACGGGCGTTGGCATCGATGAAAAGGACATAACTCCCCTCCGGCTCCAGTCCCAATTCCCGCCGGCACTCCGCCTTGTCCATCGGGCGGAAACGTTCGGGGGAACAGCCGTTGGGAATCACGCACACCTTTTTATAGCCCGAAAGTGCTTCATCCCGGAACTTGAGGATGAACCGGCGGAAAAAGGGATAAAGCAGAAAGAAAGTCCCCCTCCCCCATTCATAGGAAGGGCTGTTCTGATAAGACAGGACGCACCGGGAAAAAAGCGGAGCCCCGGTCAGGCAGAGCAGAAGGCCTGTAAGCGCGTGATGACAATGCAGTACATCGTACCGATGCGTCAGCAAATGCCACACCAGCCTCATCCATGCCCGGAGATAACGCCACACGCAGCCCCGTCCATCCACGAAAAACACCGCACAATCCACCCCCGAAGCCTGCAGCGACGCCACCTGCGATTGGACGAAAGACCCAAACGCCGGATTCCTCTCCGAAGGATAATTATTCGTAATGTGCAGTATTCTCATAAGAAATATTTCTTTTCGCTACGAATCAATGCTACAAAGATAAAAATCATTATGGAAAAAGACCAGAGCGACGAGCCGCCATAACTCAAAAACGGCAAAGGAATGCCGATGACGGGCATCAGGCCGATGGTCATCCCTACATTGACAATCAAATGCATCAACACAATCCCCGCAATACTGTAGCCATAAATGCGGGTGAACGCCTCCCGCGAGCCCTCAGACAAAACCATGATGCGCCCGATGAGAAAAACATACAGCGCAATGGTCAGCAAACAACCGGAAAAGCCCCATTGTTCCCCGATGGTACAGAAGATAAAGTCTGTACTTTGTTCCGGCACAAAACCATAGGACGACTGCGTCCCTTGCAACCACCCTTTGCCCCAGAAGCCGCCGGAACCGATGGCAATCATCGACTGGCGCACATTGTAGCCTGCGCCGGCCGGATCTTCTTTCATCCCCAGCAGAACTTCGATACGGATCCGCTGATGGTCCTGCAAGACATTTTGGAATACCCACGGAACCACCCGCGTGATAATCAGTCCCAGCACCAGCGCGAAGGCCACGAACATACGGAAAGAGTTCTTTTCCTTCCAAGCCTTCACCCAGTAGCCGACGATCATCACGCTTGCCGCCGCCAGCAACACCCGGGACGGGCAAAGGAAAGCCCAAAAACTTTCCTCCAACCAAGTACGGTAGATCAGCGGATAAAAGGCCAGCAACAGCCCCAGGGGCAGGTAAAAGCGGAAGAGACGGCGCAGATTCATCCGCTCCGCACAGACACAGACGGCGGCCACCGCCATTGTCACCCACAACGCGACATAAGGCGACAGCACAAGGGTGAAAATAAACACGATGATGACCATCAACAGCAGCAGAAGCCACCAACCGGAGAGGCCTTCCCGATAAAGGACAAACAAGAAAGACAGATAGACCAGGGCCGAGCCGGTCTCGTTTTCTGCCACAATAATCAGCATCGGCAAGAGAATGATGGCCGCCGTCAGCAGAAAGTCCCGCCAATGCGTGAGGCGGAAGTCGTAACGGCTCATCCGGTTGGCCAGCAGCAGTGCCGTCGTGATTTTGGACAGTTCCGCCGGCTGGAAACTCACCGGGCCCAGCACAAACCATGAATGGGATCCCCTCGTGCTGGCCCCCAGAAAAATCACCGCCACCAACAAAAAGAGCATCACACCGTATAAAAGCGGCGAAAGCGTCTCCAGATTGCGCGGGGAGATGAAAAACAAAATCAACATGCCCAACAGAAACGACGTCCCGATCCACACGAGTTGTTTCCCGCTGCGCATCTCCCAGGAGAAGATGGAACGAATATTCTCCGGATCATATTCGGAAGCATAGATATTGAGCCAGCCGATCAGCACCAGGAGCAGGTACGCCCCTACCAAATACCAGTCAATGGTCTTCAGCAGACTTCTTTGTGCGACCTGTCCTGTCATTTTGTTTTCACTTTATTCATTAAGTTCCCTTCCAGCACCCGTTTTTCGAGGGGTTTTCGTTCTTCGGAAATGCCGCCGGTAAGATACTGTTCTACCAACAAAGAAGCGACGGGCGCCGCCCAGGCAGCCCCGAAACCGCCATTTTCAATATAGGCTGCCACGGCGATTTTCGGATTGTCGCGGGGAGCGAAACAAATGAACACGGAGTGGTCGTCTCCGTGCGGGTTTTGGGCCGTCCCCGTCTTTCCGCAAATCTCCAGCCCCCCGACCGCCGCCACACCGGCCGTAGCCCCGCTGCCCAAACCGGCATTGACCGCCCGGAACATACCCGGAATGAGCTTGGCGAAATGCGTCGTGTCAATCAGCGTATAATGTCGCTCGCGATATTTTTCATCCAACGGGACCTGCCCGCTTCCTTTCACCAGATGCGGAATATAATAATAGCCCCGGTTAGCAAGGGTGGCACACAGGTTGGCCAGGTGCAAAGGCGTACAGCCGAGTTCCCCCTGCCCGATGGACAGCGAAAGGATGGTATGCGCCTTCCAGGCATTCTTGCCGTAATATCGGTCGTAATAGGAAGCCTGCGGGATAAAGCCTCCCAACTCGGAGGGGAAATCGCTGCCCAGTTTTTTCCCGAAACCGAAACTTTCCACATAGGCCCGCCACTGCGAAAAAGCGGCTTCTGAATTGCCATAGGCCGGGTTATCGATGAGATCCTTGAACACATAGCAGAAATAGGCGTTGCACGACATCATGATTGCCTCGTCCATATTGATGGGAGAACGATGGTTGTGACAGCCCAGACGACTGCTTTTGCCAAAATGATAACCCGCGTGGCAGGGATAGAGCATAGAGGGCTTGAGCACCCCTTCCTGCAAACCGATCAGCGCGTTGACCAGTTTGAACACCGAACCCGGCGGATAAGAGGCCTGGACCGCCCGGTTGAACATCGGCTTATAAGGGTTGGCGGCGATTTCTTTGTAATGCGAACCGATGTCCGCCAGACACTCCACGTCGATGCCCGGACTGGAAACCAGGGTCAAAATCTCGCCGGTCGACGGCTCGATGGCAACCAGCGAGCCCACTTTGTTCTTCATCAGTTGCTGCCCATAGTGCTGGAGACGGGCATCGATGGTGGTCGTAATATCCATTCCGGACACCGCCGGCTTGTCTGCCTCGCCGCCACGGTAGGACGCCCCGATCCTTCCCCGGGAATCCCGATAAAAGATTTTTTCTCCCTTTTCTCCCCGCAGCAGGCGTTCGCAAGAAGATTCGAGCCCCGTCTTACCCGCATAATCCCCGCTCTTGTACTCGGGATGAGCCTTGATATAAGCGGCGTCCACCTCGCTGATGTAGCCGAGCAGATTTCCCCCGGCGTTGTAAGGATATTGGCGCAGGCTTCGGGCCTGTCCGGAGAATCCGGGGAAACGATAGGAAATCTCCTCAAAACGCATATAGGTCTCCTCCGGCAACTTGGGAAACATCACGACACTGCGATAGCCGATTTTCCGACGGGATTTGCGGGAGGTATATTCCGCCAACTTCTTTTTGATGATGTCCGGTTCGATCTCCAGAACCCGGCTCAGCAAAAGGGTGTCGAAGGGTTCCAGCGCAGTAGGCGTACAGAGCAAATCGTAGCAAATCTTGTTGCCCACCAGAATCCGTCCGTTGCGGTCGTAGATGATACCCCGTAACGGATAGACCGGGATATGGGCCATGGAGTTGTTGAGTGCATCCGTCTTGTAACTGTCGTCCATCAGTTGAATATAAAAAATGCGCCCCAGCAGAATCAAGGCTGCTACTGCCAGGGCAACCATCATCCGGATATGGCGCACGGACTCTTTCATTTTTCCAGAAAGGCCAGCAAAACGGGCACCGACAACAACAGGTTGGCCACCAGGGAAGTTCCAAAAGTAAGCAGGCAAGGCAGCACGCCTCTTTCACCGGCAGCGTCCACCGCCACATACAAGACCAGGAAAAGAGCCGTGCAGAGCAGGGTGCATCCGAGGATGCGGGGCATCCCCCCTTTTCGCCAGGAAATCACTTCTCCCCGGGAGACCAGTTCTTCGTTGAAAAAGCGCACCAACAGGAAACGGCGCACCAGGGCGACAGGAACCAAAGAGAAGGCATTGAGGCCCAGGATGCCGTCCGCCAGAAAATCGACCGCCAGACCACTCAAGAAAGCGACCAGCATCAATCGAAGGGTGGACCATTGGGTTGGCAGACAAAGCACCATGGCCGGAAGCAGGGTCAACACACACCACGGACCGGTCTGGAACAAGTGACCGATGAGCACCTGAACGAGCAACAGCAAGAAAAAGAGGAAAGATACATTCCGGTTCATCGCTCCAACTGTTCTATTTCTTCCCGCCAGGCCCGATCCGCTATCATCACATAGCGCAAGCGTGTGGGGTCTTCATACAAAGAAACTTCAATGGTCTGTGTCCCGTCCTTGGAAAAGCGGCTTTCGCCCGTTATACCCAAAGGAATGTCGGACGGAAACAAGCCGGAATAAGGACTCGTGCGGATTTCCCGTCCGGGAGGAATCACAATGTGGTGGGGAATGGAATGGATGCAGGCGCCGCTGCGCCCTTTTCCATCCCAGCTCATCGGGCCGGTGACCCCGGTGCTGTCTTCCCGGACACTGACGGTCATCCCCACGCTGAAGAACGAGCGGACGTAACTGTAATGCGACGTGACCGCTTCCACCACCCCGACTACACCCCGGGGCGTAATTACACCGCTGGTGGAACGCACCCCGTCGTCGGACCCTTTATCCAGCAGGTAATAACTGTGATCTCCCTTGAATTGGTGTTTGACGATTTCCGCAGGAAGGAAGGTCCATTCTTCGGTACTCACCGGATGCACGCCTGCTTCTGTGCTGCGCATCCGCATGAGTGAAAGGTTCTGCTCGGCCAGCAAGTCATTCTCCGCCCTCAAATGAAAATAACGTTCCACTTTTTCGACGCCACCCCAGACAAAGGCCGTCACCGTATGTACCATTCCGCCCATCCACGAACGTTGGATTTTGGTGTTAGCTCCTATCAAAGCCAATGCAGCCACTTCCATCGCAATGAAGGCGGCTGCATTGATCCAATGCCGACGGGTATTCGTACTACCTGCTGACATCAGCGCATCAAGAAGGAAAAGTATTTCTGTGTATCTTTCAAAGCAATGCAAGTTCCACGGGCCACGGCCTTGAGCGGGTCTTCCGCCACGTGGAAAGGAATGTTCATCTTATCGGAGAAACGGGCGGCCAGACCGCGAAGCAAGGCGCCGCCGCCAGCCAGCCAGATGCCGTCCGCCACAATATCGGAATAATGCTCGGGCGGAGTCTGCTCCAGCACGTGGATGATGGCCTGCTCCAGTTTGCTGATGGTCTTGTCCAGACAGTGGGCAATCTCTTCGTAGGTCACCACCGCTTCCACAGGACGGGCCGTCATCATATTGGGGCCGACCACGCGGAACGGTTCGGGCACTTCTTCGGGGGGCAGATTCGGAATCACGGCTCCCACCGCACATTTGATTTCCTCCGCCGTCACTTCACCCACTTTAAGGCTGTACTGCTGACGCATATAGTCCTGGATGTCTTTCGTAAAGGCATCTCCGGCCGTACGCACGCTGTCCTGGACCACGATGCCGCCGAGTGAAATCACAGCAATCTCCGTCGTACCGCCTCCGATGTCCACCACCATATTGCCTTTGGGTTCCAGCACATTCAGTCCGATACCCAGTGCAGAAGCCATCGGCTCGAACACCAGATAAATATCGCGGCCACCCGCATGCTCGGTTGAGTCGCGCACCGCACGGATCTCCACCTCCGTCGAACCCGCCGGAATACCAATCACCATCTTGATGCTGGGATTGATGATGAATCTGCGGTTCTCGTTCACCTTGCGGATGAAACTGCGAATCATCAACTCCGCTGCGTTGAAGTCCGCAATCACGCCGTCTTTCAAAGGACGGATGGTTTCGATGCCGGGGTTGGTCCTTCCGTGCATCCGCTTGGCCTCACGGCCATAGGCCACACAACGCCCCGAAGATTTCTCAATGGCTACGATGCTGGGTTCGTCCAACACCACCTGATCGTTCTGATATATCACGGTGTTGGCGGTCCCCAGATCGATGGCCAGTTCTTGTGTTAAAAAGGAAAATGCCATATCACGTTAATTTTTCTGTCTAAAAGTTTGTAAAGATACGAAAAAATCAACGCTTGTAAAGAGAAATAATGAGTTTTTTAGCGAGTTTTTAAAATGGCTTCGGCCAGAAGCAAATCCTCGGGGGTCGTCAGCTTGATATTGTGTCTTTCTCCCGGAACATATTCGATCTTTTGGGGCAGACCTTGCTGCCAGATGTAACGCTCCACGACCGAGGCATCGTCCGTAAAATCGGGCTCGAAAGGCAGGGTATAAGCCGCTTTCAGCAGAGCCGCATCAAAGAGTTGCGGAGTTTGTACAGCATAAAGTTCCGAACGGGCCGGCAGGTCTTTTCCGCCGAAACGCCCTACCCCGTCCGCCATCTGCAGGCAGCGCAAGGTATCCACTACGGGCAAGCAGGGAATCACTCCATCCGCCGTTTCGGCCCGCTGAAACAGGTCCCGCACCAGTTCTTCGCTGAGCAAGGGACGCACCCCGTCGTGGATGGCGACAAGGGCTTCGTCAGGAATCTGGGCAAGGGCATTCTGCACGGAATGGAAACGGGTCAGACCCCCGTCCGCCATACTTTGGGGATAGAAAAAACGATGCTGCATACACAGATCCCGCCAGTGTTCCTTCCACTCCGGCGCAAGCACGGTCACGACCTTGATGCCCGGGACCGCCCGTCGGAAAACATCGATGCTACGCAGGAGAATGACGCGTCCGCCCAACAGCAAGAACTGCTTGGGGAGCCCGCCGCCCATGCGATGGCCGCTGCCGGCCGCGACCATGACCAGATAACGGGGCCTCGCCATCATTATTCCCTTTCGCTCAGGCGTTTGAACGCCACGTCCGCCCACGGGGTCCCGGGGCGGCCGTAATTGGCGTAGGGATGGATGCTGATGCCCCCGCGCGGCGTGAAGAACCCGGTGACCTCGATGTATTTGGGATCCATCAGCGCGATGAGGTCCTTCATAATCATATTGACACAATCTTCGTGGAACGCCCCGCAATTGCGGAAACTGCCCAGATAAAGTTTGAGGCTCTTGCTCTCGACCATCCGCTCGCCGGGAACATAGCAGATGCGGATCTCGGCAAAGTCCGGCTGCCCGGTGATGGGGCATACGCTGGTGAATTCCGGACAGTTGAACCGGACCCAGTAATCGTTTTCCTTGTGCTGGTTCTCGAACGCTTCCAGCAGACTGGGCGCATAGTTATGAATGTATTGGCTTTCGTGCCCCAAGGCCTTCAAACCTTCGTTTTTTCTGTTTTCCATTTTCTTAAAAATTCACGTGAACGGGCAAAGTTACGGTTTATTTTTCAGCGAGCCAAAACCAATTCTTTCAGGATGCGGTCCATTCCCATATAGGCATCCAGCGTCCACAGGACGTAACGGATGTCCACGCAGACGCATTTGTTGTATTCGGGCGTGTAGTCCACGTCGCTCGCCAGCGACTCGGCATTGCCGTCGAAGGCCAGCCCCACCACTTCGCCGCGGGCGTTGAGCACCGGTGAGCCGGAATTGCCGCCCGTGATGTCGTTGTCGGTGATGAAGTCCACCTTCATCCCGCCTTTACCCCAGCCGTTCCAGCCCTTCCAAGGGGCCTTTTTGAGGGCTTTCAACACATCTTCCCGCAGGGCGAAATCATAATCTTTCGGGTTGTGCTTTTTCAGCAACTGGGCAGGCGTCGTAAACCACGGCTTATTGATATCTCCCGCCGCCGGGGCGAGCCGGCCTGTCTGCCCGTAAGTGACGCGCAGGGTGGAATTGGCATCGGGATACTGGACGCGCTCCTGCGACTTGAACATCTCGTAGAGCGCAACTTTATATTCCTTGTTGACCGCGGTGATGGCCCGGAAATCCGTTGTCTGCTGGAATCTGGCGATGCGCACATCGGTAAAGAAACGGAAAAGCGGGTCTTTGGGCAGGTCGTTTTTGATAAGTTCCACCCGGCAGAGCGAGTCCTTTCCATCCTTGACGGGGGCGGCCAGGCGGCCGTCGGTCAGGGGACTTTGGGACCATAGCGCCTCGGCCATCGTTGTGTAATCCCGGCCATAGACGCGCAGCAGGGACTTATGGAAAGCGCCCATATAGGCCGTATCCAATTTTTCGAACCAGGTCCGCAAGGCCAAATCGAAGAGTTTGCGCTCCATCCCCATATCGAGGGATTCCCACTCCTTGGGCTCGCAGCGGCCTTTCTCCGAAGAAAGGCGCGTAGCGAAAATGGAAATCGCCGTAGCACGTACCATGGTCTCCTGAAAAAGCGTCACCCGGTAGCGGGAGGCATCGCTCACGCGGTACAGGGAGTCCATCTCGTGAAGGAGCGTCCCCCATTTTTTCCGGCGGGACAGGTTGGCATCAATCCACACCTGCAACTGCTGCTCCTGCGCCTGCTTCCTGGCAACGACACCAAAGCGTTTGCAGCACTCCACCTGCATCTGCTGGAGTTCCTGCAGATTGCTCAGCGAAAAGAACTTGTCGGCGTACTTGAGACGGACCCCAGGGTCGGCGTTCATCGCCTCCTTCATCAGCCGCATCTTTTCGGAGCGGATTCCGTTGGCCAGCGGAAGCGTCACCTCCTGCTGCTGCCTGACCTTGAAAGACGAACTGTAACGATCGGTAGTCCCGGGATAGCCGATAACCATCGTATAGTCTTTCTCTTGCAGTCCCTTGGTCGAAATGGCCAGCGGACGCTCGAAATGCAGGGGAGCATTGTTTTCGGCATATTCCGCCGGCGTACCGTCGGGTGCGGCATACACCCGGTAGAGGGCGAAATCGCACTTGTGCTGAGGCCACTGCCAATTGTCCACATTGCCGCCGAAAGCCGCCATACACACGGGAGGAGCCGCCACCAGGCGCACATCCTTGTACTCCTGATACAGGCAGATGTAATACTTGCTGCCGCCCCACATAGAGCTCAGCTGTGCGCTCAGTCCCGTCTCCTTTTCATACTTGGCCTCCATCGTCCAGCTCAGTTTGCGGGAGCCCATCACAACCCCTTTGGCGTGGGCCTTCGACCACATTTGCCTGACCTCTTGGGTCACATCGATGACCTTTTTGAGGAACTGGACCTTCTTGCCCTTGATGGGAATCTCATTCTCTTGACGATAGGCCCGGAAGCCCTCTTCCAGATAATTTTTCTGCGGGGTACTGAGGCTGTGCAGGTCGAAATACGCGCAGTGGTGATTGGTAATCAGCAGCCCGTCATGGGAAATGATGCTGCCCGTCCCCATAAAATCCAACGACACGATGGCATCGCTGAGCGTGGCGCGCGGGGCGTCCGCATCGTAGATGGCCTTAGCGGGAAGAGCGAGCCCCCTTTCCTGCATTTTCTTTTCCAGCGCCGCATCGATGGCTTGAATCATATACATTCCCTCGTCGGCAAAGGCCCAGAAGGCGCAAAGCGACAACAAAACTGTCAGGAAGCCCCGACGCAAACAAGATGAAATTTTCATTCTTTTTAATTCTCTACCGGAATCACTTCTCCTTCCTTGCGGAAACTCATACGAGGTTTCTCCTGCCGGACATCCCCCACCTTGTAAGTGATGGTCCACTCCTTGGCCTGCAACAGTTCCCAGATGCGCTGGGGCGTAGCAGGCGCGGCATAGCGGATTTGCAAGGCGGGCGCATAGTCCCGGTTGAGCGTCAACGCCAAGGAGATGATACCTTCCTCGCGGGAAATATGGTTGCTCAGGAAAGGCAGGGCCCGGCGGACGATGGGTTTCTGATAATTGGTGTCCGCCAACTCATAAATAAATTGTTTCTTTCCGGCATATACTTCCGAACGCTTGAGCACGATGCTGTCCGCATCCGGCTTGTTCTCCCTCAACTTCTTGGGCAAGGAAGAAGCGGCATAACGGCCGTTGTAGGAGGCAAAGAAGCCGTCGAACATCTTCTCCAGAAACGCGGTGGTGGCGATGCTGTCCACTCCTTCTTCCAAGCGCACGAATTCCAGGTTCATCGGGGTTTTCTTGGTGCCGCCGCCGTGCAGGGGCATATCAAGGCTCTTGCGATTCACCATCTCCTTGAACCAGGCCTCATCCAGCGCTTCTGCCGGATCGGAATAGACGAGCACCTTGACCGGGCAGTCGAACTCGGACTCCAGTCCGTACACCCGCTTGCCGGCCTGACGCATTTGAAGGCCGAGATAGTTCAAATCGAGTTTGTCGTACATCTTCTCCACCCGGATGGTCTGAATCTTCAACTGCGGAACAGCCAAGTGGTCGGGGGTGTTGATGCGGAAACGGGACGGGACGAAAATCGCCGTCTGAATCTTGTCGGCGTTGGTCACGGCCGGGTCGTAGAACACCTCGACGGTATGCGACTTGACATAGGTTTTGACGCGGTGTACGCCGGGGACCTTCTGCATACGGGCTTTGAAAGCCATCGAACTGCCGAAACACTTGACGGTGCGAAGCCCTTCCACCTGCACCATCTCCATCTTGCCGGAAACCTGCTCCATATCCCACTCCTCGTCAATGGTGGGCAGTTCATACGAGTTGCCCACGCAGAACGCGACCACCGTCAACACGACGGCCAGGCAGGCGGGGACCATCTTGGTCCAAGGCAGCGGAACGCTCGTCTTCGGAGCGCCGACACCGAGCGCTTTGTGCGGGCAGGCCCCGATACAATCTCCGCAAAGGGTGCAATCTACATCGTTCATCCGCGCGCCATAGCGCAAGATGTCGATGGCATACGGGCATTCCTTTTCGCACAGGCCGCAACGGGTGCAAGCCAGTTCGTCGCGAACGAGGGTCAACACCTGTCCTGCCGGCTTCTGATTCAGTATTTCAAAGAGATAGCCGGTCAGGCAAAGAGCGCCCAGCAGCCAAGCCCAATGCAACTGCACGCCGCACAGGGAAAGGACCCACCAGAGCAAGATGATGCCGCCCAAGGGCAAATAGAACTTGAAACTGTTGCTGACTGCCCCCAGCGGGCAAATGTATTTGCACCAGAACCGGTCGATGAACAAGCCGAACAGCACCACGGCCACCAGGGTGCAGATGCTGCCCCACAGGACGATTTCGCCCTTGAAACCGGTCGCCACCGCATAATACGGATCGAACTTCTTGCAGAACAACTCGCTGGATGAGCAGGTCATATAGAAAATCCAAAACAGCAGGCCGTATTTGACCACCCGCAGAACCTTGTCCAGCACGCTGCTGCGGGAAATGTTGAACGGACGGATGCGCAAGGCCCGGCGCAGGCGGCCCAACAGGTCCTCCACCGTCCCGACAGGACAGAGATAGCCGCAGAACA
>JAGCUV010000123.1 GCA_017962705.1 Bacteroidales bacterium
AACAGGGTTTTCGCCTGGACTTTGTTCCTGTCCTGCAACACAAATTTGAATTTTTGCTGATTCACGGCAGTCGGGGCCAGCAGGGCGGCTTTCACTCCGTTCAGGAACCATTCGGGCGGAACCCCCTCGGACTCGTAAAACTTTTCCACCGATTTCATCGGGTGCTGAACACCCTGTATCACGCCATAGCCCAGCGCTATCACACAATGCACCCTCTCCCCTTCTTCCAGGGTGAATGTCCCGGGAATCTTCTTGTAGGTAAGGGCCACCCAGCAGGTGTTCAGGCCAAGAGTCTGCGCCAGAAGCACGATATGTTCTCCATAATAGCCAATATGTTCTTCGGCCTCTTTCTTCCCGGCCAGGACCAGATAATTGCGTACCCCGGAAAAAGCGCCATATTTGAACACTCCGGTAGAGAACGCCTTCGGTTCATCGACGACCAACTGGATATGAATACCGGCTTCCGCATTGCACTTCTGAATTTCCTCACGCAGTTGGGTGAGTTTAGACTCTTCTATCGGCTGCTCGGAATATTTCCGTACGGAATGCCGTGCTTGGATGGCTTCTAATTGTGTCATAAAGGTTTTTAGTTTGATTCTCTGTTGGCAAAGATAGGGAATTTTCAAAATCAGAACAAACTTTGATGATGGGTTTCAATAAAATTGAGTATCTTTGGCTTATGGAATATCTGTCACAACAACGATACGACGAACTGGCGGCCGAGTTGAACCATCTTATCACCGAGGTTTATCCCAAGGTAAAGGAGGACCTTGCGGAGACGGGTTCCCAGGGAGACCGAAGCGACAATGCGGGATACCGCGAAGCAAGACGGATGCAAGCGAAAACCATCAGCCGAATCCGTTTCCTGCAGAAAGTCCTGGAACATTCCCGCGTTATCGACACCAACGCCCTCCCCAAAGACAGGGTCAGCCTGTTAAGCCAGGTCGAATTCACCAACTTGTTGACTAACGCCCGTATGAAATATAAAATTGTCAGCCCGCACGAAATTAACCTTGAGGCTGGCAAAATTTCGCTCAAATCCCCCATCGGAGCCGCACTGATGAACAAGAAGGTGGGCAAAATCGCCGAGGTGCAAGTCCCCTCCGGGACCTTGCGCCTGCAAATCGAAAGCATTGCATTCCCGGAGGAGATTGACTGACAGCGATGATTCAACCTTTAAAATAATAATGTTATGAAAAAGCAAGTATTGAAAGCGATGCGCGAATTCGGCGCTCCCGTGAACGCCGGCAAGATTGCAGAAATCACCGGCCTCGACCGCAAGGATGTCGACAAAGCCTTTGCAGAACTGAAAAAAGAGGGCGCCATCATCTCTCCCGTCCGCTGCAAGTGGGAACCCGCAAAATAAGACGACGATGGAAATCAAAGCAGTCAAATTCAGGAAAGATGGCTTCTACTCCCAGCCTTTCGCCTTCGGCGGCGAAGAAGGGATGGACAAGTTTGACAAGAACATCCGTTATCGCGGCAGCCTGCAGAACTATTTAATCGATACCGGCAGCGAGGTCATCCTCGTCGATACCGGACTTCCTGCGGGAACGCCCGAAGAAGCGCCCGACGAGCACAGCCTTGCCTTCATCGGAAAGGACATCTGCAGTTATATGGAGGCCTTTGCCGCCCTCGGCTATCAAGCGGAACAGGTGACGAAGATTCTCCTCACCCACCGCCACGCCGACCACAGCGGCGAACTGAAAAGTTTTCCCAATGCGAAGGTCTATGTCAATCAGGACGAAATGGACGCGGTTGAACTGCAAGGGCTTGCAAACCTTGTCCCCGTGCGTTTCAGCGACGGAACGTACTACAATTTTCCGGAGAGCCAGAAGATTGCAGACGGCATCTACCTCATCAAAGCCACGGGCCATACCAAGGGCAACAGCATCGTCATCGCAGAGAATGATGGTCTGTTCTATATGATTCACGGAGACATCACCTATGTGGATGAAGCTCTGTATGAGGACAAACTGTCCGTCGTCTTCGATGACCTTCCCGCCGCTCGGCAGACCCAGAACCGCATCCGGGAATTCATCCGCAACCACCCCACCGTGTATTGCGGCACCCATACCCCGCAGGGCTATGAGAACCTGGAGGCCAAACGCGTAATGGATTTGGACAATCCCGTGCCGACGGTCTTGGCGGAGGTGGACTTCTCCGGGCAGGAGGCTTCCGGTAAATACATCTGCTCCATCTGCGGCTATGTCTATGACCCGGCCGAGCACGACGGCGTTGCCTTTGAGGACCTGCCGGACGACTGGCGCTGCCCGCGCTGCAAGCAGCCCAAGTCGAAGTTCAACAGGGCCTAGGCTTTATTGGAATCCGAACAAAACGGGTGTTATCCAGTCATAACACCCGTTGATTTTTTAACTTACAGGACCGAACGGACGAACTGCTTGAAATCGTCCAGGTCTTTTGCATCGGGATGGCCCTTGTGCACGGGCCCCATCGCACCTTTGCAGGTAAACGACGGGTCACATACCTGAAAACCTTTCGTTTCCAGGTATTTCCGCATCTGCGGAACCGGGGATTCGATGATGGCGCACGACCCGAACAGAATCACACATTTCACCTTTTCGGGCGAAAGGGTGTCAATCCAGTCGAAGACGGCCTTGTTGACCCTCCCCAGGAACACGCCGGCTCCCAAAAAGAGCAGGTCCACCGGTTCGGACAACGGTTCCGTCACCGGGGTGGCTTTGGCGCCGACAATCTCTTCGATGGCTTCTGCCATCTGTATGGAATGACCAAACTTACTGAAATAACGGATAGCGTTCATATTTCTTATTGTTTCAATAAAGCTTCTACTTGATCGCGGTGCTCGTAAAGGGCGCATCCGCCCGTGTGCTCTCCACCCACGAGGTGCGCTTCCCGCAACTTGCGGAAGAGCGGCGAGGCCAGGGCTCCCTTGACGCCCAGCTCCAACACGCTGCTGTCGCTGAAGGGAGAGAAAGGACAAGGCTCCGCACTTCCGTCGGGGCCGATGTGGAAGAAGCCCCTTCCGGCTGCCAGGCAGCCGCCCATATGTTTCTCATCGCCCGGGAACGAGATGATAATCATCCCCTTGTATCGCTCGGCCTGGTGCCTCTGCACGGCTTCCATCCGCTGCAAATCCGCTTCGCTGAGCGCCAGATGCTCCGTACCCGGGTCTGTCGGCACATATTCCACATAGATGACGAGTTTGCAGCCAAGTTCCTGCAGATGCTCGACAAAAGCATCCGAAGTAACCAGGTCGAAATTCTCGGTCGTGACGGTGATGCTGGTGCCGAAGAACAGGTCTTCCTTGTGCAGCATATCCACCGACATCATCGCCCGATTGTACATCCCTGTCCCGCGCCGCTCATCCGTCGCGTGCTCCATCCCTTCGATACTGATGACGGGAATCAAATTCAGGTGCTGCTTGAGGAATTTGATATATGTTGGGCCAATCAGCGTGCCGTTGGTGAAAATGGGGAAAATCATATCCTCGACCTCGGCCACACGCTCCAGAATGTCTTTGCGTATCATCGGCTCGCCACCGGCCAGCAGCGCGAAGTTGATGCCGAGCGATGCCGCTTCTTCAAAGACTGCTTTCCACTGGTCCGGTGAAAGCGACGGCTTCTGGTTTTCCGAATGGTCGGCGGCAATCCCATTGGCCCGTGCATAACAACCCTTGCAATGCAGATTGCAGGTGGTGGCGATGGAACAGATAAGGAACGGCGGCACATCCACTCCCTCGCTCTCCTGGATGGCCTCGCGGCGTTTTTCGGATTTTACGAAAGCCTGTTGCAGGCACCAGACTGTTTTGGCTTCCAAGGGATTGCGGAGTACATTGCTGTAGGCTTTCAGCATAATGCGACGAATCGCGTCGCTCATATGCCGTTGCAGATTGATTTCGCTCATAATTTGATTTCGTTCACGATGCAAATATACGGCTTAATTTCATATCGCAAGCAATAAATTGGATAGGCCGTTCCTTTTCAAGCACAGGGACCGGCTTGCTTTTTTCTGTAATATTCACTACATTTGTCAGCTGATGGGCGGACATCTTTGACATGTCGTTGAAAAGAAGCATATTAGCCAACTTCTTGCTGTCGATCATCTTATCGATGGTTTTGCTGGCACCTTTTCATCATCACGACGACCCGCCTCCACAGCAAATATCCTGCGATGACTGCGCGCATCACCGGCCCCACCCGGGGCATCTCTCGGTGAAGCCGTGTGCGGACGAATGTCCGATTTGTCAGTTACTGGCATTGGTATATGAACCCACAGTCGGACCGGCAGTCAACCTGCCGTCTTTGGATTGCTCCACCCTTGTATGCGACGCCTGCGGTGATATCATCTTCCGTTTTACCCATCCATCCGCTCCAAGAGCCCCCCCCGTATCATTCTGTTTTTAGCACGTTTTAATTTGTTTTTTCCATAAACCAAACAGAATGAACAAGACAATCATTGTATTGTCGCTGCTATGCGTATGCGTGGCAGCGACGGCTCAGGAGAATATCCTTGACTCCACAGATATATTCTACAAACATTTGCATATTAACGAAATCGTAGTTACAGGCCTTACCGGAAACAGCAAAAAGAAAGAGATGCCCGCACCGGTATCGGTCATCCTCCCGGCCGATTTGTCTGCCCGTACAGGCGGCAATATCATAAATGCCATAGCCACAGAACCAGGCTTGAACGAAATTACCACCGGGGGCGGAATCTCCAAACCGGTTATCCGCGGTATGGGCTACAACCGTGTTATCGTCATCAATGACGGCATCCGCCAGGAAGGACAGCAATGGGGAGATGAACACGGCATCGAAATTGACGGCGCCGGCGTTCGCTCCGTGGAAATCCTCAAAGGGCCCGCCTCGCTGATGTATGGCTCCGACGCTTTGGCCGGCATACTCATTTTTCATCCGGCCCCCGTCCGCTCTCCGGGAGAATTCGGTGGAAGCCTGTCTTCTGAATACCAAACCAACAGCGGCCTGCTGGGATATTCCCTTGCCGTCGATGGGAATAGCAAGGGTTGGTTGATGGGAGGGCGTTTTTCGGACAAATATGCCCACGCGTACAGGAATGCATTGAACGGCAAGGTGGCCAATTCCGGCTACCGGGAGCGGGCCGCATCCGCTATGACGGGCTACAACGGGTCCTGGGGCTATGCCCGCCTGCGGTTCAGTTATTATCATCTGACGCCGGGAATGATTGAGGGCGAAGGAGACAATTATGGATATACTCCGACCCTTCCGTTCCAGCACGTAAGGCACTATAAGGTGGTATCCGACAATACCATCCATCTGGGCCCCGGCAATCTGAAGCTGATTCTGGGCTGGCAGCAAAACCGACGAGAGGAGTTTGAAGAGAATGCCAATAAGCCCGGTTTGGACTTCAGGCTCAATACCCTCAATTACGATCTACGCTACCAAGCCACCTTCGGCAACGGTTGGAAAACCGCTTTCGGTTTTGCCGGAATGGTCCAGAAGAGCGATAACCTTGGCGAAGAGTACCTGATTCCCGCCTATGGTCTCTTTGATGCGGGCCTCTTTGCAACTGCCACCAAAGCCCTTGGCGAATGGACCCTGTCCGGCGGTCTGAGGGCCGATTTCCGCCGGATTCACAGTGAAGCCCTGCCTGACCGCTTCGAAGAATTCAGCCGTCATTTCCCGGGCATCAGCGCCAGTCTGGGCGCCGTCAGGCCATTGGGAAAGCATTTCACCTTCAGGGTAAATGTGGCACGTGGTTTTCGCGCACCCAACCCGGCTGAATTGGGATCCAACGGAAAACACGAGGGAACCTTCCGCTTTGAACTGGGCAACAAGGACTTGAAGCCCGAATACAGTCTGCAAGGAGACCTGGGATTGGATTTCACCTCCCGATATGTTTCCGTAGAATCGGCCGTTTTCATCAGCCGCATCGACAATTACATCTTTGCCGCCCGCAATGGTGGAATATCAGACGAAGGCCTGCCAATCTACACCTTCCGCAGCGGCCTGGCCCATCTGGGCGGTGGTGAAATCACCATTGATATACACCCCATCCATTCCTTGCACCTGAGCAGCGCTTTCTCCTGCGTTTACGCCCGGAATAAGACCGGCAATGATTTACCGCTCATTCCGGCACCCCGCCTGTTCTCGGAGGTCAAGTGGGAGATAACCCACGGCGGACAATTGTTCAACAACGCCTTTGTTTCCCTGAATCTTGACTGGAATATGGCCCAGAACCACTTCTATGCCGAAGGCGGAACAGAGACCGCTACGCCCGCATACCTGCTGATAGGGGCATCGGCCGGAACGGATTTGGTCATCAAGGGAAAGAAACGGCTGTCGCTCTATATAATCGGTTCCAACCTCACCGACCGGGTCTATATGCCGCATCTGAGCCGACTGAAAAACATCGGTATCGCCAATATGGGACGGAATGTGAGTTTCAAACTGGTGGTCCCGTTCTAAACACGCCCCATTTTCTCAACCCCACTTCCAGGCTCAACGGTTCTACCGGCGCGAAGGAGTTGCCGCTGCCACCATCACCCCCCTCCTCCACCGCTACCGGCCTGGATGATAGCCACCTGCTTACGGGTGATGCCGGCGACAATCGTGACGTATCCTTCCCTGATTTGTTGCAAGGCATTGTCGTCACAAGTCACGCTTATGGACACATTTTCTCCGGCATATTCCGTGGTGGGATTGACATGAATCCAGCTTTGTTCCGCCGTTACCGTAAAAGTCTGGTCGGAAGTCACTCTAATGGTCTTGGTGCCGGACGAAGAGGGCTCGAAACTCAAGAACAAAGGCGACACCGAAAGCATTGCCGGCGCGGGAGGTTCCGATCCGGCCGCCACGATGGAAATAGAAGGCTGATAGGCATCCGAGATATTGGCCGTATCGACCGAAAGCCTCCAGGTACCGGTATTGGGTGCGGCGGCCGGTCCGCCACTGACCCGGCTGTTGGCGGCACAGATAAAGCGAAACTCCACCTGATCAGTATGTTCCGTATAAATGGCGACCGCTTCCACCAGGGTATTGACATTGTTGGGATTCATCGTATGGGTATAGACGACCGGATTGCCGTCCGGACCGGGAACCGATGCGTCCGTGTAGGTCTTGCCGACCGGACGCCAGACTTCCCCGTCCCGGAACTCCAGCCGCCAGTATTTCATGCCGCCGGCGGAGGAGCGCGTGGCGAATGTCAATTTGACGACCGTGCCCGAAGACACGGGAGAAGAGGCGACGAATTCGCAATAGTCTCCCGGCCAGACGCCCGTCGCCCGGGGAGAGTTGTCAGAAACATCGAGCTTGACGTTACCTTGTGTGTCCGCCGCCTTGCCGGCCTCATTGTGGAATGTTATCATCCCCGCACCGCTCACCGGAGGAATCGTTCCGTTGGCAGGAAAGGTTGCCGCAAAGGTGTTGCCCGATACTCGCACATGCCAGTTGACTGGAAAACCGTCCAGTTGGACTTCGGTGGCCGGGTATTGGACAAGGGGCACGACATCCGTCAATGAAACCCCGTCTATCTGGTATTGAACGGAAATGTTGGCTCCCCGGATTCCCCCGCTGTTTTCAGGCAGTTTGAATACCAGCGTATCGATCTGCTGATCGGCGGGATGGACGGTCAGATCGGTAATCCAATCGACATTGTCCGTCGCGTACTCACTCATCGGTGAAAGGCTGTAGGTCCAATCGACATTGGCCAGGACCCGCAAGCGGAGCGTCTGTGCGGCCGCCGTAGCGTTGAAACGGGCGGCGCTCATCTCCAGAAAATGACCGCTCTTGTCCTGACAGACAGAAAGCATGCCGTCCAGAGGCGTCCAAGCGCCGGAACCGTCGTCCACCAGAATGTTGAACAACGCTTCACGGGACTCATTCGGATCAATGTTGCGGGCCGTCTTGAAAAAAAAGATGCCGTCTTTTTCGCCCTTGGCCGGGAACGGACGAATCCAGTCCGGCATCCTGCCATCAGCCGGCAGGATTTTCCAGCGGAGATTGGATGTAACATGGAAACGGTGGGCCTTGGTAATGTGTTTGGGAGCATTGTCGGCGGAGGAATATGCGTCGGAACCCAAATTCAGGGTGTATTGGGCGGACATCGGGGCCAGTTCGGCGACGGGAAGTTCACCTCCGTCCTGGACAACGATGGAAAAATGGGGCGGTCCCTCGCTTCTGAATCCGTCCTCACGCAAACAGGACGACAGTGCCAGGGCGCTGATAAGGATAATGAAATATTGTTTCATGGCAGTAATGGCTTTATATGTTTATTGGAGAGGATGAGGGCTGCGGTGGTTTCCGTGCAACTTGGCAAAAGACCAGTCCAACCGGACACGCATATTGTTGGCAGCGCCGCCCATACGGGCCAAGGCCTCGGCGACATGGGCGCTGTTGGACGCGACCGTGTAATTGGGATAGCCGAAGCGGGTGGGCAATACGTAGTTGTTGGAGGAAGTGCCGTCGGCAATTTCGAAATCAGGGTATTCGGTACGCCGCCACTCATGGAAGACCTCGTAACCGCAGAAATACAGGGAAATAAACTTCTGGCAGGCAATCAGTTCCTCCGTACCGGCATAGAGACTGGTCCCGTCCCGGGCCGCCGCCATATCATAGGAGCCGAGTTTACCGGCAAGCAGCGTATTGACATCGACGGTCCGTACAATGACGGGCTTGGAAGCATACTGACCATATTCCGCCCATTTGTTGATGCTGGCCTTCACAGCAGACTCATACAGCGTCTTGGCGGTCTGACCGGGCACCGTCAGTTTGCCCTTTTCAACTCCTTCGGCCAGAATGAACAGCACTTCGGAATAGTCCATAATGAAGGCCGGGACGCCGGAGTTGGTCAAGACAGCAAAATTAGGCACGGCGGCCCCGGAATCGTATTGCTTGTACTCGTTGTAGGGAATGCCGCCGCGCGATCCTTTCCAGGCGCCACCCTTCTGCACGGCGTAGATGGGGATGCGCGGATCTTCGAACACGGCATTGCCGGCAGCATTGAACTCCACCATCATATCGATCATCGTCTGGGTGATGCGGTGATTGCAGAAAGTGGACTCTGTAACGCTGTTTGCTTTCCAATAGGAACGGTAAGGGTCCATATTCTCAAAAACGATGGCGGCATTGTCCGCATTGACCGTAAATACGGGATAATCCACCGGATTGTCCACGATGGTCTGAATGGCATTCCAGTATTTGTCATCAATGCCGGACATCCGGCAGAGGATACGCAACTTGAGGGAATTGGCGAACTTGATCCAGCGCGTGTAGTTGTTCTGATACATACGGTCGTTCCCCGGCTTGAGCACAGTAGGACGACGCCTGAGGATGGTCGCCGCGCTGTCCAGGTCTGCGACAAATTTCTCGGCAAGACGCTCCTGACTGTCGAAGACCGGCGCGGTATTGGCCGTCTGCATATAGGCTTCGGAGTAAGGGATGTCGCCGTAGAGGGCGGAAAGATTGGAAAGTGCGACAACCTTCCAAATCAGCCCCAGGGCTTCTGAATATTTATCATTCTGTTTGATGGCCTGATCAATCATGTGATGGGCGTCGAAGCCGAAACGGGCGAAATTGTCCCACTGGCTCTGCCATTGTCCGTCAGTCACCTGATACTGGTGAATCTGGGTAGTCTGGCCACCCGTGAAAGCCGTCACCTGCACGAGTTCGTTGGCAAAGAACCAGGCCTGGTATTGGTTGTTGCTCCCCATCCCATAGACCAGCGGCTCATATAAAGAGGTTGCGGCCGCATTTCCGAAAAGGATTTTGTTGGGATCCGTGTTGATTTTTTCAAAGTCCTTCGTACAGGACGGCGGAAGGCTGCAAAGTACGACAGCCATAGAAATGGTTGACAAAAACTTTTTCATTGCCTTAGAATTTGAGTTTGACATTAAAACCATAGGAACGGCACATCGGGAATGCACCCGCCTCTATCCCGCGGTAAGAATTGCCGCTGCTCGTGCCCGTCACTTCCGGATCAAAGAAAGGAAAATTGGACAGGCAGAAAAGATTGGTGGCATACACGGACAGGGACGCTCCCTGAAGAACTCTGGTCACTTTCATCCATTTTTCGGGAAAGTCATAACCCAGCATTACCTCCTTAAGTTTGAGGAAGGAGTTGTCGTAGATATACTCCTTGAAGTTGTAACGGTTGGCCGCATAACTGTTGTAGTAGGTCTGGATATTGCTCGTCAGGGTGGTGTTACGCTTGTAGATGCCGTAGCCCTCTTCGTCATAGCCGACAAAGTTGACACCAGGATCTACCAGGCCGTCAGGACGTCCTTCCAGCGTATTCTTCAACTTGCCTTGATAGCCCAGAATGGCGGCGGTCACAGAATAGGTCTTGCCACCAATCTGCGCGGAAAAAGTGGTGTTGAGGGTAAACCCCTTGTACTTGAAGGACATCGAGAAACCGCCGAGCCAGTCCGGATTGACATTGCCCAGATAGCGCAGTTCGTCGGACATGGACGGAAGGCCGGTTGTGGCATGGATGACATTTTCCCCGGAACAGTCCGTACGGCTGCCGTCTTCGTTGAGAATGTAAGAACCCTCCGGTGCCAAGGTAAGTCCCTTGCCCCAGAGCTGTCCCATCCGCTGGCCGACATAGTTGTAGATGAACAAGCGGGAGCCGATGGTCGTTCCCACATCCGACCGGTGCGGCTGGCTGTTGTCCCATCCGTCGAACATGTGTTCGAGTACGGTATGGGAAGTGGCCGCATTGACGCTGACCGACCAGACGAAATCCCGCGTCCTGACAGGCACGAAAGTCAGGACCATCTCAAGGCCCCGGCTACGGATAAGTCCGATATTGGATGTGTAATACTTGGCACCGGTCATATAGTCCACGGGACGGTCGTAAATCTGGTTGGTCACATCCGAAAAATAGGCCGCAACATCGAAGATAAGCCGGTTTCGGAAAAACTTTCCCTCCAGGCCCACTTCCCAGGTCGCTACGTTCTCGGGGCGCAGATAATAGTCGGGCATGGTCGCCGCCGGACGATAGCCTCCGGGAAAACTTGTGTTGGTATAACTATAGGAAATCGCATAAGGACTGGTATCCTTGCCGACATTCGCCCAGGAAGCCCGAATCTTGATAAGATTGACATAGTCGGGATACTTGTCCAGACCGGCAATCTTGGAAATGATGGCCGAGGCACTCAGCGAAGGATAGAAGAAAGACCAGTTGCCCGGCGAGAGGGTGGAAGTCCAGTCGTTGCGGGCCGTGGCATCCAGATAGACCATATCCTTCCAACCCAGCGACAGCATCCCGTAGAGGCTGTTGACGACCTTGGCGGAACGGTAGATGCTCACATCAGGAATCGTTTCTGCCGGATAATTGACCGTATTGTACACACCCTCTACCTCGAGTTTGTCGATGGTGAATTTGTGGCTGCGGCGCTGATAGGTCATATTGTTGCCGCCGAGGGCCGCCGTGAGGGAGAACTGATCCGAGAAGAAAGAATCGGAATATTTGAGCAGGAAGTCAGAATTGACTTGCAGCACAAAGTTGTTCTGCTCGCGGTACCAGCCCTGCGAATAATTGTAGGTATACCAGGGTTTGCGCTGGGTACGGAATTCATTGACAATATCCATACCCGTCTTGACATCAAGTGTAACCTTCTCCTTCCAGAGATTGACATGCAGGCCGGCGTTGCCGAAGACGCGGTCCTTGTCCGGGGTATTGAGCATC
>JAGCUV010000124.1 GCA_017962705.1 Bacteroidales bacterium
AATGCGGTTTTCGGTGCCTTCCAAATGCGCCTGCAAATCCAAGAAGTTCTGGTTGGCCTTGAGATCAGGATAATTTTCCACCACCATCAACAGGCGGTTCAACGCGGAACTCACCTCGCCCTGGGCCTTGCCATACGCGGCCACATTCTCTTCGGAAAGATTGCCTCCGCTCACACCCATCGCTTTACCGCGGGCTTCCATCACCCCTTCAAGCGTCCCTTTCTCGTGGGCGGCATAGCCCTTGACCGTCGATACCAGGTTGGGAATGAGGTCGGCACGGCGCTGATAGACATTTTCCACCTGCGACCAGGCGGTCTTCACGCCCTCATCTTTGCTGACCAGGCTGTTGTAAACACCCACGCCCCAGAAAACCAGCAGGGCGACAGCCGCAAGAACGATAATCCAAGTCTTTTTCATCTCTATAAAAATTTAAAGGGTTACCAAATATGTACTCTTTCGGACTCCGGAAGCCACATGGCATCTCCCTCCTTGATGCCGAAGGCCTCGAAGAAGGTCGCAAAATTGCGCAAGGAGATGTTGACGCGATTGACTGCCAGCGAGTGCGGGTCAATGTTGGTCAGACGGGCCTTTTCCTCATCGGTGATGTTCTGGGCCCACACGGTAGCATAACCCAGGTAGAAGCGCTGTTCCGGGGTGAAGCCGTCAATCAGGCCGGGTTCATTGCCGGCAATCGCATTCTGGAAGGCGGTCCAGGCAATGCTCAATCCGCCATGGTCGCCGATATTCTCACCGAGGGTAAACTTGCCGTTGGCCATCAGGCCGGGCAGAATCTGCACCTTGTTGAACTGTTCTTCCAGTATATGGGCCTTGGCGCGGAACTTCGCATCATCCTCGTCAGTCCACCAGCTGACCATATTTCCGTTCTTGTCGAACAGACGGCCCTGATCGTCGAAACCGTGGCTCATCTCATGTCCGATCACGACACCGATGGCACCGTAGTTGATGGCCTCATCCGCATCCGGATTGAAGAAAGGCGGCTGCAGAATGGCGGCGGGGAAACAAATCTCATTGGTGGTGGGATTGTAATAGGCGTTGACCGTCTGCGGCGTCATCCCCCATTCCGTCTTGTCGGTAGGCTTGCCCAGTTTAGACAGGTTGTCCGCCACATACCAAGTGCCGGCAGCCCGCAGATTGTCGTAGTAGGACAATTTCGGATCCACATTCAAGGTAGAATAATCTTTCCATTTATCCGGAAAACCGATCTTGATAATGAAGTTGGAGAGTTTCTCCCGGGCCTTTACCTTGGTCGAATCGCTCATCCAATCAAGCGCAGCGATGTGTTCTCCCCAGGACTTCTGCAGATTCTTCACCAATTTGAGCATCTGATTCTTGGAGCTCTCCGGGAAATACTGCTTGACATACATACGGCCGACCGCCTCTCCCAAAATGCCGTTGGGAACGGCCATCGCACGTTTCCAGCGCGGCTTGGGCTCCTGAATACCGGACATCTGGCGGGAAAAGAACTCGAAACTGGCATTGTAGAAGTCATCACTGATTGCACCGCAGGCACCACTGACCAGGTGGGCGGTCATATAATCTTTGAGCACCTGCACATCGGTTCTGGCGAAATACTCGGAGAAAGCCTTGAAGTAAGACGGCTCGCATACGACGATGAAAGGCTGGGCAGGAATCCCGCGCGCTTCAAAATAGGATGCGAAGTCGAATCCCGGGAAAGCCTCGGCCAGTTGTTCCATTGAGTAGGGGTTATACTGAGCTGCGATATCGCGTTCCTGCTCCCGGCTCCAGGAAACTTCCGCGATAAAATCTTCCACCGCCAAAGTGTTTGCGGCAATGCTTTCCGCGCTTTCCAGACCGGCCAGCTTGAGCACCTTGATCAAGAACTGGTGGTAGCCCTCGCGAATGGCGGCATTTTCTTTTTTCAAATAATAATCCCGGTCGCCGATACCCAAACCACCTTGTCCAAGATAGAGAATCTGGCTATCGCTGTTCTGCAGATCCGATTCGACATAAGCACCGAAGAAACCACCTTCGGCCTCCTGATGGAATTTGGCCAGCAGAGCCACCAACTGAGCTTTGTCCGAGACAGCATCCACTTCTTCCAGGTACGGTTTGAGCGGAGCGGGACCTTCCGCGTTGAGACGCGTCGAATCCAAGCCTTGCTTATACAGGTCAACGATTTTACGCTCTACGCTGCCCGCTTTCGTCTTCATCGTGGTCATCGATGCAAAGAGGTCGTTCAGGCGGGTGATATTGGTCTCGCGCAATTCATCGAAGGAGCCGAAACGGGCAAATTCCGGTTTCAGCGGGTTGTTCTTCTGCCAACCGCCGGTCGCATACTGGTAGAAATCCTGCCCGGGCGAGACGGTCGTGTCCAGATTGGACAGGTCAAATGCGGGAATCTTCTCCCTTCCCTCTCCACACGAAAGGGCCATCATCAACGGAATCATCATTACAAGAATCTTTTTCATCGTATTTTTCATTATTGTTTCCAATCAAAAGACAAATGTAACATTATTTTTATAAATTTGCGAGATTTGTCGAGACAAAACTGTTTTATCAAACGAAAAGTCACCTTGGCGGCAGCCAAAGATATATTACTGGCCAAGATCCGGGACGGGTCGGCGATGACAGGACGGGAGCAACTCCGCCTGAGCTTTTTGTTGTGCTTGCCGGCTATCCTGGCGCAGTTTTCCACCATTTTGATGGAATATATAGACGCCGGGATGGTGGGAAGGCTCGGCGCCGAGCAGGCCGCCGCCATCGGGCTGGTCTCGTCGACCTCGTGGATTTTCGGCGGATTCTGTACCGCCAGCAGCAGCGGTTTCACAGTACAGGTGGCCCAACGCATCGGCGCAAAGGATTTCGTCGGAGCCCGCAGCGTCCTGCGCAAGGCCTTCACTTCCCTGCTGGTTTTCAGCTCCTGCCTGGCCCTGCTGGGTGTGGCCATCAGCGGCCCCCTTCCCCGCTGGCTGGGTGGCGGTATGGAACTTTGGAACGACGCAAGCGCCTATTTCGCCATCCATATGGCCTTCCTGCCGATGATGCAGCTATGTTATACGACAGGAATGATGCTGGAAGCGGCCGGCAACATGAAGGTCCCCAGCCTCTGCAATGTACTGATGTGCCTGATGGATGTCGGCTTCAATTACCTCTTCATATACGGGATGGGAATGGGCGTCAAGGGCGCGGCCATCGGCACCGGCCTGTCTCACCTGCTGACGGCGCTCGTGATGCTGTGGTTTCTGCTGGAACGATCACCGGAGTTGAGTCTGCTTCTGGATCATCCTCACGCAAACGCAGAAGGCAGCGCCGATGAGTCACCCGCCACGCCCAGGGACAGGAGTTTCATCCCGGATGAAGACACCCTGCAGACAGCTTTCGGCATCTGCGGCCCGATGTGGATGCAAAACATTGTGATGCGCGGGGCCTACATCATCAGCACCCTGATTGTGGCGCCGCTGGGCACCATCGCCATCGCCGCCAATTCTTTCGCGATTATTGCGGAAAGTTTCTGCTATATGCCCGGTTATGGAATGGAAGAAGCCGTCACCACGCTGGTGGGACAGAGCGTCGGCGCCCGCCGCAAGGACCTCGCCCGCCGTTTCGCCCATATTTCGACCGCGGCCGGAGCCGTTATGATGACCGTTCTGGCCGTGCTGATGTACGCTTTCGCCCCGCAAATGATGGGACTGCTAACGAATGATGGGGAGGTCATTGCCCTTGGGGCGCGCGTTTTGCGTATCGAGGCCTTCGCCGAATTGCTGTTCGGAGTCTCGATCGTGGCCTACGGAGCCTGCGTAGGCGCAGGCGACACTTTGATGCCCAGCGTGATGAATTTCGCCAGTATGTGGGTGGTCCGCATCGGACTGGCCCTCGTCCTCACCCCGCGTTTCGGTCTGGTAGGCTACTGGGTGGCGATGTGCATCGAACTGAATGTGCGCGGATTGCTTTTCGCATGGCGGATTTCCGGGCACAAATGGCTGGAAAAAGATATTTTGAAAAAAGAAAAACGAACCATATGGAGAAGACAGAGAAAAACCGTATAATCGGGCAGGAATTCGAGGGGGAACGCCCCTTGTATTGTGTGTCCGACAGGTATCTGGAAGAAGTCACCATCCACGCCGGAGAGTCCGCCATCAAGGAATCTTCGGACATCGAGGCCGTCCGCTGCCATTTCGAGGGGAAGTACCCCTTCTGGGAATGCGACCGCTTCATCATCCGGGACTGTCTTTTCACGGAAGGAGCCCGCGCCGCCATCTGGTATTCCCGCGACGGGGAAATGAGCGACTGCCTGGTGGAAGCGCCCAAGATGTTCCGGGAAATGAACGGACTTCATCTGGTCCGCGTCCGCTTCCCCCACGCCCACGAGACGCTCTGGAGATGCAAGAATGTCCAAATGGAAGATGTCGAGGCGCAGGAGGGCGACTACATCTTTATGCATAGCCAAGACCTGGCCATCGACCGTTTCCGCCTGCTGGGCAACTATTCTTTCCAATATTGCAAAAATGTCGTCATCCGCAACTCCAACTTGCAGACCAAAGATGCGTTTTGGGAGACAGAGGATGTCACGGTGTATGACTCTGTCATCAACGGGGAATATCTGGGCTGGTATTCCAAAAACCTGCGGCTGGTCCGCTGCCACATCGGCGGCACCCAACCCCTCTGCTACGCGGAGAACCTGGTGCTGGAGGACTGCACCTTCGCCGAAGACGCCGACCTGGCCTTCGAATACTCAACGGTTCAGGCACGCATCCTCGGAAGGGTCCCTTCGGTGAAAAATCCGCGCAGCGGACACATTGCCGCCCGGGGATACGGCGAGATTATCCTCGACGGCAACTGCAAGGCACCGGGCGATTGCAAGATCTCGACTTATTAGACATCACGATATGAAAGCTTGGTTTGAAAACACGCCCCAACGGAGGGGAAGCAATTCGGTGAAATGGGATGAACGGCAGGACGTGTTGCCGTTGTGGATTGCGGACATGGATTTTCCTGCCGCCCCTTGCATCCGGGAAGCCCTGCAACACAAACTCGACCACGGGGTGTTCGGCTACACCCTCATTCCGGATTCTTACTATAATGCGGTCATCGACTGGTTCGGCCGACGCCACGGATGGAACATCGCCCGGGAAAGCATCATTCCCATCGACGGCATCATCGCCGCCACTTCCATCGCGTTGAAAGCCCTGACGAATCCAGGAGACAAGGTAATTATGCAGACGCCGGCATACAACTGCTTCTTCTCCTGCATCCGCAACACCGGTTGCGAATTATTGGCCAACCCGCTCGCCTACGAGGCTTCGACCGGGCATTACAGTCTGGATTTCGAGCACTTCGAGCGCTGCTGCGAAGATGCGCAGGCCAAGGTGTTCTTGCTCTGCAACCCCCACAATCCTTCGGGAAGGCTCTGGACGCGGGAGGAATTGCTGCGGCTCTGGGAGATTTGCCGACGGAACGGCATTCCCGTCATCAGCGACGAGATACATTGTGACATCGTCCCGCCGGGCTCGGCCTATACGCCTTTCGTTTCGCTGTCGGAAGAAATAGCGGATCATTGCATCAGTTTCGCCTCCCCGACCAAGCCTTTCAACATCGCCGGCTTGTGCGTCGCCAATATGATTTGTGCGAACGAGACAACCCGCAAGAAATTGGACCGGGTACTCAACGATTGGGAACATTGCGACCTCAACCAGTTCGCTCCGGTGGCCCTCGAAGCGGCCTATAGCCCGGAAGGCGCCGTCTGGCTGGACGAGATGAACGCCTATGTGCACGACAATTTCTGCTACCTGAAGGAACGTTTCGCCGCCGAAGCCCCCGCTTGCGTCGTCACCCCCTTGGAAGCCACTTACCTGGCCTGGGTGCGCATCGATGCGCTGGGCGTGACGGGAACGGAACTGGAAAATTTTCTGCTGGACAACGAGCAGGTGTGGATCAACTGCGGCGCCATGTACGGCGACGACCATTTCATCCGCATCAACCTCGCTTGTCCCCGCGCCACTCTCCAGGAAGCCCTCGACCGCATCCTCCGCGGCATCCGGTCTATCCAATAGACGCTAATAAAAGGCTATTAAATTAATATAAAAGTATTAAAATACGAAAATATAAAAATATTAAAATATAAAAATATAAAATTTAGAGGCCTATTGCATATGCCCACACAAACTACCACCAAACGCCTTATGTCCCTCGATGCCCTGCGCGGCTTCGAGATGTGTTTCATTATGGGCTTATCGGCCCTGATTATGGCCCTCTGCGCCCTTTTCCCGGAGGGAAGCGACTCCTGGCTGGCCTTGCAGATGAAGCACGCAAAATGGGACGGCTTTTATCATCACGACACCATCTTTCCCCTGTTTCTGTTCATCGCCGGCATTTCCTTCCCCTTTTCCTATGCCAAGTCGCAATCGCTCGGAGTGAGCCGGGGCACGCAGTATGGAAAAATCCTCAGGCGCGTGCTGATTCTCATCCTCCTCGGATGGGTTTATAACGGGCTTTTCAAATGGGATTTTGCCAACTTGCGTTACTTGAGCGTACTGGGACGCATCGGTCTGGCCTGGAGCATCGCCGCGCTGATACGGATGAATACGGGGTCCCTCGCCCGCGCCATTCTCTGCGTCTTCCTGCTGGTGGGCTATTGGCTGCTGGTTCGATTTGTTCCCGCCCCGGATGCAGCGGGAGCCGATGTCTATTCCATGGAAGGCAATATCGTAGGCTGGGTGGACCGGCAAATCGTTCCGGGACGCATCTATCGGCCTTGCTACGACCCCGAAGGGCTGTTAGGCACCATTCCGGCGGTTGTGACCGCACTGCTGGGTATGTTTACGGGGGATTTCATCCGGCTGGACGAGCAGAAAAAACTCTGCGGAAAGCCCCTGACGGGAGGAGCCAAAACACTTTGGATGCTGCTCGCCTCGGCCCTGATGCTGGGCCTGGGTCTGCTGTGGAGCCTGGATTTCCCCATCAACAAAGCGCTTTGGTCCAGCTCGTTCGTTCTGGTGGCCGGTGCCTATTCCCTCTCGCTGTTCGCGCTCTTCTATTGGATTATCGATGTGAAAGGCTGGCGGAAATGGGCCCATTGCCTTGAAATCATCGGCCTGAACTCCATCACCATCTACCTGTTCCAGCGATTCGTCTCCGTGAAATACACTAATGAATTCTTCCTGAAAGGTCTGTCGGAGCAAATGTCCCCCGAATGGGGCGCCGTCCTGCTGTCCGCCGGCTATGTCGCCCTCTGCTGGCTCCTCCTCACCTTCCTCTACCGCAAAAAAATCTTCCTGAAGGTGTAAACGGGTTGGCTTATTTTCGGAGTTTATTGTGATTCTACAGCAAATCCGGATTGGTCGGGGCCGGGCGAACAACGTGAGCGGAGTCCTCGAAGAGACAAGCGGCCGCCGCAGCGGAGCCATCTGAAAACAAAATGAGGCCGCCCCTTTTTAGTCGACCTCATAACGGGATATATAAAAAATACTGGTTATTCTTTGCAGCAACGGACAGCATGGGCAGCCCCACGAGTGTAAAAATCTGCAGGATGAACATATCCGTTTTGCTCCCTAATAGATAGGACATCTGCATTTTTATTGCTAGGTTGGGATGACCAATAAGAAGAGCTTGAAGCATTGGCAACTTCGCCAGAACCGCGCAGTAAATTACCTGTGAAAGGATACCAAATTCTTTCGTCATCACCAAACTCTCCGGAAAAGTTCATTCCGCCATCAGAAAAAGCGTGGCCAGTGGAAGAAGTTGCGACTCCAAGAGCGGTCGCCCAGATGCCAGTAGCACCGCCGGCAGGGACTTTCCAACCGACAGGACAAGGATCATAAATGGATTTTTCTGCTTTCCACAAGTCGTTATTGGGACCGGTAAACAACCAATCATCGTTGCTATCGTTTGCGGTAATAAAAGTTGTGGGATTCTCGATTGCATATTCGACACTGCCATTTGTAGCATCGGAAGCGACCGGAGCCGGCCAGGTGGCTGGCGTAGAAACCGCCTTGGTACTATATGAGAGACGGCCGCAACCCAAGAACGGGTCCTTACGGCCCCATTGGTACATCAAACCGATGGTCTCAACCTTGCCGGGCTCGGCGGAGGTTGCGCCCAAGTTACGGTCCATCATCGTTCCAGCATCGTTTTTGTACACCTGAGCCTTGGCGGCGGGGTCATACCCCTCACACACCCAAATGTGCCAGGACCAAGAAATCTTCTCCGACCCATCCCTTACCGCAATCACGGCGTTTCCGTTCTTCAAGGTGGCAGGGGTGCTGAAAGTAACGATGTTGTCAGCATAAGACACACTGCTGATAATGGAATTCTTTTCAGGAGCCTCCAATGTACCGACACTCTCCCACAGAAGTTCGGCCGTAACAGCGCTGACTGCTTCGTTAGAATTTCCCTTCACAGTCTTGAAATGATAAGTACCCGGAGCGGACACAATGTAACAATTGGCAGCTCCCTTGGCGGACAAATCGCTGGGATCATAAGGCGCAGGAGCGGGTGTGGAATTATCCTTATCGCAAGCCGCCAAAAGAAGCAGAGCACCGGCCATTACCACCGCCGGCAGGCAGAAAATAGAAAAACGTTTCATAATATTAAAAAATTGGTTGAATACGACAAAAAAGCGCACGGCAAAGCCCTCCGGCCCCGTCGTGCGTCACGGTATAAAACGGAAATTTACTTATTCCCCCCCCCTACGGAAAATAAGCGGGTTAGGTTCAGAATATGCATTCCACTGAAAGACATAGCGATATCAGGCACTAATATAGATACTTTTTTCCACTAATGCAAATAAAATAGGACTAACCCTATTACGCGGTTTTTACTCTATCGGAAATAAGTTGGATGAGTACGCGAGTGTCCGTGATGATGGGAAGCATTTGCTCTTTTTCCGCATAATAGAAAGTGTCATAATCACACTTTTCTCTTATTGTGCGCATTTGTGATAGCAAACGAGAATACTTGACATCAAATTTCCCTGTGAGAATATACTCTTTTCCAAATTCAGTAATAAGTCCGCTATGCGTCTTGGGTGAATAGCCGTCGTGAATCATCATCGCCAGCAGAGCGTGGTACAATGCGTAATAAGCCCTGTTGGCAACAACATTCCACATATCCATCTCGGCCAATTTCTCTGCATCTGACAGGAAGGTGAATGCTTTTGTCAGTTCGTTATCAACGATAATCGCTCTTTGCTCGTCTGTCATCGTGCTATTGGATTATAATACCGTCTTTGTCAACATTGTAATGGAACAAAGACATTTCTCGTTCCTCCCATTCCTTTTTGGTATAAAGAACCGGGGAGAACAACTGTCCTTCCTCCAAACCACTGATGAAGAACGGATAAGAGATATTGTCATAATCGCTTTGCTCGATAGCGGCTTTGTTTAAAATAATGAGCAAATCCCAATCCGAATCTTCCCGCGCTGTACCTCTTGCACGAGAGCCATATAACAGAACACGCCCATCCGGTGGCACATTGCTTTTGGCAATATGACGAATAAGGCTAATGATGTGTCTATCTTTTCGGCTCATATGTGCAAAGGTAAAAATGATTTACAATTTTTCCAAATTCGTTGTTAATTTGCAACAAATTTCAACTGGTGACAATTGTCACCGTTTCATTGCTAAAGAAGATCGTAGAACGCAAATGAGCGTGGATAGGGGCTAAAGAGTAGGGCATTGCGGAAGCGGAGGGCGGAGGATGAGAATATGGGTGGAGCCGCCTGGGTGGGCGCGGGTTTGTCCACCCGCGGACCAATATAGCGGGACGGGGCCCGCGAGAGACAAGTTATCGCGAAGCGATGACGCAGGATATCGTGGGAGGGTACAAAGTGCAGCAAGCCGCGAAGCGGCGCAGCGAACGAAGTCCCGCGCCCACCCGCGGCTGCCACCCGCTCATCGCCGCCCTCCGCGTGAGAGCCCGTGCGGAACAAGGAGGGTCCGAAGTGCAGCGAAGCCAGACTTACCGGCGGCGGAATTCGGAGAGGGTGATGGCGGTGGCGGTGGCGACATTGAGGGATTCGCTGGTGGGGACGCCGGCGGGATAGGGCGGAATGGTCAGGCGGCGGGTGACGCAGGCGGCCATTTCGGGGCTGATACCCTCGGACTCATTGCCCATCACAATCAGTCCTTCGCCCTTGAGCGGCTCCTCATAAATGGGTTTGCCATCCAGAAAAGTTCCATAGACTTCCATTCCCTCATTAATGAACAGTTGCGCGATTTCCGGCAGCGGAGCATAGATCAGGCGGGTACGGAAAATGGCGCCCATCGTCGCTTGTACCACCTTGGGATTGTAGATATCGCTGGTGGGATAGCGGCTGTCCGCATCGGAAGCGAAAACCCAGTCCACCCCGAACCAGTCGGCCAGCCGGAGAATAGTACCCAGGTTGCCGGGGTCGCGCACGCCGTCCAAGGCCAAGGCGAGAGGACGCGCCGCAAGCAGACTCGAAAAATCAACTGGGGCCTTCGGAATACGCACCAAGGCCAGGGCCGGAGAGGGAGAATGAAGTAAACTGATTTTCTCCATTTCTCCCGCGGAGATTGTCACGCAGGCGGGGCCGCCGACGGCACTGCCCTTCGGCAAACCGGACGAACCAGTCGAACCGAACAAGCCTGACGAGTCCGCCACGCAGAACAACGCTTCCACGGTCCAACCCGAGCGAAGGGCCTCTGCAACCAGTTTTTCGCCCTCGACCACGAAAAGGCCGCTTTCGTCGCGGGCCTTCTTATCCTTAAGACTACGAATCAGTTTGGCTGTATTTTTGTTGTATTCCATATCACTTTTTCTTGGGTGGTTTTTGGGGAGACCGTTTGGATTGTTTGGGGGCCTGCCCGGTAGATTGCTTGGGCTGGCCGCCTTCCGCATCGAACTTTTGAAACGCCTCCCAGTCGGCCCGGGCTTCACAAGCCATCTCCAGCGAGTCGGGCAAAGCGGGGAAGAAATCAAAGCCCGTCACGGCTTCCAACGAATCCACGGGAATGACATATTCTTTGTAATGGCGCCCTTTCAGGTCCTTGTGGGGAAGCAGAAAAGCGACGCTGACGGCTTGAACGGGAACGCCCAAGGTATCGCGATGCACTTTCAACACGGCTTTCCAATACCATTGCGGAATGGGAACCCGTTTGCCGTCATTGCGGTTGACAACATAGGAGAGTTCGTCACGGCCGGAATCGGACACGACGGGCGCATCGCCGTTGACTCGGGTCGTATCCTCTCCGACACGACAGCCAGTCTGCAACGTAAAACTCGCCCCTGTGACCACATAGAGCGTATCGGAATAGTTTTGGGCGCAGTCCCGGATGCCCTTTTCCAATTTCGCCCAAATCAAACCGTTGAACCCGTTCTGCAACTGCGGAGTTAGGTTGGTCGAATAATAGGTCTGGGCCTGCATCGCGGGCGAAGCATTGCGGTCCGCATTGGGAATCTGATGGCCGCGCGCATAATAATTGGACTTGTAATGTTCCGTCTCAAAGCGCTCCAACATATAATTTTTCAAAACGGAGGTCTGCATTGAATCGGGCAGGGACGGGTCGTACGCCCAACTGTCTTCTCGGCCGGTGGCCAAATGGGCCTTGCACAGAGGGTAGGCCACCCAATAAGAGGTATAAGTGGAGGGGTCGTAGAGCAGGCTGTAGTTGCGCTCCAGCGAGCACGAGTCAGCCAGAGCCGCATAATGCGTGCGGGCCAACAGCGTGCTGTCCTGCGGGCGGGAAGCCGGGGTTTCCAGCCAGGTTCCACAAAAAATCTGTATAAAGAAGCACAATAGCATCATTCACGAGCGAAGTTAGGAAAAATTTGCGTACTTTTGCCGCTCATTGATGAAAATGATATGCACACACATTCCCATCATCCTATAGGACACAGCCAAATCCGTGGCCGCGCCTTGACGAAAGTCACCTTTATCGGTCTTCTGGCCAACATCTTGCTGACGGCTGGTCAGGCAACGGCAGGAATTTTAGGACACAGCATTGCGATGGTTTCGGCAAGCATCCACTCCCTGTCCGACCTGGCCAGCAATGCCATCGTGCTGCTCCTGCTCAGTTTTTCGGCGAAAGGAAAGAGTCCCCGTTTCGCATACGGACGGGGCAAATTCGAATCGTTCGCATCCCTGCTCATCGGTTTGGCGCTATTCTGGGTGGCCATCGACCTGATGAAGGACGGAATCGAGTCCATCCGCTCCATTCTGGGCGGCGAGGAAGTGGAACGGCCTTCCGTACTCGTGCTTTGGGTAGCCGGAATTTCAATTGTCATCAAACTGATGGTGTATGTGTACACCGCGACGATGGGGCACAAATATGACTCGCCCACGCTCATCGCCAAGTCCTGGCACGACCTGACCGACGCCCTCACCCCCATCGGTGTAATGGTGGCGACGGGGCTGGCCATCACCCTCGGCGACAAATGGGTGCTGCTGGATCCGATAGTCGCATGCATCATCAGCCTGGTTGTCCTGATTCCGGCCACCAAGGTATTGATTATTGCCTGCAAAGATTTGCTGGATGTCTCCATCCGTCCCGAAGAAGAGGCCCAAATCAGACAGATGCTGGAATCCCTTCCGATGCCCGCCGAAACGGCCGGACAAAACGCCGAAGCTGGGAAGGACGGGCTGAAAGTTCTTCAACTGAAAACGCGCCGCAGCGGCCCGGTGACATTTGTCGAGGCCACGCTTGCCGCCCAAGCAGACCTGACGCTTCCCCAGGCCGAAATGCTCCGAGCCGCCGCCGAGACGGCTCTCCAGCAGCAACTCGGTCCCGACACCTGCCTCACCCTCACCTTCAAGATCCTCTAAGAAGCCGTTTCGGACTTCCTGTTCTACAACGGATAGTCTTCGAAGGCGTAGAGGACGGTGGACAGGTAGCGTTCGCCGGTATCGGGCAGGAGGACGACCACCCGCTTGCCTTTGTTCTCCGGACGGAGGGCGATCTGCGAGGCGGCATAGAGGGCCGCTCCGGCGGAAATGCCCACCAGCAGGCCTTCTTCCCGGCCCACCTGACGGCTGGTGCGGATGGCATCGTCATTTTCCACATCGAACACTTCGTCAATGACGGCGGCATCATAGGTCTTGGGGACAAAGCCTGCGCCGATGCCCTGGATCTTGTGCGGACCGCTCGGACCGCCATTGAGGACGGGAGAAGATTTCGGCTCGACGGCCACCACCTGCACCTTCGGATTCTGCTCCTTAAGGTATTTTCCCACGCCTGAAACGGTACCGCCGGTGCCGACGCCTGCTACGAAGATGTCAACCTGTCCTTCGGTGTCGCGCCAGATTTCCGGACCGGTCGTCAGATAGTGCCGATTGGGGTTGGCGGGGTTTTCAAACTGCTGCAGAATGACGCTGCCGGGCGTGGCGTCACGAAGTTCCTGCGCCGCACGGATGGCGCCGGGCATTCCGTCCTTGCCGGGCGTCAGGCGCACCTCGGCGCCGTAAGCCTTGACGAGATTGCGGCGTTCCACACTCATCGTCTCGGGCATCGTCAGGATGAGATGATATCCTTTGACGGCGGCGACCAAGGCCAATCCGACACCGGTGTTACCGCTGGTGGGTTCAATCAGCGTGGCGCCAGGTTGAAGAATGCCTTTCTGCTCGGCTTCTTCAATCATCGCCAGCGCGATGCGGTCTTTGACGCTGCCGCCGGGGTTGAAATATTCCACTTTGGCGACGACGGGGGTTGCGATGCCTCTTTGGGAAGAAAATTTGTTCAAGGCAAGCAAGGGGGTGCTGCCGATCAAGTCGGTCAATTGTTGGGCTATCTTTTTCATAATGGGTTGTAACTTTTTTGAGGATTAAATGAATAGAAAACTTTCGATAAAGGTGTACTAAATGGCCTCAAAGGCCTGTTTCAAATCATCGAGAATATCGTCAATGTGTTCGGTGCCGATGCTCAGGCGAACGGTGGACGGGGTGATATGCTGTTGCTCCAATTCTTCCGGCGAAAGTTGGGAATGGGTGGTGGTGTAGGGGTGAATCACCAGACTCTTGACATCTGCCACATTGGCCAGCAAGGAGAAAATTTTCAGCGCGTCGATAAAACGCCAGGCTTCTTCTTGGCCCCCCTTGATTTCAAAGGTAAATATCGAGCCGGCTCCCTTCGGGAAATACTTCTGATAGAGCGCGTGGTCGGGATGGGAAGGCAAAGAGGGATGGTTGACGCGCGCCACTTTCGGGTGATGGCTCAGGAAATCCACCACTTTGAGGGCGTTTTCCACGTGGCGTTCCACCCGCAGGCTCAGGGTCTCGACGCCTTGCAGCAGAATGAAGGCATTGAAGGGCGAGATACACGCGCCGGTGTCGCGCAGCAGCACGGCCCGGATACGGGTGACATACGCGGCCGCTCCAACGACATCGGCAAAAACGATATTGTGATAAGATGGATCGGGCTGCGCCAGCGTGGGGAATTTCTCCCGGTCGGCTGTCCAGTCGAACTTGCCGCCGTCCACAATGACTCCGCCCAGGCTGGTGCCGTGCCCGCCAAGGAACTTGGTGGCCGAATGGACGACGATGTCCGCGCCGTGCTCCAGGGGACGAATCAGGTAAGGCGTTCCGAAGGTGTTGTCGATGATGAGCGGAATATGGTGCTTGTGCGCCACGGCCGCTACCCCTTCGATATCGGTCACATCGCTGTTGGGGTTGCCGAAAGTCTCGGCATAAATCACCTTGGTGTTGGGCTGGATGGCCGCTTCCAGCGCTGACAGATCGTTGATACGGACGATGGTGCTGGCAATCCCCTGCGTCGCGAGGGTGTGCGTAATCAGGTTGTAGGACCCGCCGTAAAGATTGTCCGCCGCCACAATATGGTCTCCATTCTGCACAATGTTCTGCAGGGCATAAGTGATGGCGGAAGCGCCGGAAGCGACAGCCAGGCCGGCGACGCCCCCTTCCAGGGCGGCGACCCGATCTTCAAACACGCCTTGCGTGGAGTTGGTCAGGCGGCCATAGATATTGCCGGCATCCCGCAGGCCGAAACGGTCGGCCGCGTGCTGGCTGTTACGGAAGACATAACTGGTCGTCTGGTAAATGGGGACGGCGCGGGCGTCGGTAGCCGGGTCTGCTTGTTCCTGCCCCACGTGCAATTGCAAAGTTTCGAAATGATAGCGTTTCATATTCTTGTTTGTTTTGTTTTCTGGGTGCAAAGGTCGCGAGTTTGGAAATATCTTCCAAACTTTAACTTAAATTTGGAAAATTTCACTAAATTTGCCGCATAATAAGAAAGATTTACTAAAACACCTTTCCCCAAACACCCCAAACAGAAAAATTTTCCGAACCATGGCTGAAATCTTGGACGAAATCGATGTACAGATTCTCAAAACCCTGCAAAAAAACGCCAAATTGACCACCAAAGAACTGGCGGAAGCGGTCAATCTGACCCCGACGCCCGTATTCGAACGGCAGAAACGGCTCGAACGCCAGGGCTACATCAAAAAATACGTCGCCGTGCTGGACCCGGACAAACTGGGCCGGAGCCTGCTGGTGTTCTGCAAGGTGAAACTCAAACAAATCAACCACGAGATTGCGGATGCTTTCACACGGCAGATCAAGCGCATGCCCGAGGTCACCGAGTGCTACAACACCAGCGGCGCTTATGATTATCTATTGAAAGTACGCGCGTGCGACATGAAACAGTACCAGCAGTTCATCCTCAACAAGTTGGGAGAAATCGATTCCGTCGCCTCCATTGAAAGCACGTTCGTGATGAGCGAAATCAAACAGAACTACGGCATCAATTTTTAGAGCGAATTATTTCTCTCCGCCAAACCAGGCGACACTGTTTTTCTCGCCGGCAATCCAAACGCCATCGCCGGTTGTGAAGCGCAAGTCGCCGGAAGGATTGGTGATCATCTCCTCGCCCCGCAGGATTCCGACGACCATACAGCCCGCATCCCGAAGCTTGACCTCACGCAGGGTCTTACCCGTCAAGAAGGAGGAATCATCCAGCACGAAACATTCCAGGCTGAATTCTGCTTGCTCCGCCTTATCCACATTGACGGTGGCATTCATCAATTCCGTGAAACGGGCCAGCTGCTCACTCGTTCCGATGGCCAGCAGCACATCACCCGGATAAATGACCTCATCGGCAGAAGGGATGAGAATACTGCATTTCCCCCGGAGAATCTTGATGATATTCGCCCCCGACTCCGTACGGATACGGATTTCCCGCAGTGCTTTTCCTGCATAAACGGATTCTTGCGGAACGGTGACCCGTTGCGATCGGATATCATAGGCAGATAGTTTGCGTTGCACGGAAGAGGCCACAGGGCGTTCCTTGCGCGCCTGGATTTCCTTTTGGTTCAGATTCTCAAAGAAACGGTCCTCGATGCTGGCAAATTTATGGAAATGCACGCGAAGCACCAGGAAAATGGTCAGGAAAAGAATGATGACACCCAGGATGGCAGCTCCCGACAGTTTGACATTGGACAAGACGACAGAAACACAGAAAGCCAATGCAATCAGGATGCGCAGCACCATCAGCGCCAGTATACGCCAGGTGGCAGCCGGATTATCCTTCATCAAACGGGAGGCGTCCCTTTTGATGGATGACCCGGAGATGGCCAATCCATAGAGGAACGGGATCATGATGAGCAGAGTCAAGACGGCGACAATCATTCCGACGAAATCCTTCGAAAGAGAAGGGAAAAGGCCACTGACCAACGAAGGGAAAAGGGCATAGGACGCCATCGCAATGGCAATGATCAGCACCGAGTACAAGAGCACGCGCAAGGCATAGGATTTGAGCAACGAGTGCCACAGGTTCTCCTCAGCCTTGGAGGAAGCATCCTGGTTGACATCCTCGTGATCGACCCGCGACAACAAGGCCTTGGGCAAATGCCTGCGCAAGAAACGTTCCATCGGGTCAGCCGCCTTGATCACATACGGCGTAGTGAAAGTTGTAACAACCGATACGGTGATAATGACGGGATAAATAAAGTCGCGCAAAACGCCCAGTGAAACGCCCATACCGGCGATGATAAAAGAAAATTCGCCCAGCTGGAGCAAGCTCATCGCCGTGTGGGTGGAAGTCGTAAGTCCTTTTCCCGAGAGGGAAGATCCGAGCATGGAGAACAGGAACATAAAAATGACGACTACCAAAACGATGATCAAGATGGGCAACCAGTATTTTGCGACTATGGCCGGATCTACCATCATACCCACTGAAACAAAGAAGATGGCTCCGAAAAGATCCTTGAGCGGAGCGGTCAGACGGGCGATACGCTCCCCTTCCATCGTCTCCGACAAAATGGATCCCATTACGAAAGCGCCCAAGGAAGAAGAAAAGCCCAGGGAACTGGCGAGGGTAACCATCCCGAAACACATGCCGATACTCACCAAAAGCAGGATTTCTTCACTCAGGTAGGATTTGAACTTCCTGAGCAGGGTAGGAATGACATAAATACCAACCAAGAACCACAAGATCAGGAAAAAGACCAGTTTCACCATGGCCAGGATCATCTCTCCGCCGGAAAAACGGTGGGAAGCCGCCAGGGTGGAAAGCAACACCATCAACAAAACGGCAATCAAATCTTCCACGACCAGGATACCGAATACCAGGGGCGCATAAGGTTTTTGCTTGAGCCCCATTTCCGTATAGGCCTTGATGATGATGGTCGTGGAACTCATCGAGAGCATGCCGCCCAGGAAGATGGCCTCCATCATTTCCCATCCGAGCGCTGTTCCCGTCATAATACCGATAACAAACATCCCCAGACAGTTGATGCCGGCCGTAATGAAGGCTGCGCTGCCCACTCTGAGCAATTTCTTGAAACTGAATTCAAGCCCCAGCCCGAACAGGAGGAAGATGATTCCGATTTCAGACCATTGCTTGACGGAATGCGTATCCGTGATTCCCAGGTCGGAGAAGAGTTGCAAATGAGGCCCCACCAGAAAACCTGCGACAATATAACCTAAAATCAAAGGCTGTTTCAAAGCCCTGGAGAGGATGGTAAAAACACCGGATGCCATCAAGATGACGGCAAGGTCCTTGACAATATTTAATTCTTCTGACATGATGAATTCTTTTTAAGTGCGCAAAGATACGGAAAAAGAAACTATCTTTGTAGCCGAAGTTGATTTTTGTGTTATGGATTTGCTTAAACGAAATGCGGGAACCATCCTGAAAGAATATGCCCTGATCACCCTCGGTGTATTGGTCTATGTGACCTCCTGGTGTGTATTTCTGATGCCGCATAATTTTGTGGGTGGCGGCGTGACCGGTATCAGCGCCATTATTCACTACGCGACCAAAGGGACTGTAAGCGTAGGTACAGTCTATTTTCTCATCAACATTTTCCTGCTGGGCATCGGCCTGAAAGTCTTGGGAAAAAGTTTTTCCGGCAAGACCATCTATGCGATGCTCCTGGCGTCGGCCGCTTTTGAGATCATCCCCGGGCTCATTCCTCATGAGTTTATCGAAGAATTTGTACTCAGCAACGGGAAAATGCTCTGCGCCCTTATCGGCGGAAGCTTGGTCGGCACTTCTATCGGACTGGCCTTCTCCCAAGGCGGAAGCACCGGCGGAACAGATATCATCGTACTGATTGTCAACAAGAAGTATAATGTATCTCCGGGAAAGATGGTGATGTTCATCGACTCTGTCATCATTCTCTCCGCCCTTTTTGTCCCCTCCTTTGATGCGGATGGCAACGCCCTTACTCCCGCCGCCCGTTTTGCGACGGTCGTCTATGGTTTTATCATCGTCGCTGTAGATGGATATTCGACGGACATGTTTCTTTCGGGTACACGCCGTTCCATCCAGGTCATGATTTTCTCCCGGAAATACCATGAGATTGCCGATGCGATCGTCTATGATTTCAAACGGGGCGCGACGGTGCTGCATGCGCAAGGATGGTACACGAAAGAAGAAAAGGAAGTCTTGCTGGTCATCACCCGCAGGCGGGACATTACCATGCTGCTCCGCTATATCAAAGTATTGGATCCGGACGCCTTCGTCTATATCACCAATGTCTCCAACGTGTTCGGAGAGGGATTTGAGCACTTCAAGGAGAAAGGCCGCAAGCTGTCGGAACGAGAAAAGAGCCAGATTTCCGGACAAGAAAACAATCTATCTTAAATCTTTATTGACATGAATCTGATTTTCGGCTTACTGATTATCGCCATAGGCGCTTTCTGCCAATCAAGCTGCTATGTTCCCATCAACAAAATCAAAGCTTGGAGTTGGGAAAGTTACTGGCTGGTCCAAGGCGTCTTCGCCTGGTTGGTCTTTCCTTTATTGGGAGCCCTGTTGGCCATTCCTTCGGGAGAAAACCTTATCGCCTTGTTCGCAGCTCATCCGAAAGCGTCGTTGCTGACCATCTTTTTCGGAATGCTCTAGGGAGTCGGCGGACTGACCTTCGGGCTGAGTATGCGTTATCTGGGGGTAGCACTCGGGCAAAGTCTCGCACTGGGTACCTGCGCCGGTTTGGGCGCCATTCTGGGACCGGTTTTCACCGGGCACGCCAATGACCTGACCGGTGCGGTCATCATCGGTGTCGTGGTGACATTGATCGGTATCGCCATTATCGGTGTGGCGGGTGCCATGAAGTCAGCCAGCCTCCCGGAAGAAGAGAAAAAGAAAGCCATTAAGGACTTTAACTTCAGCAAAGGCATTATCGTCGCCCTGTTGGCCGGTTTTATGAGCGCCTGTTTCGCCATCGGCCTGAGTTTCGGAGAGCCGCTCGCCTGGGAGAATACCCCTGATATCTTCAAGAGCCTTCCGGCTACATTGCTCGTGACTTTCGGAGGCTTCATCACCAATGCCGTCTATTGCCTCTATCAGAACGGACGCAACAAGACCTGGAGCGATTACGGCCGTGGGGAACTTTGGAGCAACAATCTGCTTTTCTGTGCATTGGCCGGCCTGCTATGGTACAGCCAGTTCTTCGGCCTGAGTCTGGGCAAAGGCTTCCTGACAGACTTTCCGGTGCTGATTACCTTCAGTTGGTGCATCCTGATGTCGCTGAATGTGGTCTTCTCCAATGTCTGGGGCATCATCCTCAAAGAATGGAAAGGGGTGTCACGCAAAACGATTGCCGTGCTGGTGTGTGGCATCGCCGTGCTTATCATCAGCACCTTTCTGCCGCAGATTCTATAGACTTTCCAGCAATATTTCGAGCAGACGGGGCTTGGCGTAACGGTCAAGCTCCGTTTCTTTGGCCCAGCGGTAGTCGTCGGGAAGCGGCGGACGGGTTTCCGTTTCGAGCAGATAGAAATCGGCATAGAGTGTACGATGCGTCAGTTGATGACGCACTTTTTCCCGCAGAAGCCTTGCCCCGGCGGCCCAGGACGGAAGGAGGGTCCGGGAGTCCCGGGCGGCAGATTGGGGGGTCTGCGTCTCAATCAGAAATGGTTCCCACAGCCCTTGCCAGATATCTCCGGCGGGACGCTTGTGAATCGCAACACTGCCTCTGTTCCTTATATAAACATAGGTAAGAAAACGCTCCTTGACAGTCACCGGCTCTTTTTTGACGGGCAAGGCCTCAATCCGGTCGCTGCGATGGGCAAAACAAGTCTCACTCAAAGGACAATGGGCACAATCCGGGGAGGCCGGCGTGCAGACCATCGCCCCGAAATCCATCATTCCCTCATTGAAATCCCCCGGCCGGTCTACGGGCAGCAGGCTTTGGGCGAGGCCGGTGAATTCCTTTTTGGCCGCCGTACTGCCCACGGGAGTTTCTATGCCGAAATAGCGCGCCAGCACCCGATAGACATTGCCATCCACTACAGCCGCCGGAAGCCCGAAGGCTATGGATGCGATGGCTGCGGCCGTGTAATCCCCCACCCCTTTGAGACTTTTGATGCCTTCCAGCGTATCCGGGAAACCGCCCATCCGGACAATCTGACGGGCTGCCGCGTGCAGATGGCGGGCGCGGCTGTAATACCCCAGCCCTTCCCAAAGCCGCAAGAGCTCATCCTCGCTGGCCGCCGCCAGCTCCTCCACCCGGGGATAAGCCTGCATGAAACGCTTCCAGTAGGCCATTCCCTGAGCGATGCGCGTCTGCTGCATAATGATTTCGCAGAGCCAAATCGCATAGGGTTGCCGGTCCTGACGCCACGGCAAATCCCGCCCATGAGCATCAAACCATCGGAGTATATGTTCTGAAAACGCTTGCATACGCAGATGCAAAGATAGTCAATTATTCGCGCGTTTCGGGATAGAATAAATCTTTGCCGGACAACTGACGGAGAAAATCGCGGCGGCACTCAGAAAAGAAAAGGGAAATGCGCCGGCTGAAGTGATGCCCCCGATAGGTGCTGGTATTGGTAACCAATATCCAGCAATCGCCTTGGGAATAATACTTGACGAGTGCTGCCGTACCGGAAAAACTACCGCTGCGCGTCCAGCCGATTCTGGGGTCCGTATCATTCCAGCCCAAAGAGAAAGTATGCTTGTCCACAAATTCGGTCATCTTGTCCACACTCTCCTTGGACAGGATATCCGGCACACCCGGATGCCCGTCAATGGAAGCAACAAAGCGCATCAGTTCCGCGACGGAACAACACCAGCCCCCCGCTCCTTTCAACGCCGAAATGTTATTGCCGCCATAACAGCGCTCGACCATACGGCCGCTTAAATCATAGCAGGGAACCTGTTCCGTATTGCCGTGCATATAGTATCGCACTTCATTGGCACGCTTCTGCCCATAATAATTGCCCGCCAGATGGAAGTCATAGCAACCGGCCGGCGCAAGAACTTCCCGACGGACATATGACTCATACGGCTGTCCGGATACCTTTTCAATCACCTTCGACAGGAGCAGATAGCCGAAATTGGAATAGCTCTGGCTCTTACCCGGCACGAAACTCAGGCGGCGGTGCAGCACAATGCGACACAATTCATCTTCGGTCGGGGGCTCGGTCAGGCGGTTCATCGCCGCAAAGTCCAACGCATTGAACAGAGGATCGCCCAAACGCAGGGTAAAGCCGCCCTGATGCCGCAAAAGATGCTCCACGGTAATCCGGAAATGTTTTTTATCCCGTATCGCGCTCGTAAAAGAACTGTCATTGAGAATGCCTTCCGGCCCCAGCACCTTGCTATCCAAAGACAATTTCCCTTGCTCGCACAGTTTCATAATGGCCGCCGCCGTAACCAATTTGGACACCGAAGCCACCCGCATAATCTGGTTGGCCTGCATATCCACCCCCTCATCGGCCGTTCCGTAACCTTTGAGATAGAGCAGGGAATCACCCCGCATCACACCC
>JAGCUV010000125.1 GCA_017962705.1 Bacteroidales bacterium
CCTTTCACCGCAACTGTTCCAGGGAGCACAAGATTTTGAAAGGATGTCTCCCAAATATGATGTTTCTGCAGAAGAGATTCGTGACAGGATCAAAGTCGCTATTGAAGCCGAGAATCTTAAGAGCAAGGCAAAGGTATAGACTGGATAATCTTCCAACCATCTTCCATCCAAATCCCAGTACATCATCACGCTCCATACGGACAGCAAGTCCGGTATCCCTCACCTCCATCTCGACTGCAACCGCGTCGATATGGACAACTGCCTGAACAGCGACCATCTGATCGACATCCGAGCAAAGACGGCCGCCAAAATGTCGCCAAAATTGACTCAAAAAGAGCAACAAGTGGAAGAAATGCTGTGAAGGCGATGAGGACATCTCCGGAGGATTCCTGCATCTGAAACTGTCCGGCAGCTATTATTCGTATAGCGACAAGTACACGAAGGTCTGAAGAAATCCCCGCCTCCCGGCGGGGTTTTTCTTTCGGGCTCCGGGCAGGGGAATCAGCATATTTGTCGGAAATACAGCGTATTCCTTGCATTATTCATTCAAGGGGGGTATTTTTGTAAATCAGCCTAAATCGTCATAGTGTATAATCAAACAACACGGATTATGAAAACAAAAACTTACGAGGTTCCGCAGTGCGAGGAACTGATCATTGCCGTGGAGAACGTCATTCTTTATGGTGGGACCGACAACGGCAATGCCAAGGCGCCAAACGGCGAGGACGGCGGTTATTATGGTGACATCTTCTAATCGACCTGCGCCATGAAAACAATCCTGAAGTACCTGATTCCGGCCGCCCTTGCGCTGGCCGCCTGCACGAAGGAGCAGAACACGGTCGATCCCGACCCCGCCCCCGTGGTCTCCGAACCCGAAGCCTATTTTGTCGAAGGATTGGTCTCTGCCAAGGCATCCAATCCTGAAACGAGGACATGGGTATATACAAATGAAGCAAGCGGCAATAACGTGCTTAAGTTCGAATGGTCCGATCTGGCCAAGGCCCAAGACGGTACTGCCCGTTTCGAAGGGTTTTGGACAGATGCGGATGGCTATTGGCAGCACGAAGAGAGTGGCGTGACCAAGATGAATACCATCTTGAACGATGCCGCTCATCCTACCTATGTCGCCGTGGAAGACGGAAACACGAATCTGCACGTTTCCCTTCCTCCCGCCGCCGCAAACGCTACGAAACTGCTGGTCTTTTATACGGGCAAAAACATCAACCATACATATGTAGTCGACGATTACGAACCGACGTTGCCCGTTTTGAGCAATGGCGGGAAAACCATTTCGTTCGAATTTGACGGCCAGACCAAAGAGAGTTATTATGTGGCCGGGCTCGAAATGAACGATGTCCTGTACAGCGTGACGGATCTTTCCTCGGAATCGTTGACCCCGGATGGCGGACAGCCGTCCGCGACCGTAAACTTTAGTTTCCGGCATTTGGGAACCGTCTTTCGGATCCGGATCAAGAATGATTCGAACAAACCATTCAGTTTGGGCAGCGTGTACGTCAACGCCCGGATCAAGAAGGGAAGGAATGATGAAGAGAAACCCTTCGCCACGAAATTGATGCTGCATTATAATGGTTCCGTTTTCTCGCGTTCTCTTTCTTGGGTATCCACGGACTATTATCAGGCCACGCCCGTCGCATCACTTCCTGAGACAGGCAATCCCAAAGGTGGGGGGAGCCAGGCGCCCCAATATGTCGTTTTGAATAAAGGCGATATTTACACGGTCTATATGACGCCGATGGCCAACCCGTTCTGTAAATTGTCGGATTGGGAGTTCGACTTCAGCGTGTATGCGCATAACAGCACCGGGATCGAGACCCGTGTCGGGAAAGTGACGGTCGATGGTGATCTCATGACCACTACATCACAATCATTGGAGTCGGGATATGTATATACGGTGGGCGTCAAGTCAGAATCACCGCTGTTCGCTAAGGACGGGTTGCTTTACATGAAAGATGATGAAGGAAACGTTTCCATTGCCGGCCTGGATGAGGAGTACCCTTCTTCGACTTCGATTACAGTTCCTGCATCTGTAACGGATGGAGAGATAACCTATCCGGTCATTTCGGTTATGGACGGTGCCTTTGCCGGTCAAACCGGTGTGACCAGCATTGATCTCTCCGCACTTCCTTCCGATATTATCATTGGCGGCAGGACCTTCCAAGGATGTACCGCTTTGGAATCCGTCGTGCTCCCGCCCGTCGTATCCGATATAAGCACCCAGCAAATGTTTTCGGGCTGTACCAGTCTGGAAAGCATCACTTTCCCGACTTCCGGAATGTCTTTCCTGGGTCAGGGAATGTTTGAGAATTGTTCTTCTCTGGAAGAATTGACCTTGCCGAAAATCACAAGTGCGGATAATCCGGACGAGATGGCGGAAGGAGGCGGAGTCTTCCAAGGTTGCGTTTCATTGACCTCAATCAGCGTTGAAGAGGGCAGCGCTCTTGTGGTCGATACCGATCAAAACGGAAACGCGTGTGCTGTCTATGTCGATGGTGGAAGTTGGAAGCGCTTGGTTTGGATACGGGAATCGCTTCAGGGCAGTTACACAATCGCTGATCGGACAACCGCAATCAATCGGTTGGCAACGAATTCCTTATCCTTATCGGCATTGGAGATACCGGCAAGTGTGCGCGCCATTGAAATGGACAATTTCCTTCATTTGCCCAATATGACGACATTGACAGTGAATTGGACGGATCCTCAAACTCCGATATGGGCAGGCTGGAGTGGAAGCGATTTTGAAGAAGACGAGTGGCTGGCTGAATTTGAGGAAGATTATGGGGAGACGCTGGAGGAAGCATTCCAGAGAAGGTTTTTTGCGAATGGAGGACAAAGTGGATTCACGGTTTATGTTCCTGTCGGCAGTATGACGTCCTACGAAAGCAGCAAGCCCTGGACTTTCTGGAACCTCACTTTTGCTGAGCAACAACAATAGTTGCGGGATTTCCCAAAACGAGCTAGCGCAAAATCGCCGTTGTACGGCGTGAAGTGAGGCAGACCCTACTTTTCAAAGTGGGGTCTGCCGCGTTTTTGTGCGTAGGAGGGCGTTTTTGCTGCAGGGGTCGGGAGAGATGCCCGGTCGGGGCCGGGCATGACGGGTGGCCAGCCGACGGGCGGGCACGAAATATGCACGGAACAGGGTTCCGGAAATATTCCGTATATTTATAGACTGCACAGAAAGTTGCTTTGGCTAAGAAAGGAGGTAAAAATATCTTCGGTCCCGATACCTTAAGTGGGGCGTTGCAGGGGGGAAAGAAGCACCGGCTGCTCAAGACGTTCGGCGTCTTGGCGGGCGGGGCGGCGCTGTTCGTGCTGTATATGGTGGTCAGCGTGTGGGTGCTGGGGAAGGATCTGCCCAAGACGGCGGTGCTGCGGCGGCAGAATGCCGACTGGCAGTCCCGGCTGGAGCAGATGGGAGCGCGGTTGGACCGGGATGAGGAGGTGATGTCGCTGCTGGAAGTGCGGGTGATGACAAAAACGGCAATACGGTACGATAAAATGCGTATATAACAGAAAAAGGATGTCAAAGAATGACATCCTTAGTGCCCCGGGCGGGAATCGAACCCGCACGGCCGTTTCGGGCCAAGGGATTTTAAGTCCCTCGTGTCTACCATTTCACCACCAGGGCGATGGCCGGTCAGCGAAGGGGGCGGAACGGACTGCAAAGTTAAGGATTATTTCCCAAATGCGGAAA
>JAGCUV010000126.1 GCA_017962705.1 Bacteroidales bacterium
GCAATCACTCTCAGCAGATAATCCTCGACGGGCAGATGATTGATGGCTGTCAATTGTCTGTCTTCCACGATGATTTCCAGACTGCCCGCAAAGGTCTGCCGCTCGTTCTGTTCCCAATGAAACTGCTTGCCGATAGTCACATCATATAGGGTAAAGAAGGCAGGAAGAAAGGGATAGGTCCCCTTTTCAAGTCCGGCAATCTTCGTTTCGGAAGCGGAAGTTTGCGCGTCTGAGCCATCGGGGGCTTCAAAGAACAAGCGATCGCTAAGTCGTCCCTCATACTCTATTTTTCCATCCTGATAGCTTGCGGTCCGCACACGCCCGTCCTGCAGTTCAAAACGAATCACCGGAGCGGACAGAATCCCTATACTTAACTGGCTGTTTTCCCGTTCGAAGGCCTCCAGAACCTGCTTTTCCAACGCGGGTGGAACGGTGATTTCATCCACCATTTCAGCCAGCAGGCGATCGTTCAATTTTTCGAAATCCTCCGCCATCGGCGTCACGAAATACCCGGCCATATCGGCGCAGCCCGGACTCATCAACAGATGGTCTTCCCCGGTCGAAAAGAAATGATGGGAACGGTGGCATTTGCGCAGAATGACCACCAAATACGCGCGGGCTCCGTCCTTGAAAGAGACCAGGTTGATGCGCGGCTCCGACTCCCCCTCCTCAACAGGCAATTTGGCCATCAGGCGGTGGAACAGCCGCTCCACATCCGCGCCGGCCGAAGCCTCCAGTGGATACTCGATGACAAAAATTCCGCGATAGAAGCCCTCATGATGGCACATCGTGGCACCCCCCTGCCGGGCCAACGGTTTGAAGGTTCCCCTACGCGAGCGAACCATGTGTTCTATGGGCATCAGATGTTCCGGACAGGCCTGGAAATGATGGTGGTCCGGTGCTGACGCCCCGCTGGAAGGTCCGTTATAAAAAAAGGTATAGCCGTCGAAAAAGCGCGCCAGGAACAACAAATCGGGCAAACGGTCGAGCACACCCTGGTCGCGATGTTCGGACAGGGCGATGACCAGATGCTGCGGAAAAATAGGGAAGGGGTTGAGCAGGATGTCGTAGCAACGGGCTTCATCCGTGATGACGGGCAGGAAAATCTGCTCGGGGAAACGATGCTCCGGGCACAGGAAACAGGGCCTTTTGCTCACGGAAGCCTTGTCGGTCTTGGCGTTGGATGAAATGATGCGGTCGGGGTTGAACTGCACGCGGACCGACTCCCCGCCCAAAGTCAAGGTTTTGGTCCGCACCCTCGCGAGCGCCTCGAAATTCTTGTCGGCCATCGGCCACAAGGAACGTTGCCTTTCCACAAAATCATCCAGTATGTTCATCCGTCTTTCCATTCTTTCATCTATCCATGCAGGAGCGTCTCTATATCGTCATCTGTCATTCCGCAGCTTCCGCCTGTATTAGGTGTCACAACTCCTGCGAGGACACTTTTGCAACCATCACAAGCCGGCGCTCGAAGGCCTGCTGACGCAATTCGTCCTTATAACGGTTGTTGGCGGCCACTTTCTCCGGACTGAGGGCGGCATCCGAATTGCCCTCCCAACGGCGGCAGCAGTAAACCGGCTCCCACACCCGTTCGAGCCAATAATTTTCCGAGAACAACAGCCCCATCGCATAGTCCTCCCCGTAACTTACATTGGGAAAAGGATGGGCCAGCAGCAGTTCCCTGCGGAAAGCCCGCGGCGCCCCCAGACCATTGATGCGCAAGGCGTTGTTCGGTCCGTTCCCGTCCGTCCACTCGCGGTGGTCGATGACGCCGGGAGGCAAGGGTTGCAATTGAAAATCCGTCATCCGATAAGAACCGATAACCATCCCCGCTCCCCGCTTTTGGAATGCCTCCACCATCTTGACCAGCGTATCGGGACCGCTATATAGATCATCGCTGTCGAGTTGGACCACATACGCCCCGCAATGCGCATCCGCCACGGCTTCGTTCCAACAACCGCCTATGCCCAAATCCGTCCTTTCCGGAATCAGATGGACTAGGTTCGGGGCCGACGCGGCGAGTTCGCGCAGAATTTCAGTTGTCCCGTCGGTAGAATGGTTGTCCACGACGATGACATTGAAAGGAAAAGGAGCCTGTTGGGAAAGCGCGCTTCGAACGGCATCCGCGATGGTTTTCACCCGGTTGCGGACCGGAATGACCACCGTGGCTGAAATCTGCGGGGGGACAGGCAACGCCTGCCGGTTTTCTGGCTTGAGCAGGGCGCCTGCGCGATGCAGAAAGGCCGTAAGGATCTCCTCCATCTCGATTTGCACCTCCCGCTGGGACGGATTGACATAGTCAAACTGTTTTTCCCCGGACTTACGGGTATCCGCCTCAACGGCCGAGTAGCGGGGCATTTCACTCAGGGAGAACTTGCTGCAACAGAGTTTCAAATGATAGAACGCCGCCCACTTCAAAGATTTTTCCGGCAATAATTCGACAGCCCGGGCCACGAGTTCCCGGCTGACCAATACCATTTTCCCGAAATCAAAATCATCCCGGAAGGGATGCCCCTGAACCGGAATCACAGGATGCCCTTCATAGCCCGAATAGGAGAGTTCCGCACCTTCGTTCAGGGCCTGGCGAATCCAGTCCTTCAGTTCGCCTTGAACAACGACGCCCGGCTCGGAGATAAAGAAAAACGGGACTTCCTGCCGGGCCATCGCGAGCAAGTCATCCGAAGACAACAGTCGCAGGGACGGAATCTCCAGCAACAGATAATCAGGGTTTTTCAAAAGGAGTCTCATAGCATCGGACAAAGGATGGGAGCTATAGCAAAGCGAAAAGTTTTTTGCGGATGGCATTGAATTCGCCCTCGAAATTGGGAGTCAGAATCCCTTTTCCCATCGCCTCGTCGATTTCTTCCTGAGTCCAGAAACGTCCCTCGTCGATTTCTTCTGGATTAGGCCGGATGGGGAAAGCATTGCCAACGGCCGCAAAGACAAACACCATCTCGCGGTCTTTCTCGAATTCAAAAATATAATTCTTGATGGCAATGGGATTGAAACGGTTGAAGCCAAGTTCCTCCTGCGTTTCCCGCATCAAGGCCTCCTGTACCGTCTCACCATAATCGATGTGCCCGCCGACCGCCGTGTCCCATTTGCCGGGCTGACACTTTTTGCCCATCGAACGTTTTTGCAGATAAATGCGTCCGAGACGATCGAGAATATGCAGATGAACCACGGGGTGCAACACGCCGCTTCCGCTGTGGCAATATTCCCGCGTCGCCATCGCAACGACCTGTCCGTCATCTTGGATGACCGGCAGCCATTCCTGGTTCTTCCCATTCTTTTCCTTCATCGATTGGCGCCCACGGTTGGCGAACATCGCATCTACATCCCCCGCTTTACGGGAGGGCACGATGGGGGCAAAATCTCCTTCAGGATAGATCAGGGATATCATAGTACAATTTTTACCAAAAACGAGGTTTTCTCCTGTATCTTCCCTTCCACATAAAAGACCCGGCCAACTTCGGCGACAGCGCCATCCTCGGTCCCTACGGCCGCCGGAGTGGGTTCCTCCCCCACATACAGGTCCAGGTCCCCGTTCAATTGGGCCTCGTGTACGAAATTAATGTAAAAATCCTTGATAACGCCCTTGCGCAAGATTTCTTCGGGAAGGGCATCCAAGGCATAACGGGCATACCGGGTATTGTTGACGTGCTGGTTGTGGTCCAGATCCGACATCCGCACATGGTGGGAATAGACATATTGCATACTCACATGGGCGGGAATGCGCAACTTGGGAGCCTGTTCTTCAATGGCCTTTTCGGGACAGAAGGTATCCGGGCGGGAGGAAAAATGACTATGCCGTGCCAATGAACGCGTACCAAAATCCAGCAAGAGCCATCCGGTGGTAGCCACAATGCGCGGCGTCCCGTCCAAATCGGTCATCATCGCCTCCCTGCGGAAAAACAAGCCGTCTTCCTGCCCCCGGTGCCAGGTGCTGAACACAAAAGGCTCCTCCCATTTCAGGGGTTTGATAAAATGAATATGCAGACGGGAAACAATCCAGCCCAGATTGACTTTCAGCAGGTCGTGGTAGCTCATTCCGAAGGCTTTAGCATGCTGGCTGCCCGCCTCCTCCAACACCTGCATAAAATAAACCGGCGTCATCCGGTCGTTGATGTCGGTGGCGTAGGACGGCACCACCATTTCTTCTATCAATTTATTATTGATAAGTTGTTTCATCGGTTCAACGTTTCATCGACTCATCGGGTCAGACCGAAATATTTGAGAAGTTCCAACTCGCTTTCGTCATACAGGAATTTGTCCAGGATGTCTGGGAAGAACCACACGCCCGCGTAAAACAATGCAACGAAAAGCGCGGCCAGAATCAGCAGGACAATCAACAGCACCAACCACGGCGATGTATGCCGCTCTTCCGCCTCTTCTTCCCCCTCCGCAGGAATATCCCGCATCACCGGCGGCGCCGGCGGTTCTGCAGTCGGAGCGGAGGCAGGCTCGGGCTCCGGCGTGGAAACCGACATAGCCGGCTCAGGCGACTGGGCCGGGGCGACGGGTACAGGAACCGGTTTGACCGCAACGGGCTCGGGAGCCGGCTGGAACGCAGAAGCCACCAGGCGATCCTGGCTCTTCAGAGATACCGCATCCAGTGCCATCCATTCCCCCGAAACATCCAGCTCCTCATCCTGCACAAACAAAAGCCCGCCCGAAGCCGTCCGCTTCAAACGGCCCAGCCCCGGAATCAGAGCCTGGTTTTCCTGCTCCAACTGCTCACGCAACGCCTGCACGCAAGCCTCGATTTCCGCCTGCGCACGCTGGGGAGAAAGCCTGGCCTGACGGGAAAGCGCTTCGCACAAAAGCGTCCCATCCCCTTGACTCTCACGGAATACCAGCCGACGATACGGCGGCAGCAGGGTGAAGCCCCTGTCCGAAAAAGAAGCAGGCACCGTCTCCCGCATAAACGCGCCCAACTGCGGCAACATCACGCGGCCGTTTTCCAGCACCAGCTGCACAATCAACCCGGATAAAGTCTCAAGCTTCATACAAATCTTTTTCAAACTGCTAATATAGCGAAATTTTTCCGAACCTCAAACGCCCGCTACCACTTTTCGCATTGGGTTCCCCATTATCTTGCCCTGCCCTGAACAATTTCACTGCCACGATAGGCGCACCCGTGGCGCTCCCCGCCCGTCTCCATCGAAACAAAATTTCACAGAAAAAACTCCTTCCTTCCACCCGCCGCGCCAGGTGTCCCAAAATCGGGACACTTGCAGCGGACAGCCTGCATCCACTACCACTTTTCGTAGTGGATGTTGGCGGGATTCCATTTGTCTTTGGGCTTCTCGTCTTTGGCGGGATGGCCCACTGGGACAATGCAGTAGGGCATGACATCTGTGGGGAGGCCGAGCGCCTCGATGGCGGGATTCATCCGGTCGTCATAGGGATAACAGGCCGTCCAGACCGCGCCCAGACCGAGGGCTTCGGCCGCCAGCAGAAGATTTTCCGTCGCCGCCGCGCAGTCCGCCGTCCAGTTGTTGTTGGGCTCTCCGTCCGCCTTGAGCGTCTGTCCGCAGATGACGATGGCCACCGGCGCCTTCGCAATCATCTTGTTGAAACCGACCGCCAATTTTTCTTTAATGGCAGGCTCGGTGACCACGACAAAACGCCAGGCTTGTAGGTTTCTGGCGGAAGGAGCGGCCATAGCGGCCCGCAAAAGGGTTTCGACCTGCTCCGTAGAGACGGGCTGGTCCGTATAGGAACGGACGCTTTTCCGATTGAAAATGTTGTTCAAGACAGCCTCACTGTCTTTTTGTTGTTCGGGCGTGAACCCCATAACGCTGCTCATAGCCATTGCTAAAATTAAAATTGAAACTATCTTTTTCATATCTATACATATGTCCGCTCGATCCAAATAGCGAACAAGCAAAATTTATCGCATCTCCATTGCCTCCAGGTAGAAACTGACGGGGCGGAATCCATCGTTGCAACTGATCATCGCGCTCATCGGGTTCTTCATCCAGCCATCGAAGAAGTTCCCCTCCCCCCGCGCCAACGACTCAACGAAAGGCCGCAGCGAATCCCAAGCGGAAGGACACATTCCTTCCGGGCATTTTCCATCGATGGAAATCCACTCCTGCCCCTCCACGACATCACAAGCGTGATCAATCGAATTTTCATACCGAGTCATCAAATCCGGATAGGAAGTTTTGCGGACAGCTGTGATTTTGACTTTGTTCATACGGTGAGGATTTTCACGCAAAGATAGTAAAAAAGGAGTCAACTAAAAAGACGCCATCAGGCGTCGCGATGGAGCGTCAGCGAGACTTTTGAATAAAGTCGAAGCAGCGGAGTCGCCCGCCGGAAGCAAAGCGAAGGCGGCATTCCCCTGGGGGATGTCCGAAGGACAGGGGGTAATGAAAAAGGTTGGCCAAACATTTTGGTCAACCTCTCGGTGCGGAAGGCGAGACTCGAACTCGCACAGGAAAAACTCCCACTACCCCCTCAAAGTAGCGCGTCTACCATTTCGCCACTTCCGCGATTGGGACTGCAAAGATAAGCGACTTTTTTCAATACGCAAAATTTTTTACGGAAAATCTTTTCCAAAAGCATCGATAGCCCTCCAAATTTCCAAAAATTGCGTATCTTTACGATTCTAATCAAAAGGACTCTGATGAAGATGAAACGGACGATCGGATTATTGCTGGCTTTGTGCCTGATGGGCGGAGTCAACGCATCGGCGGAAAGCCGCACGTTCGAATTGGGCAAATGGATTGAAATCGAGCATTCCATCCTCAAAAACCTCTATTCTTCCTATGTTGACACCATCCCTACCGAAAGGATGATGAAGGCGGCCATCACTTCGATGCTGGAGCAGCTGGACCCTTATACCGTCTATGTTCCCGAAGAAAACAATGCGGATTTCGAACTGATGATTTCCCACTCCTACGGGGGCATCGGCGCCATCATCCACAAAGTACCGGGAGAAAATGTCATCATCAACGAGCCCTACGAAGGCTCTCCTTCCGCCCGCGCCGGCCTGCAATGCGGAGATGAAATCATCGAAGTGGACGGATTCCCGGTCCTCCCCCTGACCGCCAAGGAATCCACCGACCGGATGAAAGGACAACCGGGCACCAAAGTGACATTCAAAGTCAAGAAAGTTCGCAGCGGCAAGATTGTCAACATCACGGTGATTCGTGAAAAGATTCACCTCCCCGACATTCCGTATGCCGGCATGTACAACGATACGACAGGATATATTACCCAGACAGGATTCACTGCGGGAGTTGCGCAGGAACTCAAAAAACAAATCCTCTCCCTCAAGAAAAAGGGGATGAAACATCTGGTGTATGACCTGCGTGGCAACGGCGGCGGCCTGCTCAATGAAGCGGTGGACATCGTTTCCCTCTTTGTCCCCAAGGGCTCGCTGGTGGTGACCGCCAAAGCCTATGGAGACGAGAATGCCGCCGAATACCGGACGACCGCCGAACCGATTGACACGAAACTCCCCATCACGGTACTGATTGACTCGGGCAGCGCCTCCGCTTCCGAAATCGTATCCGGTGCCCTGCAAGATCTGGATCGTTCCGTCATTGCCGGCAAACGCTCTTTTGGAAAAGGGCTGGTGCAACACGTGATGCCTGTCGCCTACAACGGACAACTCAAAATGACAGTCGCCAAATACTATACACCCAGTGGCCGCTGCGTGCAAGCCATCGACTACTCCCACCGCAACGAAGACGGCAGCGTGGGGCAGATTCCCGATTCGCTTACCCACGTATTTTATACCGTCAAAGGCCGTCCGGTACGCGATGGCGGCGGCATCACCCCTGACGTGGAACTCCCCGAACCCGAATACAGCCGCCTGGTCTATTCGATGGTCCGAAGCGGCGTCGTGGACGACTATGTAATGTATTATGTCCGCTCGCACGAGAGCCTGCCCCGCGTAGAAAAATTCCATTTCAGTGATGAAGACTACGAAGATTTCGTACAATTCGCTAAAGAAAAGAAATTTGACTACCGTTCTTCGGCCAGCGCCCTGCTCGACCAGATGCGCGAAGCCCTGAAAAAGGATGGCATGCTCGAAACGGCCACCGCCGAATTGGACGCCCTCGAAAAGGCCGTCAAACTGGACAAAGAACAGTTTATCCGGCTCAAAAAGGAGGAACTGATTCCTTTTATCGAAGAAGAACTGGCCGTCCGCTACTATTACCAGGCCGCCGGTGTCCAGATTCGTCTCCGCTATGACAACGCTCTCAGAAAACTGATTGAAAAATGAAAAAGATTGCTTATCTCCTGCTGGCAGCGCTCGTCGCTGTCTGCTTTAGCGCCTGCACTCGCTGCAGGCACTTATTTTTTTGCCCAAACGCAGGA
>JAGCUV010000127.1 GCA_017962705.1 Bacteroidales bacterium
TACGGTGGGCGCCAACAAGAACACCATCAAGATTATCGGCGACCATACGAGCAAATATGCCCAGGGTTACTTCGACTACGATTCCAAGAAGTCCGGCGGCTACACCTGCTCCCACCTTCGTTTCGGCGACAGCCCCATCAAGGCTCCTTACCTGGTGAGCACGCCCGATTTCGTGGCTTGCCATGTGCCTTCCTACCTCTCCAAGTACAATGTGCTCGAGGGCATCAAAGAAGGCGGCACGCTCCTGCTCAACAGCCTGTGGGACGAGAAAGAGACCCTCGCCCGCATTCCCGACCCGGTGAAAGCCATTATTGGCAAGAAGCACATCACACTTTATATTATTAATGCGACCAAGATTGCGGCCGAAATCGGTCTGGGCGGAAGGACCAACACCATTCTCCAGAGCGCGTTCTTCAAGATTACGGGCATCATTCCTTACGAGGAGGCGGTCACCTATATGAAGAAGGCCATCGACAAGAGCTACGGCAAGAAGGGTGAGAACGTGGTCAAGATGAACTATGCGGCCGTGGACCGTGGCGGAGAGTACCAGAAAGTGGAGATTCCTGCCGAATGGGCCAAGATTTCCGCGAAGTTCGAGATTCCCAACGCCGGCCGTATGGCTCCTGCCTTCGTGAAGAATATCGCTGATGTAGTGAACGCCCAGCAGGGTGACAAACTGCCTGTCAGCGCCTTTGTGGGTATGGCCGATGGTACGATTCCCAGCGGTACTTCCGCTTATGAGAAACGCGGCGTGGCCGTGAAAGTCCCTTCCTGGAAGTCCGAGGCTTGTATCCAGTGCAACACCTGTGCATTCGTCTGTCCGCATGCTGCTATCCGTCCGTTCCTGATGACGGCCGACGAGGCGGCTGCCGCTCCCGCTTCCATCAAGAAAGCGCAGGGCAAGGCGATGCTCAAAGATTATGTGTTTACGATGCAGGTTTCTCCGGCAGACTGTACGGGCTGCGGCAACTGTGTGGATGTCTGTCCTGCCAAGGAAAAGGCCCTCGAAATGGTTCCTTACGACAGCAACACCGTCGAACAGGCCAACTTTGCCTATCTCAACAACAAGATCGGATACAAGGACACGGTGGTGTCGAAGACGGCCAATGTCAAGAACAGCCAGTTCTCCCAGCCGCTCTTCGAGTTCAGCGGCGCTTGCGCGGGTTGCGGTGAGACTCCTTATGTGAAGGCCATCACCCAGCTCTTCGGAGACCATATGATGATTGCCAATGCGACGGGTTGCTCCTCCATCTATGGCGCTTCCTTCCCGGCTTCTCCTTATTGCACCAATGCCGACGGACACGGTCCCGCATGGGCGAACTCCTTGTTCGAGGACAACACCGAGTTCGGTCTGGGTATGAAACTCGGTTCCGACCGGGCCCGCCAGATGGTGGCCAACCTGATGGAGAAGGGGCTTGCCTGCGACTGCTGCTCTTCCGAAATCAAAGCGCTCTTCACCCAGTGGCTGGAGAACCGCAACAATCCCGCCGTGACGCGCGAAGTCGCGGACGCGCTCGTTCCGAAGATGGAGGAATGCCGTTGCGAGATTTGCAGCGCGCTGCTCGAGTACAAGGGCTTCATCCCGGCCCGCAGCCAGTGGATCTTCGGTGGTGACGGCTGGGCCTATGACATCGGTTACGGTGGTCTGGACCACGTGCTGGCCAGCGGCGAGAATGTCAATGTGCTCGTGCTCGACACCGAGGTGTATTCCAATACCGGCGGTCAGTCTTCCAAGTCCACGCCGGCGGGCGCCATTGCCAAGTTTGCGGCTTCCGGCAAGAAGATTCGCAAGAAAGATCTCGGCATGATGGCGATGAGCTACGGCTATGTCTATGTCGCCCAGGTGGCGATGGGCTCTTCCCCCGCCCAGTTCCTCAATGCCTTGAAAGAGGCGGAGGCGTATGACGGACCGTCCCTCATCATTGCCTACGCTCCTTGTATCAACCACGGTTTGAAGGCTGGTATGGGCCTCAGCCAGAAGGAGGAGAAACTGGCGGTTGAGTGCGGCTACTGGCACCTGTATCGCTACAATCCCGCGCTCGAAGGCACGGACAAGAATCCGTTCAGCCTCGATTCCAAGGAGCCGGATTGGAGCAAGTTCCAGGACTTCCTCAAAGGCGAGGTGCGTTTCGCTTCCCTTTACAAGATGTTCCCGGACCGCGCGGCCGAGTTGCTCGCCAAGACCGAAGAGTTCGCCAAGATTCGTCTGGAGACCTACAAGCGTCTTGCTGCTCGCTAGTCCTGCTATGAAATGAGTTATCGGGGGCCGGATTCGCCTCCCGATAATTCTTTTCCGATCCAGAACAGAAGGCCCCTCGTCGGGGCCTTTTTGCGTTTATCCGTGTTCTATGCGCCCACTCTTGCAGCTCCAAGAGGGGTATCCAGGGCAACCAGCGTTCTATGTGCTTGTAGGGTATATCGGCCTGGATGCAGATTTCGATGATGAGCGGGTCCGTCCGCTACCTTCGCACGGCGATGCACTCGATTTCGACGAGGGCGTTTTTGGGGAGGGACTTGACGGCGACGGCGCTGCGGGCGGGGCAGGGTGCGGAGAAGAACTGGGCGTACACCTCGTTCATCGCCGCGAAATCGCCCATGTCGGCCAGGAACACCGTGGTCTTCACGACGTTCCCGAGTCCAAGTCCGGCGGCAGCCAGGATGGCCTGGGCGTTGGTCAGGCTCTGACGGGTCTGTTCGCGGACACCGCCGGGAGCAAAGGCTCCCGTGGCGGGGTCAATGGGAAGTTGTCCGGAGACGAAGACGAGTCCCGCTCCGGAGTCGATGGCCTGGCTGTATGGCCCGATGGCCGCAGGCGCTTGGTCAGTTTGAATTGCTTTCATAAGGTTGCAGAAAATAGGTTATATAAATGGTGTCATATACACCGGAACCATCAGCAAATCTTCGTCCTTTCTAAGGTCTTTCGTATACATCAAGTAACGGTTTCGAATCCTGTCTGAATACTTTTTACAGAACTTATCCAGTGACTTATGCGTCTTGTAGCCGGATGATTTGACCTCAATGGGTTCTATCTTTTGTGCTCTAGAAAGGATAAAATCAATCTCGTAGAAGTGCTTATTCTCATCGGGGAAAGTATGGTAGAACAATTTGTTTCCGTTAGCCGTGAGCATTTGAGCTATCATATTTTCATACACGTAGCCCATATTGGCAGCTAGCTTGTCCGACAGTAGTTTCTGGTAAATGATGTTGTCGGTCACCTCCTTGTCGGCAAAAGCTAAGGTAATGAAAAGGCCGGTGTCGCCGACATACATCTTAAAGATGTCCAATTTGTCCGTCATAGGGAGGCCGATATTGGGATCATCCACATGATGTGCGATATTCACGGTCTTACTTTCCTCCATTTCGTGCAGCAAGGACAGCAGGGCGGTGTCTTTCATTTCACCGACAGCCGGAGTAATCTGGTAACGGTGAACGTTCCCTGAAAGCTGGGCTGGAATGGACTTGAAGAGGCTGGCAGCCTTGCCGGTTGGATCTATTTTGTAGAAATCTTCATCGTAAAGACCCAGTATCTCCCGTTTGGCCGCATCTACAAGGGAAAGGTTTTGCGTGTCCAGGTAAGTGTTTACAGCCTGCGGCATTCCGCCGACCAACATGTAAAGACGGAGGTCACGCATGATTTTTCGGTGAGCGGCATCACCGATAGGATGTTTGTCTGCGAATGCCCGGGCAAGAAGAGGTACTGTTGCCTCGTCCCCCATGGCCCAGCGGAATTCCTCGTAGTCCATCGGATACATTGTCAAGCGCGCCTCTTCACTAGGAATGCGGATCCCCTGCGTCTTGCGACGGACGCTGATAAGCGAGCCGGTTTCAATATAATCGTACCGATGGTCTTTGACCAGTTCCTTGATGGCCTGGCGGGCTTTAGGGCACTCCTGAATTTCATCAAGTATGATGACGGACTTGCGTGGAATCAGCGTGACGTTGAAGTAGAATTGTAGCGCCATGAAGATGCGATCCAGATTGGAAACGTCATCAAAGAGCGCAGGTATTTCCGGTCCCACCTTGGTGAAATCCACCAAAATATAGGACTCATATTCTTTTTTTGCGAACTCTTCCGCAATAGTGGATTTGCCCACCCGACGGGCACCATTTATCATCAATGCAGTTCGTCCGTCGTTATCTCGCTTCCAAGCGAGCATCTTTTCGTAAAACTTCCTCTTGAATATCCGTTCTTCCATATCAAAAGACACATTTTTCGCTACAAATATAGCATCTTTTTCTCCTTGCGCAAAATTTTTATGAGCTAAATGTCGGCTCTGCGCAAAATGTTTTAAGCTGAATTTTCGGCTCTGCGCAAAATGTTGGTGTTTTTCTGTACCGCGCGCGAGAAGTAGACACGAAAAGATTTTTTCGTTAATACTTATTTTCGAAAGTAGACACCGGTAAAGTTTTTCCTGCATCTGGTTTTACAAAAGTAGACATTTTTCAACGATTTTCAAGATTTTCTTTTTCA
>JAGCUV010000128.1 GCA_017962705.1 Bacteroidales bacterium
AAAGCCTTGAGGTCGTAGTCGGCTTTGATCTTGTCAATGATGGCACAGGTGAGCTGATAGGTGTGACCTCCCACCGTGTAGTCGGCCGGCGTGATGAAATTCACCCGCCCGTCTTTCAATAATTCCCTGGCGTAGGCTTTCTTCTTCTCGTTCTCGGGGTCGTACACGCCGATGGAGTGCCCGCCCCACATTTTCACGATTTTCATGCAAGGGACGTCGGTCTCCCCGTCTCCGAAATAAATCATATGGGGGAAGGGGACGCGTTTCTTGTCTTCGGCCTGGCTCTGGTTGACCAGCTTGTTGTCGCGCATCGACATGATGCCCTTGTTGATTTTGAACAGGTACTGCGTCTTGGCCGTGTAGTCGACCGCTACGCCCGGCCAGATGGCCTCTCCCTTCTCGTCATAGATGAAAGAACAGGCGTAGATGCGCTTGAACTCTTCGGCGATGGGAGTGCCCTCGATGATTTCCGCCAGTCCCGACGAGTTGATGTAGTGCTCCACGGTCACGCCCTTGCGCTTCCCGTAGCCGCACACGGCCTTGAACCATTCCAGCACGCCGGGAAAGAGCTCCACCTTGCGGCCGAAGTCGTTGAAATCCTGCCGCTTGAGATGAATTCCCTTGCGACGGGCCTCGTCGAACATCATTTTCATGTAGGAAAGGATGTTGCTGGCGTCCTGGCCGGTGGCCAGTTCGTCCGACATTTGCCAGAATCGTTCGGGCGTGGTCCCGACGGCCTGGATAAATCCGAATTCTTGCATATTGCCGGGAGACAAGGTCCCGTCAAAATCGTAAATGAGGGCGACAATGGGCTTTTTCATATATCGTGTCCGGGTTTGCAAAGGCAAATGTAGTAAAATTTGTTTACCCGAAGAAAAATATATACCTTTGTCAGCCCCCGGTGTGAAAGAATAGAGGGGAAAGTGTTGTAAAACCTAATCCAAACAACTATGCAACATTATCTTTCATTGCTGCAGAACACCGTCCAGGAGCACTGGAACGATCACGCGCTCTGCAACTACAAAGGCGAAACCTTTACTTTTGGTGAATTTGCCACCAAACTGGAACGTTTTCATGTCCTTTTTGAAAAAATCGGCATCCAAAAAGGCGACAAGGTGGCTTTGTGCGCCAAAAACTGCGCCCGCTGGGCCGTCGCATTTTTTGCCTCCAACACCTACGAGACTGTCACCGTCCCCATTCTGGCCGATTTCACTTCGGACAGCATCGCCTCCCTCGTGGACCACAGCGACGCCAAGGTCTTCTTCGTGGACGAAGACAAGTGGACCAAGCTCAACCGCGAAGCGATGCCCCAGCTCCAATTGGTGATTTCCGTCGATACTTTTACGCCGCTTTTTTGCGCCAATGACGAAATCAAGGCCGCTTTCGACAACCTGGACGCCCTGTTCAACGAGAAATGGCCCGACGGATACGGCAAGGACGACGTCAAGTTCCCCATCGAAAACTGGGACGACCTCTCCATTATCAACTATACCTCCGGCACCACCAGCGCCCCCAAGGGTGTGATGCTGCCCTACGCCTCGACCTGCACCAATGTGGTGTTCGGGCAGTCCCGCATCCCCACTCATTTCGGCTACACCCTCGTGTCAATGCTGCCTCTGGCCCATGTGTACGGCCTGATGTTCGAGCTGATTTACCCGCTCTGCGGCGGCGTCTGCATCTATTTCCTCGGCAAATCTCCTTCCCCGAAGATTCTGCTGGCGGCAATGGCCGAAGTCAAGCCCTATTCCGTGATGACCGTTCCCCTGGTGATGGAAAAAATCTTCAAGTCATCCGTCCTGCCTACGCTGAGCAAACCGGCGATGAAGGTACTGACCAAGATTCCCATCATCAACGGCATTATCTTCAAGAAGGTTCATGACAAACTCATAGCGGCTTTCGGAGGTAAGATAGACTGGATTATTATGGGCGGCGCTCCGCTCAATCCCACCGTCGAGTATTGGTTCCGTAAATTCAAATTACCTTACACGGTCGGTTACGGAATGACCGAGGCCGGTCCGTTGCTGGCCTACGAAGACTGGCGCAAGTTTGTGCCCGGCTCCTGCGGCAAGAGCGTAGATCGTTGCGAAGTGCGCATCGACTCCGAAGACCAGCAGCATGTGGCCGGAGAAATCGAGGCCCGCGGCATGAACCTGATGATCGGCTACTATAAGAACGAAGTGGCGACCAAGGCCGCCTTCACCGAGGATGGCTGGATGAAGACCGGTGACCTGGGTGTCATCGACGCCGACGGCAACATCTTTATCCGGGGCCGCAGCAAGAATATGATTCTCTCCTCCAACGGGCAGAATATCTATCCTGAAGAGGTGGAGGCGGTCGTCAACAACCAGCCCTATGTATTGGAAAGCGTAGTTGTGGACCGTGCAGGCAAGTTGGTCGCTCTCGTGTATTTCGACAGCGATAAGATGAAGAAAGATGGCCTTGACTCTGAAGCCATCTCGATCAAGATGGAAGAAATGCTGGCGCTGATCAACAAGAAGATGCCTTCCTACAGCAAGTTGACCAAGATCGAGACGGTGGACCAACCCTTCGAAAAGACCCCCAAGATGAGCATCAAACGCTTCCTATACAAATAGATTGTTCAATTTCGTGCAACATTTCGCGAGGCCTTTGCATCTATGTAGGTGTAAAAGGAAAATGAAATGAAAAAGTTGGGATTCATCTTATCGGCTTTGAAGTTGTTTATGTTTATGTTCTAAGGGCCGTGGACTGACAAACTGTCAGTTTTCCTGCTTGGAATAACATTTGATATAAGCCTGTCGGTGCGTACGAACGCCGGCAGGTTTTTTGATGCCTGACCTGAGGATGGCGAAGGACGCACAGAGTGATGTAAACAAATAAAAATAAGACAGATATGAAAAGCAACAAAGGTACTATCGGAGTGACCACCGAAAACATTTTCCCGGTCATCAAGAAATTCCTCTACTCGGATCACGAGATTTTCTTGCGCGAGTTGGTCGCCAACGCCGTGGATGCGGAGCAAAAGATGAAGGCCCTGGCAGATGCGGGCGACTTCAAACTTCCGCTCGACGACCTGAAGGTGCGCATTGAACTGGACGAGGCCGCCAAAACCCTCAAGGTGATTGACAACGGTATCGGTATGACAGAAGATGAACTCGACCGTTATATCAACCAGATTGCCTTCTCCAGCGCGGGCGAATTCCTCGAAAAATATAAGGACCAGATCGGCAGCATTATCGGCCATTTCGGCCTGGGCTTCTATTCCGCCTTTATGGTCGCGAAGAAAGTGACCATCGACACCCTTTCCTGGCAGGATGGTGCGAAGGCCGTCCGCTGGAGTTGCGACGGTTCTCCCGAATATGAGATGGGCGGGAGCGACAAAAAGGACAGGGGCACCTGCATTACCTTATATATAGATGAAGACGAAAGCGAATTTGCCGCCAAAGGCCGCATACAGGAACTGCTGAACAAATACTGCAAATTTATGCCGGTGCCCATCGTTTTCGGCAAGAAACAGGAATGGAAAGACGGAAAATATGTGGATACCGCAGAGGACAATGTGATTAACACCATCGAGCCCCTGTGGTCCCGCAAACCTTCCGAATTGCAGAAAGAGGACTACGACAAGTTCTACCGCGCCCTCTACCCGATGGGGGACGACCCGCTGTTCTACATCCACCTGAACGTGGATTATCCTTTCAATCTGACGGGTATCCTCTACTTCCCGAAGATCAAGGATAAGATGGAAATCCGCAAGGACAAAATCCAGCTTTACTGCAACCAGATGTTTGTCACCGACAGCGTGGACAACATCGTGCCGGATTTCCTGACCCTGCTGCACGGCGTCATCGACTCGCCGGACATTCCGCTGAATGTGTCCAGGAGTTATTTGCAGAGCGATGCCAATGTCAAGAAAATCAGTGGCTATATCACCAAGAAAGTGGCGGACCGGCTGGAAGATATCTTCAAGAAAGAAAGAGCCGAACTGGAGAGCAAATGGGACAACCTCAAGCTTTTCATCGAGTACGGTATGTTGAGTGATGAGAAATTCTGCGAGCGTGCGATGAAATTCTGCCTGCTCAAGAATACAGAAGGAAAATTCTACAGCCTTGACGAATACCGTACGGCTGTCGAGCCTGCACAGACCGACAAGGACCAGCAAGTGGTCATCTTGTATGCGACAGATAAAGAGGCCCAGTATTCCTTCATCGAGGCGGCCAAGAACAAAGGCTACGATGTGCTGTGGCTGGACTGCCAGCTGGATGCGCACTTTGTCAACCTGCTGGAGAGCAAGATGGAGAAATGCCGCATTGTCCGCGTGGACTCCGACAGCATCGACAAGCTGATCAAGAAAGAGGAAGATGCCAAGGTGGAGATGAGCGACGGGCAGCGCACCGACCTCAGCACCCTCTTCAAGGCCGTGCTGCCGACAGAGAACAATTATTTCGTTCAGCCTGCGAAAATGGGCGTCGATGCGGATGCCGTGCTGATTACCCAGGATGAATTCATGCGTCGTTACCGCGAAATGAGCGCGCTGGGCGGCGGTATGAACTTCTACGGCGAGATGCCGGCTTCCTATACCATCAACGTCAATGTGGATCACCCGCTGGTGGACAAGATTCTGAAAGAAGAGGCTGAGAAAGTGCCGGCGGCCGAAGTGGTGGCCGACGCCCCCGAAAAGGCCACCGAAGAGGAGAAGAAGGCCGTGCAGGAGAAGAAAGATGCGGCAGCCGCTGCGCACAAAGAGGCGGTCGAGGCCTATGCGAAGGGCAACGAACTGCTCGCCCAGCTCTGCGACCTGGCTCTTCTTGCTTCCGGTATGCTGAAAGGCAAGGCTCTCTCCGATTTCATCGCCCGCAGCCGCAAAGTGGTCGAGGATGCGTATTTGAAGGCGTGAGGCGTTGAAGTGTTTTTGAGGCGTAAAGTGTAACTTGTTTGTTTATAGGCTAATAGGCGAAATGCTCCCTGTGGATAAGCAGGGGGCTTTTCTTGTAAATGACCGATAGTCAAGCGGTTCCACTTTACGCTAAAAATGATGCCGGCCACTTTCAACTTATGGAAACATCTAGGAATAGTTCTTTCCAGACTTCGGAACATCCCCGAAAGGAGTCGTAGCAACCCCTTCCAACTCCGGGACACTCCCGAAAAGGAGTCGTAGCAGTCCCTTCCAACTCCGGGACACCCCCGAAGGGGCGCTCACTCCATAAAAAAAAGTCCGTTCGCACTCCCTTCGGGGTGTTTCCCACTATTGCGGCATCTCTCACTATCGCGGTGACACTCACTTTTCCGGTGTCTCCTACTGTTGCGATGACTCCCGGCTTGCGCATAATCCCTGCTTTGCCGGTTTATGCTTCCCGGCTAACAAATAAATTTGTTTTTCTCTTGCCTTGCTCGTATCTTTGTCCCGGCAAGCTCAACTACGAGTTTTGTTAACATATTAACAACATAGCATTTGCTATTTATTCGGTTGCCCTGAAACGTAGGAAATTTCAATGCAAAACGCCGGATAGGTCAGTAAATGTCTGCGCTTTGCGTGGACTGGACTTATCTTGTTTTGCGGCATCCTACGGCCAAGGGCATGGATTAGAAAGGTCCATGCTTTTTTTGTCGTAAGGTGCCGCTTCCCGGGTAAGTCGCAAGTGCCACAAAGCGCAACTTATGGCCAACAAACTCCTGAACACGGCCAAGACCGCGAAAAAGGACGAATTCTATACCCAGCTGTCGGATATAGAAAACGAACTGCGGCACTATAGGCCTCATTTCAAGGGCAAAACAGTCCTCTGCAACTGTGATGACCCTCGTGTCAGCAACTTTTTCAAGTATTTCGCCCTCAATTTCGAGATTCTGGGTCTCAAACGACTTATCGCAACTTGCTATAAAAACAATGAACCGGACTTGTTCTCGATGAATACCTGCGAGCAGGCGGTATATATCATCTACGAAGGCGACAAGAATGGAAATAAAGTGCCTGACCCCTCTGAGATGGAAGTCCTTCCACTAAAAGGAGACGGAGATTTCCGTAGTGAAGAGTGCATAGAACTCTTGAAGCAAGCCGATATCGTTTGTACGAATCCACCCTTTAGCCTCTTCCGTGAGTATGTGGCTCAACTTATCAAATACGATAAGAAGTTTATTATCATTGGCCACCAGAACGCCCTCAAGTACAAGGAAGTTTTTCCTCTGATACAAGAGAACAAGATGTGGCTTGGATATGGCTTTGCGGGGGGAGCCGCTCACTTTATTAGCAATTATGAAGATGTCGCGACTGCTGGAGACCATAAGTCTGGGATGATTCGTGTATCCGGTGTCGTATGGTACACCAATCTTGAGATACAGAAACGCCACGAGGAACTAATTCTGTATAAAAAATTCAACCCTTCCGATTATCCCAAATATGACAATTTCGATGCAATCAATGTGGATAAGACAACCGATATCCCTTGTGATTATGATGGAGTAATGGGTGTCCCTATTACCTTCATGTACAAGTATTGTCCTGAACAATTTGAGATTGTCGGCGTGTTCAACCACGGATGCGACAACAAATATGACTTGGCAAAACCGATTCTCAATGGTAAAGAACTATATACCAGAATAGCAATACGAAAGAAGCAATAGTATGATCATCTCACTTCACGAAATTACTATCCGCGACCTCTTCGCGGGCTATCTTGACTCCCAGGAAGAGGGCGTAGTAGCCTACGGTGGCAGACTGGATGTACGGCCCAAATATCAGCGTGAGTTTGTCTATACGGGCAAACAGCGCGAGGAAGTCATCAACACCGTGCGTCACGGTTTCCCGCTCAACATCATGTACTGGGTAAAGAAGGAGGACGGGAACTTCGAGGTGCTGGACGGGCAGCAGCGGACCATTTCCATTTGCCAGTATCTTAACAATGATTTCTCCATTGGCGAGAAATATTTCCATACCCTAACTGACGACCAGCAGGCGCAGATTCTGGACTACAAAATGATGGTCTACTTCTGCGAGGGAACGGACTCAGAGAAGCTGGACTGGTTCAAGATTGTGAATATTGCCGGGGAAAAACTGTCGGACCAAGAACTCCGTAATGCCGTTTATACCGGCGCCTGGCTGACAGATGCTAAGCGGCACTTCTCCAAGACGAACTGTGCCGGTATTGGCCTGGGCGATAAGTATGTACGGGTGGAGGTAAACCGTCAGGGCCTGCTGGAGTTGGTGCTCAAGTGGATTTCCGGTGGCAACATTGAGCAGTATATGGCCGACCGTCAGCACGACCCCAACTGCAATGAGTTGTGGCTTTACTACACCAGCGTCATCAACTGGGTGAAGACCATTTTCCCCATCTACCGGAAAGAGATGAAAGGTCTGCCTTGGGGCGAGATCTACAACGAATTTGGCAAAAAACCGCTCGACACCGCCGCCCTGGAAGCTAAAGTTGCAGCTTTGATGCAGGACCCCGAGGTGCAGAAGAAGTCCGGCATCTACCAGTATGTTTTAACGGGCAACGAAAAATACCTGAACCTGCGCGCCTTTGAAGATGCCGTAAAACGTGAGGTCTATGAGCGCCAGGGCGGCATCTGTCCTCACTGCGTAGCTGAGCACCGGGAGAAAACGCATTGGGAGATTGACGAAATGGAGGCCGACCACATCACTCCCTGGGTGGAAGGCGGAAAGACCGTGGCAGAGAACTGCCAGCTGCTGTGCGTGGAGCATAATCGGCGGAAAAGTTGCAAATAACACTTGCAAGTGTCAAGAGAGTTAGCGATATTTGTGGCAATTACGGCATCTTACCGGGCATAGATACGGCCGTAACGATTATTTGCCATTCTTGAGGAAACAAACAGGCGGATTCTTGGGAAGGGTGCCCAAAAACCGTTATTATGAATCATTCAAGGAGGCGGATCGTCAGAGATGTCTTGCACCACTGTTATCAAAGGACGGTGGGCCGTGTACTCATTTTTTATTGCGTCTGTGATTTTCTGGTGTTTTTTACCGTGTTGTCCGTTGTGGCATCCAAGCACAAAGTTCGTTTGCTTTCACTGTGCCTGATGGCAGATCATCTTCATCTGTCCATCGTTGAAGAGGGAAAAGGAGAATTGACTGCTTTCGTCAGGGATTACAGTTCCCGATTCTCGCGGATTCATAACCAAGTTTGTCATTGTTCCGGACCTTTATTTGAGCCGCAATTTGGCTGTGCTCCCAAAATAGGCGACAAGCATGCAAGGTCCAATCTGATTTATGTGGGTAACAATGCTCCTGAACGCCGCCTATGTAAGACTGCGGAAGAGTATCGATGGAATTTTCTCGCTTATGCGGTCAGCAATCATCCATTTTCAGACAAGTATGTGGCGCGGAAAGCCTCCTATGCGCTGAGCAATGCCAGGAAAGTCGTACTTTCGCGGTATGAAAGGGGGCTTCCTTTATCCTATCAATTGCTGAAAAATCTCTTTTCGCCGCTCTGCAGAAAGGAAAAAGACCAATTGGTCGATATTATTGTCAGCACATACAATATGTTGGACTATCCCTCAGCCCTTCGATTTTTTGATGGCTATGACGCTATGCTGACCGCCATGCATACCAATACAGGAAGCGAATACGATATAAACGAGCTTTTTATCGGGAAGTCAGATTCATATTACGCCAAAATGTCAGCGCTGGTCGTCGGAGAGTTGGGCTTTCATGATGTTCATGATGTGTTGGCTTTATCCGTCAACGAAAAATTTCTCATTTTCCAACGCCTGCTCAAGATGACGGATGCTTTCCCGGAACAAATTGCAGCTTTTTTGCGGATGCCTCTGCAGCGGGCAAAGCATTAGTCTGACATCTGGAGGATGGTTACGATATCCTCTATCGCATAAAACTCTCAACGGGATGAAAAGTGTAATTCATTGACTATTATAAAGTTTTGAGAAATGCCCCATCTGGTTTAATGTGGGGAATTTCTTGTAAATAACCGATAGTCAAGCAATTCTGCTTTACACTATATTTTCGCGCAACAAAATGTAGACAGCATCTAAAAATTTTTCTTAAATTTGTGGGATTTTGGGGCGGAAGCCTTGAAGTCCCGCTTTTTTAAACTTATAACACTCTTTATAGATTATGGTTTACTCAAATGAAGTGCAGCATATGTGCTGCGTACAGAAAGGTCCCAATCACGGACCGGCTCCCATTGCCGAAGAGGGCAAATGGGTCAAAGCCAAAGAAATCGCCGACATCTCCGGCTTCACCCACGGTATCGGTTGGTGCGCCCCTCAGCAGGGTGCCTGCAAACTGAGCCTCAATGTCAAGGACGGTGTCATCGTCGAAGCCCTGGTCGAGACCATCGGCTGCTCCGGTATGACCCACTCCGCAGCCATGGCTTCCGAGATTCTTCCCGGCAAGACCATCCTCGAAGCGCTCAACACCGACCTCGTGTGCGACGCCATCAACACGGCGATGCGCGAACTCTTCCTCCAGATTGTCTACGGACGCACCCAGTCCGCGTTCTCCGAAGGCGGCCTCGTCGTCGGCGCCGGCTTGGAAGACCTGGGCAAAGGCCTCCGCAGCCAGGTGGGTACCCTCTATGGCACCCTGGCCAAAGGTCCCCGTTACCTCGAACTCGCAGAAGGTTACATCAAGACCCTGGCGTTGGATGAGAACGACGAGATTTGCGGTTATGAATTCGTCCACCTCGGCAAATTCATGGAGCAAGTCAAGAAAGGCGTGGATGCCAACGAGGCCCTCAAAGCCGTCACCGGTACCTACGGTCGTTTCAGCAAAGAGGCAGGAGCCGTGAAATACATTGACCCCCGTAAAGAATAGGAGACTCAAGTTATGATTAGAGAAGTCAAATTCGAAAGCCAGGACCGTCGCATCAAGCAGATCCTCGCCGCCCTCAATGCCAATGGCATCGCTTCCATCGAAGAAGCCAACGAAATTTGCGAAAAATACGGACTTGACCCCTACAAGACTTGCGAAGAGACGCAGCCCATCTGCTTCGAAAACGCCAAGTGGGCCTATGTGGTCGGTTCCGCCATCGCCATCAAGAAAGGAGTGAAGAGCGCCGCCGAGGCCATCGGTATCGGTCTGCAGTCCTTCTGCATCCCGGGTTCCGTCGCCGACGACCGCAAGGTCGGTTTGGGCCACGGCAACCTTGCCGCGATGTTGCTCCGCGAAGAGACCAAATGCTTCGCCTTCCTCGCCGGTCACGAGTCTTTCGCCGCCGCCGAAGGTGCCATCAAGATTGCCGCCAAGGCGGACAAGGTGCGTAAAGAACCCCTCCGTTGCATCCTCAACGGTCTGGGTAAAGACGCCGCCCAAATCATCAGCCGCATCAACGGTTTCACCTATGTGCAGACCCAGTTCGACTATTTCACCGGCGAATTGAAAGTCGTCCGTGAGATTGCCTACTCCAACGGTCCCCGCGCCAAGGTCAAATGCTACGGTGCCGACGATGTCCGCGAAGGTGTCGCCATCATGTGGAAAGAAGGCGTAGATGTGTCCATCACCGGTAACTCCACCAACCCGACCCGTTTCCAGCACCCCGTTGCCGGTACGTACAAGAAGGAGCGTGTCCTCGCGGGCAAGCCTTACTTCTCCGTCGCTTCCGGTGGTGGTACAGGCCGTACCCTGCATCCCGACAATATGGCCGCCGGTCCTGCCTCCTACGGTATCACCGATACGATGGGCCGTATGCACTCCGACGCCCAGTTCGCCGGCTCTTCCTCCGTTCCCGCGCACGTAGAAATGATGGGATTCCTCGGCATCGGCAACAACCCGATGGTCGGTTGCACCGTCGCCTGCGCCGTGGACGTTGCCACCGCTCTGGCCAAATAGGTCGGTTTCCGGGCTGAAAAAATTGCAAATTCACAAAAAGGTAAAGATTTAGAAAAATTTTTCTTTACTTTTTGACTTTCATCAAAAGAGCACCCTATCTTCGGGGTGTTCTTTTTTTGTATAATTAAATGTGTATGCGTATGAAACAACTGTGTTTTCTGTGTTTGCTTTTGACGGCCCTTTCCTGTGACTGGCTGCAAGACGGGGAACGGGCCGCGGCGCCCGGCAGCGAGGCCGAAGCCGTCTTTGACACCACCGGCTCCTGTACCATCACCCAAGCCCGCCTGAGGGTGGGAGAGAAGAAGGTCTGCGTGCGCGGCTACATCGTGGGCGGCGACCTGACCCAGAGCGCGACCGGCATCCGTCTGGAAGCCCCTTTCAGCGTGGCGACCCATCTGGCCCTGGCCGATTCGCTCGGCATCCCCGGCAAGGAGGCGTGCCTGTCGGTGCAACTTCCGGCGGGGGCGGTGCGCGAAGCCCTCAATCTGCCGGACCACCCCGAACATCTCGGCCGGAAGGTCTGGTTGAAAGGGGAGGTCGTCAGTGCCTATTTCGGCTTGACGGGCCTGAAAAATGTGACGGATTTCTGCTGGGAATAAGCCGTTTTTCTGCCAAATTGTCAGTGTGGCGGGAGGTTTTGGCCTCTGGCATAAGTTTCGTTATTCCTGTTTCGTCCGGTCAGAGTGACGGACGGAAAGAATAAAACGAAACAAATAAAATTAAGAATATTATGGGAAAAATTATTGGAATTGACCTCGGTACCACCAACTCCTGCGTGGCAGTGATGGAAGGTAACCAGCCTACCGTTATCATCAACAACGAAGGCGAAAGAACGACCCCTTCCGTGGTCGCGTTCACGGACGGCGGCGAAAGAAAAATCGGCAACCCGGCCAAGCGTCAGGCAATCACCAACCCGAAGAAGACCATCTTCTCCATCAAGCGGTTCATGGGTGAGACCTACGACCAGGTGGGTCAGGAAATCGCCCGTATGCCCTATGCGGTCGTGCGCGGCGACAACAACACTCCACGGGTGGATGTTGACGGACGTCTGTATTCTCCCCAGGAAATCTCCGCTATGATTCTTCAGAAGATGAAAAAAACGGCCGAAGATTATCTGCGCAGCGAAGTGACCGAAGCGGTCATCACGGTGCCCGCTTACTTCTCCGACTCCCAGCGTAAGGCCACCGAAGAGGCCGGCCGTATCGCGGGCCTGAATGTCCGCCGTATCATCAACGAGCCGACGGCTGCAGCCCTGGCTTACGGTCTGGACAAGAAGAACAGCAATATGAAAGTGGCGGTCTATGACCTCGGCGGCGGTACCTTCGATATCAGTATCATGGAGCTTGGCGACGGTGTGTTCGAGGTGCTCTCCACCAACGGTGATACCCACCTCGGTGGTGACGATTTCGACCAGGTCATTATCGACTGGCTGGCGAAGGAATTCGCTTCCGAGAACGGCGGTATCGACCTGAAAAAAGACCCGATGGCCCTCCAGCGTCTGAAAGAGGCGGCCGAGAAAGCCAAGATTGAGCTGTCCAACCAGACTTCTACGGAAATCAACCTGCCTTACATCATGCCGGTGGACGGCATGCCGAAGCACTTGATGAAGACGCTGACCCGTGCCAAATTCGAGATGCTGGCCGACAACCTGATCCAGCGGACGGCCGAACCTTGCCGCAAGGCCCTTGCGGATGCCGGTCTGAGCGCTTCCGATATCAATGAGGTTATCCTCGTAGGTGGTTCGACCCGTATTCCTGCCATTCAGGAGAAGGTCAAACAAATCTTCGGCAAAGAGCCCAACAAGAGCGTCAACCCCGACGAAGTGGTCGCCATCGGCGCCTCCATCCAGGGCGGTGTACTCGCGGGCGATGTCAAGGATGTCCTGCTGCTCGACGTGACTCCCTTGTCACTGGGTATCGAGACCCTGGGCGGCGTGATGACCAAGCTCATCGAAAGCAACACCACCATCCCGGCCAAGAAGAGCCAGGTGTTCTCTACGGCGGCCGACAACCAGCCTTCCGTTGAAATCCGCGTGCTGCAGGGCGAGCGTCCGATGGCCAAGGACAACAAACTCATCGGTGAGTTCCACCTCGACGGCATTGCGCCCGCTCCCCGTGGCATTCCTCAGATTGAGGTGACCTTCGATATCGACGCCAACGGTATCCTGAATGTGTCCGCTACTGACAAGGCGACCGGCAAGGCCCAGAACATCCGTATCGAGGCGTCCTCCGGTCTGTCCGATGCCGAGATCCAGCGGATGCGGGATGAAGCCAAGGCCAACGAGGAGGCCGACAAGGCGGAGAAGGAGCGCATCGACAAGATCAACGGCGGTGATGCGATGGTCTTCCAGACCGAGAAGAACCTCAAGGAGTATGGCGACAAGATTCCTGATGAGAAGAAGGCGGCCATCGAGAGCGCTTGCGCCGAGCTGAAGAAGGCGGTCGAGGCCAAAGATGTTGCCGGTATCGACAAGTACAATGCCGAACTGGAAGCGGCCTGGCACGCAGCCTCCGAGGATATGGCCAAAGCCGCGCAGGGCGGTGCCCAGGGAGGCCCTCAGGGCGGCCCCGAAGGCGGCAATCCGTTCGGAGGACAGAATCCTTTCGGTGGCCAGGGCGGTCCGTTCGGCGGTAACGGCGGCGGAAATCCCAACGGCGGCAACGACGCTCCCGACGAGCAATAAGCCGGCCTGCCGCCAGCCGTACGGTGACGGTGGAATCTACAACGGTGTAAAGTGTAACCGCTTGATTACACGCTATTTATAAGAAATGCCCCCTCGCAAACCAGAGGGGGCATTTTGTGTATTAATTTGAATATCAGTTATTTATACTTTACGCCGCAAACGGCCAACAATGAACTTATTCCACCCGGAAGGTTCCTTTGAATTGCAAGTTCTCCAATAAGTTGCCTTGGAAGGAGGTGGTGACATTCGCCGGTTTCTCCGGGTTGGTCCCGACAAAGGCAATGGAGGACAGGTTGCAGACCTTTTTCGTACCATCCTTCGGATCCGGTTCGACTGCGCCGTTGACGGTAGTTACTTTGTAGGCCTCATAAGCGGTTTCTTGTCCACGCACAATCGCAATCGGAGTAATGGCGTTTTCCGTATCGTTCCAGTTGAAGTTGAGGTTTTCCCCTTGCCGGGTGACAGGAACGTCGGGGATGCGCAAGGTGATCAGTAACGGCATCTGCTCGGAGAAGCGGATGTCTTTGAGCGTGATGCTCGCCTTTGCGTTGTCTTGCGACAAGGTGATGTCCACCACGACATTTTCAATTTCAAAACCTTGCTTCCGGCTGTCGTCCGAAGCCGGGGTCTCCTGTTTGTTGCAGGCGGTAAATCCTGCGACAAGTGCGGCCAGAGCCGCGAAAATCAAAAATTTCTGTTTCATAACGTTTATAGATTAATAGATATTCCCAATCGTACCCGGATGGGAAGAGAAGTCTGGAAAAACTCGTTTCCCATCGATTTGAAATAAAAGAGTCCGTATTGCGTGTTGGTGAGATTGTCGCCCCGTACATATAGGGTGTACCCGTCCAGGGCGAGTCCTATGTACGCGCCGAGTTCGGCGTAGAAAGGCTGCGAAAGCGAGTTGTCTTCGTTCCACCAGATGCGTCCGGCCGCTTTCCCTTCCAGTTGCAGTTGCAGCGAGCGGGCGGGGCCGGAGCCCAGCGGCAGTTCCACCCCCAGGCGGCCGTTCAGGGTGTGTTCCGGCGCATAGGGAATCCGCTTTCCGGCATAGTCCCGGTTTCCGTCGTTGAAGGTGACAAAGCGGGCGTTCGTATAGCCGTAATCGATGTCGGTATAAAACTGCCGGATGCGGGCTGACAGGCTGATTTCGGCTCCGAAACTCCGGGACTTGCCGGCGTTGGTCATCATCCGGCCCGTGTTTTTTCCCGGCGGAAAAACCGTGAGTTGCTGCTGGGTGCAGTCGATGTAGAAAGCGCAGGCATCGACGGCGAGGCGCAGGTCCTTCGCCCAGTCGTGGCTGTACTGAAATCCCAGTTCCGCGTTCAGGCAAAATTCGGGCTTGTATTTCGTATTGGCCGCAGAGACATCCTCTTTTCCGGTCGGAATAAAGCCCATATCTTTAATCATATTCGTCATCATCTCCTTCTGAAGGATGTCGGAGAAGATTTGCGTGTTGAATCCGCCGGCTTTGTACCCCCGGGACAGGGTGCCCCGCAGGGTCCATTCGCCAAGGCGGCAACTGACGCCGATTTTCGGCAGGACCTGGAAGGAGGGAATGTTTTCACTTCCGATATAAAGCGTATTGAGCGGCCTGGGGTCGGGCAGGGCCGGCGGCAGGAGATAGTGAATCGTGCTTTCGGAGCGGTAGTCCATCCGGTCGTACTCCCAGTCCAGGCGGATTCCGGTGACGAACCGCCAGTTGCCGACGGTCCAGTAGGATTCGTGGTAAAGGGCGGCGTTGGCGGTGAAAATGCCGAAATCGTTGAAAATCGGAAAGGTCTTTTCCGTGATGTCCAGGATGCCCAGCATATCCGGAATGCCGGCGTTGGCATTGTCCAGAATCAGGCTTTTGATGCCCGCTTCCTTGAAGGTGACGGGAGCGGACAGCGCGTTGTATTTGAGCAGCAGAAAGGCTCCCGTCTGGCTGTTCCACCAATCCGGATGGAGGACGGGGCGGAAACTGATGTCCTGGGTGAGGGCGTACTGGTTCTGCCGCTGTTCCAGCGTGAAGATGCTCTCCGGCGTGTAGTCCTGGTCCATATTCATCCGGTCCGAGAGCCAATGGAGACTCGTCGAAGAATGGATGTCCAGCACGTTTCCTTTGTGCTTGATGACGGCGGCTTCGTTCACGCAGATCCGCCGGTATGCTCCCGGGTCGTTGTAGTTGACCGGCCGGAGCGTCCCGTCCACCCATCTTCGGTAGGGAAAGGCGCCTTGCGAGAGGGCGGACAGCGACAGGATGTTGTCGAATTGCGTTCCCTGCCCGAAATTTTTGGAAAAGCGCAGCCTTCCCTGTATGCCGTCGTAGCGGTCGCAGTCGCGTCCATCGTAAGCGTTGGTAAAAAATCCGTCCGAATGCCGGTAGCCCACCATCCCGCTCCAGTTTCCCTTGTAGAGGGTGGCCGTCGCCCGGATGTGGTTGCGGCTGCCATATTCCACTTTCGCCCTGAATCCCTGATACGTCGACGGCGAAAGGGTGGAGACGGAGATGACGCCCATCATCGCGTTCCGACCGTAGAGCGTGCCTTGCGGACCGCGCAGCACCTGGATGCGCCGGATGTCGAAAAAGTCAAAATCGTAGCCGCTTTTGTCCACCACGGGTACGCCGTCTACATACAGCGCCAGGGCCGGATTGTCGATGCGGGAGCCGAATCCCCGCATATAGATGGACGAGGTCATTGCGGAACCGTAATCCGGCATCCACAGATTGGGGACGGCGGCCGAAAGTCCCTTGGGGGCGAGGGTGCCGCCCGTTTCCAGCCATTCCCGTTTGAAATCCGATACGGCGGACAGCGTCTCTTTCACCGATTCGATATGCTTGGAATACGATACCGTGGCGGCACCGAGGGTGTCGGAAAGGGCAATCAACAAGGGAAGGATGGCTGCGGTAATCATTCGGACCGCAAAGATAGCGGAAAAGACAAGCCGAAACAACCCACATAAATGATAGTCTGTTCTTTTCGAAAAAGGTTCCGACTTTTTTGCTAACTTTGTCACCGATGAATCCTTGTATCGCCATCATAGACCCGGCGACCCTGAGCCGGATTGCGCTGGGGGATATCCTGCGGGATATCTTTCCGACGGTGGAACTTCTTTCTTTCCCGTCGATGGAGGATTTCATCGCGGACTGCGACCGGCATTTCATCCATTATTTCGTGTCACAGGATATCGTGATGGCGCATATCGGAGAGTTTGAGACGCTCAAGGCGGAGACCATCGTCCTTTGTCGGGGCGCAGGCGAGTCTTTTGTCGAGGCCGGTTTCAAGGTGATGGATGTCTTTCTGCCGGAAAAGGAACTCATTGCCAAGATTCTGCATCTGCACCGGAGCGGTACCCCGGGCCCGTCCGAAGATTCCGCGTACCAGCGGACGGCGCAACTCTCTCCCCGGGAAAAACAAGTGCTCGCCCTGATTGTCAAGGGATTGTATAACAAGGAAATCGCCGATGCGCTGGGCATTTCCGTTGCGACCGCCATCTTTCACCGCAACCACATCTGCGAGAAACTCGGCACCCGTTCCGTCGGGAAGCTGACCCTCCTCGCCGTCTTGTCCCACATCGTCGAGCCGGATGCAATTTGACGGCGTCCGGCTTTCTTATTTGCTGATTTTTATTTACCTTTGCAAATATACTGTCAATAAAACCAATAAACACGATATGAAAAAACGATTTCTTTGCTTGGTAGCGTTCCTGCTGGGGGCGATAGGGGCTTCGGCGCAGACGGCGGCGCAGGTTTCCAAACTCATCAACGCGGATTACAACCGCAATTCCCTGTCGCTGATTTATCTCCTGAAAGGGGACCAGTACGACGACGCCATTGAGAATATGGCTTTGAGCCAGGCAATCGGCGAAAAATTCGACGCCAACAAAATTGCCGTCAAGACCATCCGCACCCAGGTGAGCCGTACCAAGAATGCCACGGACGAGGAAGTGGTGGCGCTGTTGGCTGAAAAGCAGGTGGGCAAGCGGATTGTAGCCTTCGTGTTCAACCGCAGGAAAAGCGGAATGATGGATGACGAACTGCTCAAGTCCCGGGGCGTGTACAACGCCAAGGCGCAAGATATGGCCGACGCTACCAGCACCCAGGTCGGGATGTATGCCATCCAGGCCTCCGGCGGCAAACTTTTGCGGCAGAGTTATGTGACGGTATTCGACTATGCCGTGGAATATGTTCCGGCCAAGCAGACGGAGAATGGCAAACAGGACGAATATTGGAAAGTCCAATCAATGGCCTATGTTTTCAAAGTCGATATCTCCGATGACGTGCTGGCGGATTTCTATGAGAAATGCTGGATATACAGCGATGACAGCGACGAGGTCAAAGCGGCCAAGAAAGCGGCCTGGGATAATTATACGTTTGCTTTGAAACGGGTGGCCGGGGCCGTCCACACCACCACGGTCAATGCGCAAAACAAGGTCGCTTCCGCGATGTCTTCCTCCTATTCCAATCTGATGGAGTCCCTGGAGAAGAGCATCGATGAATGGCAGGTCAAGGCGACCATCTGCGATGTGCACCCCCTGCGTTCCAAGATTGGCACCAAAGAGGGCATCCGCAACGGCGACCGTTATCAGGTCTGGGGCTATGTGGCCGATGAACAGGGCCATATCAGTTCCAAGAAGACGGGCTATGTCCGTGCGACGAAGATTGGCAACAACGCCCGCAAGACGGCCGCCCAGAAGTCCGATCCTACCGAGTTCTATCAGGTGGGCGGCTACGGAACCGTGGAAGACGGCCAGGTGCTCCAGCAGAGCCGCGATGCGCGTTTGAGCGTCTATCCTTATTATAAATACAGTCTCAGCCATATGACCGATTTCAATGTCGGCCTGGACTACCTGCTCTCCATCAATACGGCGGGTATGTGCCAGTACCTCTTCCTGAATTTCGGTTTTGATTTCGGCTCGCTGGGCGTATTCAAAAAAGCGGATTACGCTTCTCCCTATGCGCTGGACGGGAAGCCCATCACCGATTTCTTCTTTGTCAATGTGTCCTTCGGCTATGGCTTCGGCCTGCACCTCAGCCGTTATGTGGAATTTACCCCCTACGTGGCGGTCGGTATGGACAACGTGAGCTCTTCCCAGTTGGAAAAATACTTCAAAGACGACGAGGCCAAGAAGAAAAAATTGTTTACGGATTCCACGGGCTGGTTCGGGGATGTGGGCCTCAAGGTGAATATCCTGCCCTATCCTTTCCAGATTTTCGGCATTGTCGATTACAGTTTCCTGTTCTTGAAGGGCAGCGTTTACAATGAGGTCAACAATTCGATGGGAGCCCGTCAGCACAAGAGCGGGGTGAACTTCGGTGGCGGTATAAGATATTGTTTCTAAAAGATATGAAAAAATTACTTCTTTTGACTTTGGCCGTTCTGATGGCCTCAGCCGTACTCTACGGCAAGAAAAACGAACGCAAAGAGTCGTTCAAGAGTTGGGAAAATTATGAAATCACGACCCTCAAGGTCGGAACGCCCGGCACCAAGTATGTCAAAGTGTGGGCTTTCGCCAAGAAAGAGGACGATGCCATTATGCAGGCCAAGAAGAACGCCGTGCATGCCTGCATTTTCCGGGGGTTGCCTGCCAATACGGCGGAAGGCGCCAATGCGACGCCCGCGTTGGTTCGCGACAACAGCATCTTGGAAAACAACTTGGAGTATTTTGAGAAATTTTTCGCCCCCGGCGGAGATTGGCTGGCCTATATCAATGTCACTTCCGACGGCGGCAAGCCCTCCGGTCCGGACAAACTGAAAGTGAAGGGCGGCTACAAAATCGCCCTGCGCGTCCAAGTGATGTACGACAACCTGAAGAAGAAATTGGAAGACGACGGGATCATTCGTTCCCTTAACAGTGGTTTTTAAGTTATGAAAAAGATTATTTGTACCCTTTTTCTGGGTTTGATGCTGTCCGCACCCGCTTTTTCCCAGGCGAAAAAGCCGGTGATTATGGTGCAGCCCAGCGATGCCTGGTGCGAGCGGAATGGTTGTGTGACGACCTATGACGATATGGGGAAGAAGGTCCCGATGCCCGATTACCAGGCCGCGATGAAGAACGAAGATATGCGGGCCGTCATTTCGACGATGGCGGACTTTATGGCGGAGAACGGCTTTCCCCTCAAGTCCTTGGAGCAGGAACTGAAGAAGATTCAGACCGGTTCCGCCGAGTTGTCCGTGCTGACGAGCAAGGATTCCGGCGCCCAGATTTCGGAGAGTCCCCTCGATCGCTTGCGCCGTACTGCCAAACCCGATATTATCCTCGATATGGATTTCACGGTTCGCCGCAACGGCCCCAACAAGCAGGTATCCTTCAACCTGACGGCCGTCGATGCCTATACCTCCACCATCATTTCGGGCAATGTGGGCACCGGTTCCACCGCCAACGCCCCGATGAATGTGCTGCTGACGGAAGCGGTGTTGAGTTTCAAGGATAATTTCCTGAAAGGGCTCCAGAACCACTTCGATGATATGTTCGCGAACGGTCGCGAAGTGACGGTCGCCCTCTATCGTTTCGATAGTTCTCCCGTTGATTTCGAGACCGAATTCGATTACAACGGGCAGGAAGCCGAATTGTCGGAAATCATAGACTTGTGGTTCTCGGAGAATGCGGTGCAAGGCCGGTATGGCTCCCCGGAAAAGACCGAGAATATGATGAAGTTTACCCAGGTGCGCATTCCGCTGTTCAAGGAAGGTCTGAACGGCAAGCCGAGGGCCATCGATGCCGCCGGTTTTGCCAATGACTTGGTTCGCTTCTTGAAAAAAGAGCCTTATAACCTGGTGGTCAAATCCGTTCCCAAAGGTTTGGGCGAAGTCTGGTTGGTAATAGGAGAAAAATAAGATGAAAACGCTGTGTAAAAGTATCTGGGCGCTTGCCCTCTGCCTGTGCGCGGGCTTATCTGCCGCCGCCCAGTCGGACAATGTCAGTCCCGGGAAGGTCGGTTTTACCCCGATGTTTGTGAAGACCTACGCCTTTCTTCCCCGGGCGGCTGTCGATTTGATGGAGCAGAAACTGATGCAGGTGGCTATGCGCAATGGCGTTGCTTCTTATTCGGGACGCTATGTGCTGACAGCCAAAGTAGCGGAGGAAGATACCCAGGCCACGGCCACGGCGCCCGTGCAGTATGTCAAGAAACTGTCCGTTCAGTTTGTGGCTTTTGACATGGAAACCAAAGCGGTGGTCGGCGAGACTACGGTGTCCGTTACGGGCGTGGACAAGACTCCTGAGCGTGCCACAATGGCAGCCTTGCGCCGCATCCAGCCCAAAACCGCCAAGATGACCTCCTTTATCCAGAATGCCTCCAAGGCCATTGTCGATGCGTTCAACCGCAACTTGGACAATGTGCTGAAAAAAGCGGAGTATCTGGCCAATCACGGACAGTATGATGAGGCCCTGGCTTCTTTGGCCGCCATTCCGCAAAGCGTCGACCGCTATGACGATGTGCTGGCCACGGCGGAGAAAATCTGTACCGCCAAGGCTGAGGCGGATGGTACGAATGCAGGGGTGGTAGAGGAGGAAATGAAGTCCGCCCTGGCCAAGGAAATGACAAGCGATGAGCAGGTGACCAAACTCATCGAATGGGAAAAATGGTTAGACGAGAACAAATGAGAAATCCGTTGAAAATATTCGCTTTCCTGTGCGTGATGCTGCTTTGCGTGCCGTCACTGGCGCACGGGAAGAAGAAACCGGTCAAAGAGCCGGCCCCTGAATGGACGCACAGCAGCGTCCCCGGCTATGTCATTTCGTCCGCCGTCGGTGGCGATGAGCAGGATGCCAAGGAGCGTTGTTTCCGCAATATCCAGTCGGAAATCCTCAATTCCGTGGCCGTCAACATTTCTTCCACTTCGACTTTCACCTCCGAATCTTACTCGGAAGGGGATATAACCACCACCCGGCAGGCGTACCAGGACAACATCAAGACCGTGGCGGCCCGTCTTCCTTTCCTCACTGGGCTGACCACCGCCAATGCGGATGTCTGGATGGAGCAGGTCGAAGGCGGCTGGCGCTGCTTTATGAAGTATCCTTTCTCCCGTTTTGACCAGGAAGAACTCGTCAATCAGTTTCTGGCCTACGATAAGGAGAAAAGCGACCGCTTGGATTCCTTGAAAAGGACGTTGGCGACCTTCACCAACATCGACAAAATTTCGGCCTACATCGCGGAAGTCGAGACGTTGAACACCTACTTCTTCGATGAGACCCGCAAGTCGGAAGCCGAAGGGCTGAAACGGCAGTTCCGGGAGGCGGCGGACCGCATCGCGGTCACGCCGGTGAGCAACGAGCCCGGACTGTTTGTCTACCACCTGACCCTCGATGGCCGGAACATGACTTCCTCGCTGGTACCGGTGACCCGCTGCGATACGGTGGAGCATATTGACTTCAAAGACGGCGGCGACGGGCTGTACAGTCTGGCCTATTCCACCCAGTACTGCCTGCCTACCGACGAAAACAACATCACGATGACCTACAATTTCAAGTATAAAAAAGTCAAATATATTATTCACTTTAATTTATCAAAACAATGAAAAAGATTCTTTTTCTCGCGGCTGTCGTTCTGACCGTGGCCGCCTGCGGCGCTTCCAAGAAGGCCGCTCCGACCCAGTATGAATTCCAGGAAGTCAATGTCCCCCTTTCTGAGCCCCAGTACAAGAGCGATGCGTCCAACTGGCGTGCTGTCCAGAATGGCAAGAGCACGGATTTGTCCATCGCCAAGAAGATTGCCATCCAGAATGCCCGTACCGAACTCGCTTCTACCGTAGCGGGAACCGTCCGTGCCGTGATGGAGAACTATGCCCGCAACACCATCAACGGGGATGCCAACGAGGCGATGAGCCAGTATCAGGAACTTGCCCGTACCGTGGTGGACCAGAAACTCGCCGGCTCCGGTGTCGTAGCCGAGAAAGTGCTGAAGGATGGCAACCAGTATATGTATTTCGTCTGTGTCGAGATGTCCAAAGATGCGATGAAAGAGGAGATCGCCAACCAGCTGGCCAAGAAGAAAATTCTTGATGTTGACTTCAACCGTGCCCAGTTCGAGAAGGTCTACAACGAAGAAATGGCCAAATTCGAGGCTTCGCGTTAATCCCCGGACATAAGTTCCCATTAAGAGGGGTTGGTCAAAACCTTTTTGGCCAGCCTCTCTTTTTTATTTGCTTTTCTCAAATGTTCCCCGTATCTTTGTCTGAGATTGCTAACTAATTATTTATCACCTATGAGGAAATTTAGTTTTCTTTTGGTCTTGATGGCCTTGCTCGCCGGAGCGGGTGCCGTGTTTGCCGCACCCCGCAACAACCTGATGGAGGTCCGGCGGCTTTCGAACTGGAATCCTGAATACTTGACTGTCACTTGGTCGGGCTGCATCTGCTATTCGAAGGAAAGTCAGAAAACGGTGGATTATATCCTCGCGCTGATTGACGCGCCCACCCGGGCGGACAAAAACCGTTTTTTCGAGCCTACCGACGGTAATATTTATAACGGCTCTTATGTGGTCAGCGTGGACGGCCGGGACGCCAAGAACTGGCGCGCCGACGATTTCTACGATGCGATGGGTTCTCCCCGCCGGCATGTGCTGGTGCTGGGCCATCCCTACAGGGAAGGGACTTATGAGGTCGTATTTGACGGCAGTTATCCCGTATGGATGCAGGCGCAGGGTTTTCATCCCTTGACTTGCAAGTGGGAGAACATTGGCAACAGCAAGCCCTCAGATCGTTTCAAGATTCGTCAGGACAACAGCAAGGATTGGTCTAAATTCAAGACCTTCGACTGGTATATCTCTACCAACGACGTGCTGGCCGACAAGGAATTGCTGGAAAAGATAGACAGGAATTTCCGCAATGCCGGAATGAAACGCGACGAAATCAATCCCGATATCGTTTTCACCCTGTCCAAAGATGCCAACCAGAGTATTGATTATACCTATGTCCCCAAGACGGAGCAGCAGGTGATGACGGGTTCCACCTCCAAGGCCGTCTATGGCTGGAAGGGGAGTTATCTGGGCTCGGTCACTTCCAATAATTACCAGACCGTCACTTCCGGGGGTTATACCCAGAAGACGACCGTTACCAAGGCTTATCTGGAGGTCACCATTATGGAAGCCTCCCGTCTGGGAGAAAAGGTCGCTCCCATCATCTGGCAGATGAAATACAACTACACGGAGGACAAGGCTGTCGATGTCGACAATCTCTATGATGTCGCTATCACCTGGGTGGACCATCCGATCAACGATATGCGCAAGAAGATGAAGTCCAAATCGGCGGGCTGGTATTTCTATAATGAGTTGACGGCTGTCAATTTCGGCATTATCCTCAACGGCAACGCCGAAGTAATCGGTCTGGACAAGTCCTCCGATTTGGTCAAGAAATCCGGTATCAAGAAGGGCGATGTCATTACCGATTCGGATTTCACCTATCATAAACCGATGTCATCGGGAAAGAAAGGAACCTACAGCGGCAAGTTGACGGTCAATCGTAACGGCCAGACGGTGGAATTGGACTTCTCCGGCTGTCGCCCTGCCAATCTCCTGGCAGATATCGAATATCACGCCGCTTATACTGATTTTGAATGAATGAGCCTATGAAAAAGATATTGCTTACCCTTTCCCTTCTTGGCTTGGTGGCAAGTGCCTCAGCCCAGGGACTTTATCAGTTGTACGATAGTTTCGACAACGAACAGCACATAGACAAGACGGCCGATTATCTGACCTTGCCTCAAGGGATGAATATTGCGCTGTTGTATACGAATGCGCCTTTTATCAACAGGCCCCAGAATGCGGAACTTTTGACGCGGGCCGGGGCGCTTCCTGAAACAATGGTGGGCACGCTTACCCAGAGTCATGGTTATTCGATTTCTTCCGATTATATCCAGCCCATCTGGGGGCCCTTCGGCATTACTTTCAACTGGATGGATATGACGATGACTTTCGGCAAGTGGGACACTGGTAAATTGAAGACGGGCGCCCCGTCCGAAGAAGCGACGGGAGACGCGATGATGTTCAGTTGGGGTATCGGTATCATGCCGACCTTCGGCGTGAATTTCGGCAATGCCTCTCTTCGCATTTACGGCGGTATCAAAGGCTATCTCACCTTCTTTGACGGACCGAACGGATATCCGCTCAACTCGTCGAACGAGAAGAAACGCTCGTCTATCGGCAGTTTCGCTTTCGCCAATTTCATCGCCGGCGCTGACCTGCTGGTCACCAAGCACTTCGGTTTCCGCTTTACCTATCAATGGGGATGGACCCAGCGGATGAAAAAGGCCTTCTATGAGGGGGGCGCTTCGGAAAAATCCCAAGCCATAAAGGATACCTACAATCCTAACGGCTGGACGAAGGATATGTACAACCCCCGCTACGACTTCCTGTCTGCAGGTATCCTGATCAACTTCGACTTTTAGGCTTCCGCCTCAGGTTAATATAGCCCCGCCTGCTTCTTCTTCGGGAAGCGGCGGGTTTTCACAAGCAAGACTGTGTTCGTGCACAAAAGTGCATGATTTGTTTTTTATTTGACAAAAAATTTGCGATATTTGTCAGCGGTGATAACCGAAGTCAAGGGAATGGCAAAGCAAATCAAAATCAAAGAAATCGCACAACTGGCCGGTGTGTCGGCCGGTACGGTGGATCGCGTCCTGCACAACCGGGGCAATGTGTCCCGGGAGAAAACGGAGGCTGTCGAGAAAGTACTCGCCCAAGTCGGATACAAGTTCAACCTGCACACCTCCGCTGTTTCCTTGACAAAAAGTTATCGTTTTCTTTTCATCACTCCCCAGGCGCTTCGCGGCAGTTATTGGGACGCCCTGAAAGACGGCGTCAATCAGGCGCTTGACGAGTATTCTGACATTCACATCGAAATTCTCCACAGGGAATACGATCAGTTCGACAACACATCTTGCCAGGCGTGCTTCGGGGCGGCTCTTTCCGAAGCAGTGGACGGGGTCATCATAGGTCCCACTTTCCAGAACGAAACGCTTGCCTATTGCCGGGAACTTACCCGCCGCAGGATACCTTATATATTTGTAGATGCCCGTATCGAGGGGGCGAAGGAGGTCATCACTTTCTGTACGGATCAGATTTCATGCGGAAGGATGGCGGCCCGCCTGGCCCTCTGGAATTGCCGGAAGGGAGAGAAAACAGCCATCGTCCACAGCGGACGTAAAAATCAGCGGAGATCCACCAATTCCATTGTGCGCGAGCAAGGTATCCTTTCCTACTTCCGCCAGTCTGGCATGGAAGGCAGTCTGCTCCATACGACCCTTCCATCCGGCGAGAACTTTTCCTCCGAGATGGAAACGTTCTTTCGTGAGCACCACGAGGTGCGTTCCGTCATCGTCCTCAACTCTCTGGGCTACCAGGTTACGAAGGTTATCAGGCGTTCCGGAAGGAAAGATATCCGTCTGATAGGTTTCGATTTGACGGAGCAGAACCGTCGTTGCCTGGAAGATGGCGGCATCGCCGCCCTGCTTTGCCAACGGCCCCAATCCCAAGGGTTCTACGCAGTCAGGACGCTCATCAGCCTCCTGCTTTATGGGAAACCCGACCCCAATCAGACCGGCCTGATTCCCATTGATTTGGTTTTCAAGGAAAATCTTCCTTACTACAGGGAGGTAATTCTTTGAGGAACAAGGGGTTTACTATGTCTTAAATAGGGATTGTGCACGAACACGGTTATAAAAATTATTTGTATATTTGGTCGATAAATTTTGTAGTTAAGATGAAAAAGTACTTGACCCTTCTTCTCCTGCTTCTTCCCCTTCTGTCACAGGCAGCGATGAAATCTTCCGTCATCACCATCAGCGACTGGCGCTTTTCCAAGGACGGCACGCTGTGGGAAACCGTGACGGTTCCCCATTCCTGCAACGGGCAGGACGGACGCTCGCCCAAATACTATCGGGGAGAAGCCCGCTACGTGCACGAGTTTGACTTCAAAGAGGAAATGACGCGATTCCTGCGTTTCGAAGGAGCCGCGCAAAAGGCCCTTGTCTATGTCAATGGTTCCCTGGCGGCCGATCATCGGGGTGGGTATACGCCTTTTGTCGTATCGCTGCCGGCCAAGGGCAAGGTGCGTGTGGAAGTCGTCTGTGACAATTCGATGGATCCAGAGCTGATTCCCGTCCATTCCGACTTCAACAAAAACAACGGCTTGCTCAATCCTGTCCGTTTGCTCGAACTGCCCCCGGTCTATTTTGATCCGGCGGCCTTCGGCCCGTCCCGCGTGCATCTGACGCACAACAGCGTCTCGGCCGATCGTGCGGAGGTGCTTGTCCGGACGAAGATATGCAACGCAGGCGGCAAGAATGCCGGCGTACAACTACGTCTCGCGCTCAAAAATGCGGAGGGAAAGGCCGTCTGGAGCGCGCAAAAGCCATGCAAAGTGCCGGCCGGCGGTTCCCGGGAGGTGGAGCAGGCCTTCGCCCTTGAGCGTCCCCATCTCTGGGACGGTATTCTTGACCCTTACCTGTATACCTTCGAACTGTCCCTTTCTTCCGGAGACAACGCGGCTGTGGAGACGGGTTTCCGCTGGTACTCCATCGACCGTTACAAAGGTTTCCGCCTCAACGGCCATGTCTATCCACTGCGCGGCGTAAGCATGCATCAGGACCTCGAAGGCAAGGCCGGCGCCCTGAGTGACGAAGACATCGCCGCCGACTACGCATTCGTGAAGGAGTTGGGCTGCAATTTCCTGCGCCTGGCCCACTATCCGCATAACGAAGAGGCCTTCCGCTGGTGCGACCGTATGGGCATCATCGTGCAGACCGAGATTCCCTGGGTGAATGTCTGTGGCGTACGGGCCACCCCGGCTTATTTCGAAAACATCCACTCCCAGATGCGCGAGATGATTACCAGCCTCTACAACCACCCGTCCATCGTCTTCTGGGGAATGTGGAACGAATTGGACAACTGGGGCAACAAAGAGGAATTCCAAGGCAAGTTCGATGCCCGCCGCGTGGTAGACGAGACAGCCCGCCTGTATGCCTATGCCAAAAGCCTGGACAAGACCCATTTTGTCGGACTGACCGATGATTCCCAGTTCAAGCGCGATTTCTACACCACGCTCCAGGCGGATTATTACTCCGAGAACCGCTATTATGGGTGGTACTACACCCCCGGTGATTTCACCCCCATCACCCCTCTGATGCATTGGATTCGCGACAATATGGGTCCGGCCAACATCTCTGAATATGGTGTGGGCATCAATCCCGGGTGCCACACCTGGAAGGAGGAGGACATCCGTCGTTATATGGATGACCGCCGCCACCCCGAAGAATATGGCAACCTCTCCCACGAATCTCACGTTCAGCAGATCGCCCGTATGCCCTGGCTCAACTTCACTTCCCTTTGGATTTTGTTCGATTTCCCCGTGGCGGACCGCAAGGAGGGCTGGCTGGACAGCGACGATGGCGTGAACTATGTGGAAAATCCCGCACGGCTCTACACCAACGACAAGGGGCTGGTAACCCGGGACCGCAAGATGAAGAAAGACGTTTTCTATCTCTACAAGTCTTGGTGGAACGAAACGGTGAGAACAGTCTATATCGCCGGCCGCCGCTTGCTCTACCGTCCCGCCGGACAGGTGTTTACCCTGACGGTCTATTCCAACGCCAAGTCCCTTATCCTCTTGCAGGACGGCAAGGAAGTCGCGAGGATGGCGTCCACGGGGGAGGACAGCGGCGTCATCTGGAAATTTACCGGCTTGAAGATGGGCGAGGGTCCCACCACCTTCACCGTCGTTTCTCCCGATGGCGTGCAGGACAGCCATACCTACCGTCCACTCCCTTAAGGAGCATTCCTCCTCCCATTCGATGACATTTCGTCTCATTTTTCTTGAAAAAACTTGTTTTTTTTAAAATAATGCATAAATTTGCACATTGTTGTGTACGAGCACAACCTTGATTATATGCAAATTAGGAGATGTAATACGGCATGGTGCAAGCCTATGGCAGTTTTGGGGGCTATCTGGCTCTCCCTGGCCTTGGCGTTCGCGCAATCCAAGACCATCTCCGGCGTCGTGCAGGATAGTTCGGGTGAGCCCCTGATTGGAGCGACCGTCATCATCTCCGGGTCCCATCTTCAGGACCAGGGGGGGGTAGCTATTACCGACCTTGACGGACAGTTCACTTTGTCTGCTCCGGAAGGAGCCGTTTTGGAAATATCCTGTCTGGGCTTTTCTCCTACCAAAGAGAAGGTGGACGGCCGCGCCCGTTATGTCATCGTTCTTCATGAAGATGCGCAGGTGCTCGAGGATGTTGTGGTCGTGGGCTACGGCCAGCAGCGCAAAGAGAGCGTAGTCGGCGCCATTTCCCAGGTCAAAGGTTCCGCCCTGGTGGATTCCGGTCTTTCCAACATCACCGAGGCGATGTCCGGCAAACTCTCCGGCGTGACAACCCTGCAGTCCTCCGGCCAGCCCGGCGAAAACGATGCGGAGATCCTCATCCGGGGCGTTTCCAGTTTCAACAATTCTTCTCCGCTCGTGCTGGTGGATGGCGTGGAGCGTGACTTCTCCTCCATTGATCCCAACGAGGTGTCCAACATTTCCGTGCTCAAAGACGCTTCCGCCACGGCTGTATTCGGCGCCAAAGGGGCCAACGGTGTGATTATCGTGACGACCAAGAGCGGACAGGAAGGCAAACCCAAGATGGATTTTTCCTATTCGAGCGGTTTCTCGATGCCTATCAATGTCCCCAAACACATCGATTCCTATACCACGATGTCGTTGCTCAATACGGCGATGATGAACGACCAGCTCTTCTCCTCGATGCTCTCTCAGGAGGTGCTGGAGGAGTACCGCAATCCCTCATCGGAGCTCAACCGCCTGCGCTATCCGGATGTGGACTGGTTCAAGGAGATGACCCGTCCTTTCGCTTCCACCATCAATGCCAATTTCAACATATCCGGTGGTACGAACTTCGTGCGCTACTTCGCTTCCGTGGGTTATACCTATGAGGGGTCGCTCTTCAAGGGATACAACGACGGCAAGGTCAATTCGGAATATACTTACTCCCGTATCAACTTCCGCACCAACCTGGATTTTGACATCACCCCTTCCACCCTGGTTTCCATCAAGTTGGGCGGCAATCTGGGCATCAAGAACAAGCCCCAGACGCAGGATGGTGACGAAGGGATGTGGAAATACATTTTCGGCAGTTCCAGTGCCAAGTTCCCCATGTATTATCCGGCCTGGGTACTCGCTGCGGTCCCTGACGCCAATTATCCCGCCGACAGCGGCGACCGCCTCATCAGCGAGGCCGACCAGACCACCGGCAACCCCTACTACCAGATCATGAAGGGCAGTTTCATCCAGCTCACCGACACCAAGGTATTCTCCGACCTCATCGCCAAGCAGAAACTGGATTTCATCACAAAGGGGCTGTCCGTCCAGGCCAAGGTCTCACTGAGTACCTACTACAAGTATTCCACGTTGCGCACTGAATACAGCCGTCCGAGCTGGTTCCTGGATTTCACCCGTCTGGACGCGGGAGAAAATCCCTGGCGCAGGACCGGGGACAACGGCGCGTGGTTCGTTCCCAACCCGATGTACACCACGGCGGAAAACGCCCTCCAGGGTGGCTACTACCTGGACTTGTACTACGACGTCTCCATCAACTATGACCGTACCTTTGCCGATGCACACAATGTAACGGCCCTCTTTTTGTTCAACCGCCAGGAGCAGGACAAGGGTTCGGACTTTCCTTATTATAACGAGGCGCTCGTCGCGCGCGTGACCTACGACTACAAGCACAAATATCTGGTCGAACTCAATATGGGCTATACCGGTTCGGAGCGTTTCGCTCCGCAGAACTGCTTCGGTTTCTTCCCTTCCGGTGCGTTGGGCTATGTCATCTCGGAAGAGAAATTCTTCGCGCCGCTCAAGCCCTGGATGTCCAAACTCAAGATTCGCTACTCGGACGGTCTGGTCGGCAGCGACTACGCCAACAACCGCTGGCTCTATATCAGCGAGTATTCCAAGGACGCCAATGGCGCCATCATCGAAGGCAAAGGGGCCAACCAGTATGTCCAATGGGAGCAGGCCCGCAAGCGCGATCTGGGCATCGAACTCGGCTTTTTCAACAATGACCTGCACATCAATGTGGACCTCTTTGACGAACATCGCGACAAGATGCTCATCTCGGTGGACAACAACACGCCCATTTGGGTAGGCAATACCTCGAAGGAACTCAACAAGGGTGAGATCAAAAAGCACGGAATCGAAGTGGAACTCAACTACAGCAAGCAGATAACATCCGACCTGCGTCTTTTCGTGGGCGGCAACTTCTCCTTCAACGAGAATCGTATTCTCTATTCCGACGATGCGCCCTTCGCTTTGTCGCATCAGCGCAAGGTGGGCACGCCGCTCGGGGCCCAGCTCTCCGGGGCCTATCTGGTAGGGGACGGCTATCTGACCTCCGTCGACGATATTCACAGCAACTTCCTGCCCGGATCGGTCTCGGACGTGGTCGTGGGCGACTACAAATTCCTCGACTACACCTCGGACGGCCTGATCGACAAAGAAGACCTGACGCGGATGGAGGGCTCGCTTTATCCACCCTACGCCTATGCCTTCCATCTGGGCGGCAAGTGGAAAGGACTGGAGTGGAACATCCTCTTCCAAGGCTATGCGGGCAAATGGGTGATCTATGACCAGATGTATCAGTGGGAGTTCTATAAGGGAAACTACCGTACCCACCTGGCTTCTTTGGACTATTGGTCTCCCGCTCATACCAACGGTACGCACGCGGCGGTTCACTACTCCGCATCTTCCTTTGTCAACCTATCCTGGTCCGGCTATAATGAGGGCGCAACTACGGGCGGCTACAATGCCAAGATGATTGGGCAATCCTGGCGCAAATCGGACTATCTGCGCCTCAAAGAAGTGTATTTGTCCTATACCTTCGATGGTAAGATGCTGAAAAACTTCCTGGGACTCTCCGCCCTCAAGCTCTATGTGACGGCCAACAACCTGCTGACCTTCTGCGACCTTCCCGAGGGCGACCCGGAAAGCCGCTATCTGGTATGGGGCGATTATCCGCATATGAGAACCATCAAAATAGGCTTGCAATTGGGATTTTGACAGTATGGAACGTTTCGCTCATATCCTTTGTTCAGCGCGTCGGAGTGTCGTGCGGCTATTGTTTGCGCTGCTTCCGGCCTTCTGTCTGGCTCCCGCCTGCCACTACCTCGACAAATCGCCCGAATCAGGGCTTTCCGAGGAGGAAGTGTTCAGCAAATACGCCAATTTCAAGAGTTATTTCTATTCGGTCTACAATTCGGCCACCTTTACAGTCCGCGCCCACTATCCGATGTGGTTCCACGGCAACAACCAGAAACTGACGCTCGAAGCCTTGACTGATATGTGCGATATGTCCCGTATCCAGCGATCCCAGCCGGGCAAGATGGGGGACGGCTCCACCTTGATCTGGGCTGTCGGTTACAACGATGAGTCGGCCTCCCGCACCGCCAAAGTGTCTTATTCCTGGAAAATCATCCGCGTCTGCAATATGACCATCGCCAACATTGGACGCCTGCAGGACGCGACCGACAGAGAAAAGGAAGACCTGCTCGCACAGGCTTATTTCATCCGCGCATACACGCATTTCGAGATGTTCCGCCTCTACGGTTCCCTTCCTTATATAGATAAGGTGTTGGGCGCGGAGGACCAGTGGGATCTGCCCCGTCTGGGAAGCGCCGCGTTCTGCCGCAAGTGCGCAGAAGATTTCTCGGAGGCGGCCCGCCATTACGAAGCGGCCGGCCTGATGCGCCGGGATCCCGTCAGCGGCAGCGGGCACTTGTCCGCCGTCGATCAGGACAAGCCGGCCGGGGTGGCCGCCCTCGGCATGCGGGGACGCGCCCTTCTGTATGCTGCCAGTCCGTTGAACAACCCCTCGGGTGACAGGCTCATTTGGGAGGAAGCGGCGCAAGCCAATTGGGAGGCGCTGAACGCCGCCCTCGCCTTCGGGTACAAATTGCTTCCCTTCACCAACTATACGGACAATTTCTACGGCACCCGTTATACGGACGAGCAACTATGGGCTTACACAAGCGGGTCGACCACCAATTACAACAACGACCGCGTCCAGGCCTTTGTCGGCTACTGTTTCTCCAACAACGCGTTCAGTTCCGCCCAGTGTCCTACGCAAAATTTCGTGGATCGTTTCGAGACGGCGGGAGGCTGGTCGCTCAACACGGTGTCGGAGCGTGAGGCGGCAGCCGCTGCCGGAGAATACAACGAACAGGATCCTTTTGCCAACAGGGATCCCCGCCTGCCCCTCGTCGTTATTTACAACCAGCAGTACTTGAAGGGTTACGGCGAAGCTTCGCTATACTTGAATGAGGATGGCAGCCTGCCGACCAACTCGTTGCTTCGCAAGCGGGAAGGCAGTTCGGACGGTGTGTCGGAGACCTATTACTATGAACACAAACGAACCGGAACCCTGTCCAACAAGGGAGATCAGAATGTTCTCCTGACCGACCCCATTATCCGCCTGGCCGAACTATATCTCAACTACGCCGAAGCGGTCAACGAAGCCTATGGACCGGACGGATCGGCCTCCGGAGCTACCTTGACAGCCGTGGAAGCGCTCAATACCGTTCGCGAGCGTGCGGGGATGCCGGCTATGGCCGCCGCATACACCGCTTCGGCGGAGGCCTTGCGCCCCCGCATCAAGAACGAAAGGGCGGTAGAGTTGTGTTTCGAAGGTTATCATTACTATTGCGACATCCGGCGCTGGAAGGATGCTTATTTTTACTATCTCATGAACGCGGAACAGTACGCGGAGGCCCGGAAATTCATCGACAGCGATACGGGCGAACAGCTCTTCCTGGAGTTTCGTCTTTCTCTCAACGAGGATCTGCTTGCGGTCGCCGATGATACGTCTTCTTCTGGGATTGAATTCGGTGATAACGAACTCGATC
>JAGCUV010000129.1 GCA_017962705.1 Bacteroidales bacterium
GCCCGCAGCAGTGAGGATGCAGCTCTCCCGCGCCCGCAAAACACTTAGAGACGCTTTGAAAGATGACAGATAAAGAAAAGTACACAGTACTGGCGCGGCGTTATTGGGAAGCTGAAACCACTCCGGAAGAAGAGCGGGACCTGGCCCGATATGCCGCAAGTACGGACGATCCTGAGTTCGATGAACTCAGGGGCGTTCTGGGCTACCTGTCTGTCGGCCGGAGAAACAGAGCCGGCAGGGGCAGGAGGATACGCATGTATTCTTTCGCCGCCGCTGCCGCAGGCATAGTGGCGGTTGTCGCTGTCAGCCTGAGCCTGCTTGCAGGCCGGTCAACTCCCGCCGATGATATATGCGTCAGTTATGCTTACGGGGTGCGAACGGCAGAGAGTGAAGTGATTATGGCTTCGGTGGAGTCTTCCCTCGCCGATTTCTTTACGGGGGATACCCCTGCCGAAATTCAATTGACAGAAATGTTCCAGCGATGAAAAAGATAATACTTTGCCTGACGATACTGCTGATGACCGATTTCATGGCCTTCGGCCAAAGAGGATTGAACTGCCACCCGGTCTTCAGGGGGAAAGTGGTTCCCTTGGAACTGATGGTCTCCACCGAGGTCCGTGGCGGGGAGATGGCCACCTATAAACTGGATTACTACCGGGGAGTGACTTTCAGGGCGGATACGGCGACTGCACGGAAGGTGGGGGCGCTTGTGGCCGCCGATGCCGATGCCGCCCGGTCCTGCCAGACGGAAAAAACAGGAGACATCCTGACATATGCCCTGATAGAACTGAAACCTGACAAGAAGATCAACAGGTATCTTTGCTATCAGGCGCGTCCATCCGGATACATCTGGAAGATTACACTTCTCTATCTGGAAGGCGTCGCCACCCTTGAAGACCTGCATTCCATGTTTGAAAAACAAGAAACCAAGGAAAAATGAAATACGTCATTACTACGATACTGGCAACATTCCTGTTCTTTTCGGCTGCCGCACAGGTCGTCGATACTACTTCGACCGAAATAGGAGATAAATTAAACTTCGAAGAGCCAAATTTCATGACGTCCAACTACTTCGAAAGTGTCAAGGCGCATCCTTTAGCCGAAGGCAGGAAAGCCTGGAAACCCGAATTCAGCGTGAGGGGCGGTGCCACGGTCCACGTTGGGATGTTTGATTTGACCGGCGGCATCCGTACCAGCCCGAATAAAGTTTTCGGGCTGGGGGTGGGAAGGCAGGCCGTATGGCTGGACGCATACCCGGGCCATGCTTATATGATCGATGCCTATCTGTATCACCGGCACTATCTTCCGCTCGACAAACGCCGCCGGTTCTCGCTCTACAGCGATCTCATGGGAGGAGGATCCTATGTATACCGGCTTGCCGGCAATTTCGACCGGGACCCGGCACCGATGCAGGTCGGGGCAATGAGATGGTTTTTCTCCTGGCAGCCCGGCCTCTCCATACGGCTCTGGGGAAAGTCGAACATCTTCTTCGGTCCGACCATCGGCCCGTCATTCGGAGTGCACCTGGGTGTAGCGATTTAGAAAAAGTTATGTCACAATAGGTTACCAAAATCTGATATATAATGAAAAGAATAACACTGATTCTTACCGCCATTCTGGCGACCCTGACGGCGACTGCGCAGACTGCCGGATACCCGTCTGAGATCAAGGGAGACAAGTTGGATTTCGAGGCGCCGCTGTTCGGAGTCACCAAAAAGAATATCAAGCCGAAATGGTCGGTAGTCGCATTCGCCGAAGTGAACGGCGGTTTCAGTTACCGTTTCAACGTTCCTGAACAAATCCATCCGGACGGAGGATATGCCGAACTGAATCTGTTGGAACTGAGGTATCGCCCCATGCGGAACGGCAATCTGTTCTCGTTGGGCTTGTCCGGATGCATTGATGCGCATATGGCGAGAAAAACGAACTTTTTCGGCATGGACGGGCAGTTTACGACAATGACGCCCGGCTGGCTCGCTGCCAGGGCCATAGCGGCGGAACGGGTCATTTCACTGACTTTCGGCTATACCCGGGAATCCGGCGATTGGAAAACCGGAGTTTTCATTTCTCCGGGGGTGGGTCATGCAATCCTGCAGAACAGATATTGGGCCGGCGTTCCCGTTTATGATCCGGATACCGGCTTATATGTCCTTGACAGCATATATAAGGGGTTCGTTGGCTCTTACCGGCACAGGGACAATATGTACATGCCCAACGGATTGCGTCTGGGTGTAAGCGCAGGGATATGGTACCGGTCCGTCGGACTGACAGTCGGCTGGCATCGCCGCAGCATCGACCGTTATGGCAGCGGTGACGTTTTCAGCGACCGCGGCCAGAACGTCATTCACGCCGGGATTTCGATAAGGTATTAAGCCTACTGAGGATGGCGCATCTACTGGGTGGAAACAATTGATCAAGGACGGCTATTGGAAGATTCAGCATCCGCATGATCTTCGCGTTGTCGGCGTTGTAGTCGTAGTGCAGCATCCTGGCAAGCTCCATTTTCTCATTCTTACCGAGCAACGTAGGCCGTTGGCCGGCATACTTTTCCCTGCAGATCCGTCTCAGTACGTCGAAGAGTTCATCGTCCGTGTAAAAAATACTTTCGCCGACCGTTGCAGCAATGTCCCTATAGGCCTCGATGTCTTTCGACAGTTTGTTGAAATAGTGCCTTGCATCACGGAATACGGCCTCTCCGATATCGATACGGCAATAATTCATCGGTGAAAAAAAGCCGTCGGTAATGGAAAACGATTCAGGGTAGTTTGGCTCACGTGCGTGGATCAGATTCCGTTTATCCCGGAGAGTCAAATCGCCGAAGAGTTTGTCTTTCTGGGTTTTGGCTTTTGGGGTGAAAAAATAACTGTTGGCTCCATATGGATATGAGAAGGGCGTCTGGCAGGGGTCCACTACGAAATTGTTCCGGTTGGTGTAACAGATCTGGTTGCGCAGTGACTCCAGTGTCTCGACTGGAATCGGCTTTTTGCAGCTAAAATATGTCAAATCTGTCCGTTCACCCCTTTCTGAGAGATATCGTTGAAGCCGTTTCTTGAATAAGGCAAAGAAGGTAAGAACTTCCGATTCGAGGCCGCAAAGCACGAAATGCACATGGTTGCTCATGATTTCAAAGGTGATGACCTTTACCTTGGGGCAGTCGTAAGCACACATGGCCACCAATGTCATGGCATATTTGAAGTCTTCAGTATTCTTGAAAATAATCGGTTGCTTTTCGCCGGGTGTACACATGTGCCAGACACCGCCGTATTTCCCGACAGTCCAATCGAATACCCGCCTGCACCTGTCTTCCTTTTCGAAGAAGGAATGCTCCTTAGCTGTCGCTGCCATATCTTTCTACACTTAAAGCCTACGCCACCGTGGCATCAGGACGGTACAAATATAAAGCGACCATCTCCGGAATGCAAGCGTTTCGGGCAAATAATGATTACCGTCCTCACACGGAGGCTGAGTTGAGGATGGCGGCCATTTTTACAAGGTCCCGTCCTCGCCAGAGAAGTCTGGTGAGGACGGGACGCTGTTTATGATAAGTATTGCGGATGGGCGGTTATTCAGCGCATATCGGCTTCAAAGATTCTGAGCGGTACGGCTTTGCGGACTTCGAGGCCTTCTTCTTCAAGTTCGAGACTGGGGTAGGAGCGCCCGAAATGCTTCCGGGAGTAGGCGTCCCGGACCTGGTTGACTGCGCCCCTGAAAGCCGACTGGGCAGCCATGAATGAGTCATATGGCGTTGCCCGGTCAAGTTGCAGCGAAATCATATATGATTGTGGGTGCTCATCGATGATGCGGGTCAGTGCGGACTGCAGTTCGTCCTTTTCGATGTTGAGGTTGTCCAGGCGGAATTGACCACCGGAGTTGATCAGCAGGCGGTGACCGGTTTCTTTGTCGAGCTTCGGACTCTCCTGATATGCCAGGCCATTCCTTTCGGCATCTTCTTTTGTCGGCGGAAGCATACGGGGTACAGCTTCATCATACCTATTGTCCAAGGTGCAGCTGTACTTGATTTTCAGGAGTCCGTTTTCGCGGAGTTTTTTACGGAGGTCCTGAATAAGGCCCATCTTGCATCCGGGCTCGGCATCGAGAACAACCGTGTGATATTCAGCCTCGAGTACTTTAGGGAGATCGTTCTCCCAGATTGGGCCATAGCTGTAGATGCCCGGGATTTCTTCAGGAGCGAAAGTACGCAGATAGAGGAACAACGTATCCGCGACGGCGTCGCCCCTGATCATCTTGAAGTAGGCATGTTCGGTCCGCTTTTCGGCCGGGGCGGAAGATACGGGCAGGGCGATGCCGTAAACATGCCTTTCGGGATTTGGAGAATTA
>JAGCUV010000130.1 GCA_017962705.1 Bacteroidales bacterium
GCCCCTCCCATCGTCATCTTCGTCATCGCTTCGCGATAACTCGCTGCCGACGGGCCCCACCCCCTGCCCGTGTCCGGGGGTGGACACGCCCACGGCCAGCACCACTCCTCGCGCCTTCAAGTGTTTTGCTATTCTTTGGATTCGATTCGCGAACGGATATCATCAAGCACTTCGCCTTGATAGGTGAAATACTTGGGTCCCTGATATGCGCCAGATGTATTTCGCTTCTCAACGGGCATGAATGTGCCGACGAAAGGGGAAAGTTTGAAAATTCGGCCTTCGTACTCAATCTGGTCCTCGCTGGCTACTTTGACTTTGACACCAGTGGGGACAAAAGTCAACTCGGCGCCGATGGGGATGTTGACCATGCTGAACTTGAAGCGAGGACGATGCGGGGCGGCAGGCTTTGTAGGCAGCGTCGTGTCGTTCTCCTTTAGGACTATTGGCTGATTGTTCTCATACATGGTGATAACGGCATCATCTAGGATCATGGCTTCGTCCTTGAAGATTTCAAGAGCAAGTTCCGGCTGGATGTTGAAAAATTCACGATTCTGGCGGATACGAAGGTCTGTCAGTCTGTCGATGGCCTTATGAATCTTCTTCTCAACGATGTCAAACTTTTCAGTTTTAAGCGTCGCGTATATTTCAAAGGGAAGAGGTACAGCAGTATTGTCTAACTCCTTGGAACGAATATCTACAGGACGGGAGCTCTTTCCAATCTTGACCCAATCCTCGCGGAAACTGGGGTTGGTGAGAATGTAAACGTATCCGGGTTCTTTAGCCATAATCGATGTGGTACTTATCGTTATTTTGCAAAGTTACTGATTTTTGCGGATTCTGATTCTTACTTTTTCTCATAGATTATCCAGAGTGCTGATAAACTTGTATTCTTTTTGAGTCTATTTGTTCTTAGATCTTCATTGGTTCTTTTCATTTTTATCATTACCTAAAGTTAAATTATTTAGGTTTAGGTAATTTGGATTTGTATAATTCAATCGCTTTTTCTCTTTCTGGATTCGACGGCAATATGTCGGAGAAGATTGACTTGAATTAAAAATCGCAACATATTGTGATTTTTCTTGTTTTTGTGGATAGATTGCTTTATATTTGCACGGAAATACCAATATATTGTGATTTATGCGTATCGCTGAAGTCTATGTCAATGGCGTTTTTTCCGGGTTGTTGAGCGAAGAGGAGGGCGGTGGTTACCGCTTCGTTTATGACGAAGACTATGTGCGGGCAGGGAATGTCCTTCCGGTTTGTCTGGCAATGCCCGTTCGGGAGGAACCCTATGAGTCTGATATCTTGTTCCCTTTTTTCAGCAATCTGCTGTCGGAGGGGGGCAACCGGGAATGGCAGGAACGGCTGCATCATTTGAGTCACGATGATGATTTTGGCTTGTTGATGGCGACGGCTTCTTATGATACGATTGGAAATGTAACGGTCAGGGCGCGATGAAACCATTCTCAAGACAGGAACTCCAATCTTTGTTTGACGGGAAGAAAAAGGTCGCGGAACAACTAAGAATCCAACGGAAGAAGTTGGGGCTTACTCAGCAGGAACTCTCGGAATTTTCGGGTGTCGCCGTCAATACGATAGTATCCGTCGAGCGTGGGCAAGGCAACCCTTCACTTTCGGTCTTGCTCAAGTTGGCCGATACTTTGGGGATGGAGTGGGGACTTCGTCCGAAATCGATTTTTTAATTATATAATTATATGTTGAAAATTGGAGATAAGATGCCGTCCTTCGAGGTGGTGGACCAGGACGGGAACAAGGTGAAGTCGGAGGATTTCATCGGAAAGGGGAAGAAGACTATCATTTACTTCTATCCCAAGGACAATACGTCCGGATGCACGGCGGAGGCCTGTTCGTTCCGGGACAATTATGCCGCTTTGACTGCGGCAGGTTACAATGTGGTGGGCGTGAGCAAGGACAGCGCGAAGTCCCATACGGGATTTAGGGCGAAGTATGAACTTCCGTTCCGGCTGCTGGCGGACACGACGACGGAAATGCTTCAGTCTTTCGGCGCCTGGGGCGAGAAGAAGATGTATGGCAAGACTGTCTTGGGTACGCTTCGGCGCACGTTCATCTTTGACGAGAATGGAATCTTGGAGCGCATCATCGAGAAGGTGGACACCAAGAATGCCGCCGGACAGATACTGGAAGGGTAAGTAGGTAGAACCTTTCGAAACGAGCGCGGGGCGAAATGCGTACACAAGCAAGCCTACACCCGAAAGAGGTCCATGGCCTCATCGAGGGTGAGGGCCTGGCGGAGGGTGAAGTCGCCGCTGGCGCTGCGGCGAAGGCGGCTGATGAGGGCGCCGCAGCCGAGTGTTTCGCCGATGTCGCGGGCGAGGGCGCGGATGTAGGTGCCTTTGCTGCAGGCGATGCGTACAGTGGCTGATGGATAACCGGCGAGCGCCTGTACATCGGCCACATGGATGCGGGAGGAGGCTCGGGAGACACCAGGCGAACTTGCAGATGCGGACGAGGAAGCGTCTGGCGCGCCGGAGACTGATGCGTATAATGTGCCATCAACGTTCCCGTCGAATATCCCGAAGTCCAGCAAGTCCAGCCGGCTGATGACGACGCGGCTGGCGCGCAGCAATCCATCGTCGACTTTTTCTCCTTTCTTATAGGCGCGGCGGGCCAGTTCGTAGGCCCGGACGCCATCGATGTTTTTGGCGCTGAACAGGGGGGCGACTTGCATCTGTTCCCCCCGGAAGCCTTCCAGGGCGGCGGCAACGCTTTCGGCCGTCACGCCGTCGGTGAGGAAGAAGGCATCGGGCTCTTTCTCCAAATCATAGGAGGGGGTGGTGGCGCCGAAGACTAGTTCGCAGAGGTATTCCTTGTCGTGGCGCTGGTATTCTTCCGCCTTTTTGGTGGCGGCTCCGATGCATACCAACAGGACTCCGTCGGCCAGGGGGTCGAGGGTGCCGGCGTGTCCGACTTTGAGGTTTTTTTTGCCGAAATGGCGGATGGCGGCGTATTTGATTTTGCGGATGACGTCTGCCGATGTCCATCGCCACGGCTTGTCTATGACCAGGACGATGCCGTCAGGATAGTCCGCAATGTTCTCTGAGAGAGGCCTGCCGGGCGCTGCAACGAGGGGATCCATTACGCTCCCAGCGTATTGCGGGCACGCTCTACCCGACGCCCGAACTCCTCCAGCCCAATCAAGCAGACGATGTCCGCGATGCCCAGTCCGCTGGAGGCGCCGACGAGGGCCAGACGCAGGCAGTTCATCACCTTGCCCATCGGCCACTCGCGGGAACGGATGTAGTTCTCAATTTCGGCTTCGAGGCCGGCCTTCTCCAAGGGCTTGTCATAGGTGGAGATGTGGGCGGCCAGTTCAAAGGTCAGGGCGGTGTTCTCGGGCTTCCAGAATTTGGCGGCGTCTTTCTCCACATATTCTGCGGGCGAAACGAACAAGTAGGAAGCAATGTCCCAGAAATCGCGCACGAAGGTCGCGCGGTCCTGGATGAGGGCGACTACCTTTTCAACATAGCTGCGGGAGAAACGCCGGCCCGCAAAGTCTTTGACCTCGCTCGCAGCGCAACCCTCGCCGTCTAACACGCTTACGCCCTTTTCTTCCAGCACAGGTACAAACGCTTCGGCGAGTTCTGCGGGAGATTTGCGGCGCAGGTATTCTTTGTTGTACCATTTGGCCTTGTCAGCATTGAAACGGGCGCCGCTCTTGACGATGCGTTCGATGCTGAAGGCTTCGACCAGTTCGTCCAGCGTGAAGAGTTCCCGCTCGTCGCCGGGGTTCCAGCCCAGCATCGCCAGCAGGTTGACGAAGGCTTCGGGGAAGTAGCCGTCCTCGCGGTAGCCGCGGGATACTTCACCGTCGGGTGAGGTCCAGCGCAGGGGGAAGACGGGGAATCCCAACTTGTCGCCGTCGCGTTTGGAGAGTTTGCCTTTGCCGTCGGGCTTGAGCAACAGGGACAGGTGCGCAAAACGCGGCATCGTATCCTGCCAGCCGAAAGCCTCATACAAAAGATAGTGCAGAGGGAGGGAAGGCAGCCACTCCTCGCCGCGGATGACCTCGGTGATTTCCATCAGGTGGTCGTCCACGATGTTGGCCAGGTGATAGGTGGGCAGTTCGTCCGCCCGTTTCCAGAGCACCTTGTCGTCCAGGGTGCGGGTATTGACTTCCACGTGCCCGCGAATCATATCGTCCATCTGCACGATGCGGTCGGCGGGCATTTTGAAGCGCACTGTCCAATCGTTGGTCCCGGCCAGCAGGCGCTCCACTTGGGCCGCATCCAGGGTCAGGGAGTTGCGCAGCTTCCCGCGCACCGAATAATTGTAGATGAAAGTCTCTCCTTTGGCTTCCATTTCGACGCGCAAGGCGGCCAGTGATTCCGCGCTGTCAAAGGCGTAGTAGGCGTAGCCGTCCCGCACCAGTTGTTCTGCGTAGGCACGGTAGATGCTCTTACGCTCGCTCTGCCGGTAGGGGGCGTGGGGGTGCTTTTCGCTGGGCACGCTTACCACCTTCCCGTTCTCGTCGACACCCTCGTCGGGCCGGATGCCGCACCAGCCGAGCGCCTCGATGATATATTGTTCGGCTCCCGGCACAAAACGGTGGGAGTCGGTATCCTCGATGCGAAGGATGAAGTCGCCTCCCCGTTGTTTGGCAAAGAGGTAGTTGTAGAGGGCGGTGCGTACGCCGCCCATATGCAGGGGCCCCGTCGGAGAGGGGGCGAATCTCACGCGCGTTTTTCTTTCCATATTCACGATAGTTGGGATGCCGCTTGACGGCGTAATGCAGGTTTGGTTTCGATGGCTTGTATCTCAGAAGTGGATCGTCCGTACAGGGCCGGTTTTTCGGTATAATTGAATTTTCTTTGATTGGCAATCGTATTGTAGCCTATTTTTTCGATGTCGTCGTAGGTGAAATCCTCTTCTTCCTCAAAGTCGGAATCTTCCGGCTGATAGACATAGTCATCGTCGATATCAATGATATTGCCCCGGTTCTCACCAATCACTTCAGTCAGTTTGGTCATCTTGAAGCCGGTGGCGATGATGGTAACGCGAACTTTGTCTCCCCATTCCGGATCTGAAACATACACGATGCCTTCTTTGTATTTGGAGGGGTCGCCGATGCGTTCGTTGATCAGTTCGTTGAGTCGTTCGCGTTCCCCGAAGGTAATGCCTTTGTCGCTGTCGGGGACCGTTATGTTGACCAGGGCGCGACGGGACGTCCGCAGTTCGAAATCGTAGAGCAGAGGAGAGTTAAGCGCTTCTTCTACCGCTTGTTCCAAACGGTTTTCGCCCGAACCGACCCCGCTGCCCAACAACGCCATACCACTGTTTTTCATCGTGGTCTTGACATCCTCGAAGTCCACGTTCTTGAATCCCGGACGACTGATGATTTCCGTGATGCCGCGCACGGCCGTTGCCAGAATCTCATCGGATTTGGGAAATCCTTTTTGAATCAGTTCGTTCCGATAGACTTCTGCCAGCTTCTCATTGTCGATGAGGAGCAGGGAATCGACATTCTTCTGCAATTCGCGGATGCCGTCAACCGCCCGGGCATACGAACCGTTCCGTTCATTTTTGAAAGGGAGGGTGACGACACCTACCGTCAGGATGCCTTTTTCTTTCGCCATACTGGCAATGACAGGCGCCGCTCCGGTGCCGGTTCCGCCGCCCATACCTGCTGTCACAAACAGCAGTTCGGTTTCCGGACCGAGTACGAGGTTCTGGATGGCGTCTTGGGAGGCGAGGGCGCAATTCCGTGCTTTGATGGCGTCCATACCGGCCCCCAGCCCTTGTCCCAGTGCGATTTTGGTGGGTACGTTGCATTGCTGGAGCGCCTGGGCATCCGTGTTGCACACAATGAAGGTACATCCCTCCACGTGTTGTTTGTACATATAGCTGACAGCATTGCATCCACCGCCGCCGACCCCGATGACCTTGATCATCTCGTCATTGCTGCCGCCCCATCCGACAGGTACTGTAAATTCGTTCAAAACATCGTCCATAGTCCTTGATTTTATTCGTTCTTGAAGGCATCATCTCCAAATAAATCTCCCACTTCTTCTTTTCCGTCAGACTCCATAATGTTCTGGAGGGCGGAGTTGAATCTTTCTCCGATTTTGCCGAAAAACCGGTCTTTCTTTTTGATGGGATTGGCGGGTTTGACGGCTTGAGGGAGCGTCTTTCCGAACAGGCTTCCGTTTTCCGGCATAGCGGGAGCCTTCTTCTCCGGCTTTGCTTCCGGCCTCTCTTCCGGCCTGTTTTCGATCGGAACCGTCTTCTCCGGCTTTGCTTCTTCCGCCGCCATCTCGGTTTCTGACGGATCCCGGGGTGACTCTTCCTCTTCATTTTCAATCGCATTGACACGGGGATCCTCAGGATCCGTGACAAACCAGACTTTATTCAGTCCGCGTCCGGCATATAGAAGGCCCAGACAACCCGCGGTATTGGGCTGCTGCAACTCTTTGGGCAGGGAAGCGAAACGCTTTCCGATTCGTCCCACCCGCACATTGTAGCCTGACATTTCGCTGAGCAATTTGCTGCAGTTGGCCAGCATGGCACCCCCACCGGTCAGTACGATGCCCGAGCCCAGTTCGTCTGCCAACTGACTCTGCTGAATGATGTAGAGGACGGCATCGAAAATTTCCCGCATACGGGCCGTTACAATTTCCGAAAGGTATTTGACACCTACTTCTTTGGTCCGCGTAGAGTCACGCTGTTTGATGCGCAGAAACTTGTCGCTCATCGAGAGCAGCTTGTCCGGACAGCAGATGCCGAAGGCTTTTTTGATGTTTTCAGCAAGGGATTCGGCCAGGCCGCATTCGTTTCGGATATCCATCGTCACGCTCCGTCCGCCGAAGGGAATAGAGTCGTAGTAACGCAGAATGCCGCCGGTAAAAATGGATACGCTGGTCACACCGCCGCCGATATCGACCAGTGCGACGCCGTTTTCGGTGTCCGTGGGATCCAGCACCATTTTGGCAATACATTCCGGCATAAAGAATTTGCGGGCGGCCACCAGTTCCTGCAATCCCAGGGTGTTGTCGATATTGGCCATCTGACGGCTGTTGCCCAGGAATACCTGGTAAAAACCTTCGATGTGGTCGGTGAAGCGTCCGATGATATCGTCTTTTCCGATGGGAAAATCAATCCCGTCGGAGTAGGACTGGCTGACACAACGGAACACGCTCATACCCACCTTTTCATCTTCCTGCTTCAGCACTTCGTCACAGGCCTGGGTCTCAAGCATCTCGATTTCCTGTTCCTGAACCATCGTGTCGTCATCCCGATTGAGCGAACTTTTGGCGTCCCGTTGGACAATGGGATAGGAGGGCAGGTTGATGACGGCCTGGTTGACGACCAGTCCCAATTCTTCTTTGACGCCGCCAATCAGTTCTTGAATCACCTCTGCGGCCTGTTGTGCGTTTTGAATACGCCCTTGATGGATGCCGGCGGAAGGCAAGGAACGGTAGTGCATAATGCGGAAGCCGTTATCGGCTTCATATCCGACAGCAATCGAAATCTTCGAACTTCCGGCATCAATGGCAACGATGTGTTTGTTCTCCATAGGTCATTGGCAGATAATCTGTCCGTTAAAACGGACGTTGACAGTTTTATAGTTTTTCCCTTCTGCCCGTTGCGGGCGGATGAGGCTGATATATTGTTCTATTTTGTATTGTTTTTTCTCTATCTGGTGGTAATCCCCCAGTATGAAGCGCTCTGTATATCCGTCCAAGGAGATGACAATCTGTCCGTCTTTGGTGATATGAAATTGCGTACAGCGGTTTTCCCATTTGGGGCTGTCCTGAAAGGCGGAGACCATGCGAATCATTCCGTCCATCCACTCTTGTTCCGGTTTTCCGAGAGCATACCAGTTGTCCACGGGCAATTTTCCTTCAATGACAGGCACCCAGGCGCAGTAACGGGATTGCAGGGGAAATATCTTCCCCTGTCGGTCGGCATAGAAGCCGCCGTTACCCGTTTGCAGGCGTACAAAAGGTTTTCTTTCTCTCAAATGAATATACAGTACGCCCTCTTTGTCGGCATATACCTGGCTTTTGAGGATGCAGCTGGTCTTGTCCAAATCCTTTTCGAGGACATCCAGGTCGATGTCTTTGACCTTGCGCCCAAGGATGCCGCCGGTCATCTTTTCCACCAGTGCGATGAGTTCTTCGTTTTCGAGGAAGCGCCGTCCCTGGGGACTGTCATTTTCAATGGCAATCCGTGAAAAGACCAGATTCTCCTTCTGCCGGGCCGCACTCGTCAATGCAAGGACGATGCAGACCAGCGTTATACCACTAATCAGGATTCCGACAATATATTTCAGCGCATTGTTCATTTATGTTCCATCCATTCTTTGATGGGAGTAATGAAACGGTCGATGTTGCCCGCACCGAAACTCACCAGCACATCAATGTCTGTCTTTTTGAGTTCCTCCATCAGCGCCTCTTTGGTGATGAGCACTTTTCGGGGACAGGTTACATCCTTGAAAATCAAATCCGATGTGACACCGGGAATGGGCTCTTCACGTGCCGGGTAGATATCCAGCAAAATGAGTTGGTCCACCCCGCTGAGAGCGGCGGCGAATTCGGACGCGAAGTCCCGTGTGCGGGTATAAAGGTGCGGTTGGAAAATACCCGTCAGCGTCCGCCCGGGGAACATCTCGCGAATGGCCCGGATGGCTGCGGAGAGTTCGTTGGGGTGGTGGGCATAATCGTCGATATAAACCCGGTCCGACTTGTTCACTTGGATGTCGAAACGACGTTTGACGCCCTGAAAGGAGAGCAGGGCCTTGCGGACGGCTTCCGGGGCGACCCCGTAACTCAAGGCAATGGCGGAAGCGGCCACGGCATTTTCCACATTCACCCAGCCCGGAACCCCCACGCGGCAACCGTCAATGCGGCCGCCGGGCCATACCAGACTGAAATCGAAATAGCCGCACTTGTCTTTTTTCAGGTTTTCGGCGTGAAAATCAGCGCGTACGTCATCATAACTATAGTGGAGAATCTTCGCTGTCGTGTCTGCCGGCGTGATGTCCAGCCCTTGTTTGACGATGACAGCCTTCTTCACTTGTGCGGCAAAGGCCTTGAAGGCCTCTTTGACGTGAGAAAGGTCGCCATAGATATCCAGATGGTCCGCATCCATCGCTGTAATGACGGCATAATCGGGATAGAGTTGGAGGAAGGAACGGTCAAATTCGTCGGCCTCCGCGACAATCACATTGTTGTCTGACAACAGCAGGTTGCTGTCATAATTTTTGCTGATGCCGCCCAGAAAAGCATTGCAACCGGTGCCGCTCCCGGTAAAGATGTGGGCGAGCAGGGTGCTGGTCGTAGTCTTGCCGTGTGTGCCTGAAACCGCCAGGCAGTGCATGCCGTTGGCAATTTCTCCCAGCATACGCGAACGTTTGACAACGCGATAGCCTTCGCTCATCACATATTTCAATTCGCCCAGTTCAGCGGGGATGGCGGGGGTATAAACCACCAGGGTGTTTTCCTTGTCTGGGGGAATGCGGGCGATGTCGTCCTCATAATGGACATCGATGCCTTCTTTCTGCAAGGCCTCCGTCAGCTCCGAGGGGGTCTTGTCATATCCCGAAACCGCAAATCCTTTGGCTTTGAAATAGCGGGCGCCGGCACTCATTCCGATGCCGCCGATACCGATGAAATAGACACTTTTCATATTGCTTTCTCCTCTACGATGCGATAGACTTCTTCCGCGATGGTCCGGGCGGCATCCGGCTTGGCCAGCAAGCGTGCGTTTTCTTCCATCCCGGCCAACCTCTCTTCGCTGTGAACCAACCCCATCGCCTTGCACATCAGCCGTTCCCGGGCCTCGGAATCTTTGATGAGGAGGGCTGCATTTTTGCGGACGAGAGCCATCGCATTGACGGTCTGGTGATCTTCCGTCACATTGGGTGAAGGAACCAGAATGGACGCCTTCCCACAGGCACAGAGCTCGGAAATACTGCTGGCACCGCTGCGGGAAATAACCAAATCGGCTGCTGCATAAGCCAAATCCATCCGGGCGATGAAATCCGTGTGATGGACGCGGGAGAGCGTCGGGTTGCCGGCCGCCATTGTTTGCAGGGTCTGGTCAATGTCTTTTTTATAGTATTTGCCGCATTGCCAGAGGATTTCTACGTCGTTTCCTGCCGGGCAACCGGTTTCAATCCATCCCAATACGGCATCATTGAGGGTCTTGCAACCCAGGCTGCCGCCCACAATGAGGATGTGTTTCTTGATGGGATCCAAGCCATAGAATTTGATGCCTTCCGCCTTGCTTTCCGTCGTGGCGGGTACCATGCAACTGCGGATGGGATTGCCCGTCAAGAGGATGCGTTCTGCGGGGAAGAAGCGTTCCATTCCCTCGAAAGCCACGCAGATTTTGCGGGCCTTTTTGCCGATGCGCTGGTTGGCTTTGCCGGCAAAGCCGTTCTGCTCCTGGATAAGAGTGGGTACGCCTTTCATCTGGGCCGCCTTCAACAGCGGAAAACTGGCGTATCCACCTACGCCCACGACAACATCCGGTTGAAACTCATTGATGATTTTGCGGCTTTTCAGAATGGACTTCAATAATTTATAGGGAAGAGTAAGATTCTTCAGCAGGTTTTTTCGGTCGAATCCGTGGATGTCCAACCCGACAATGGAATATCCGGCCTTGGGCACGCGCTCCATTTCCATCCGGCCGTTGGCTCCGACAAAAAGAATCTCATTGTCTGGATTCAACGCCTTGAGGCTGTCCGCAATCGAGAGGGCAGGAAATATATGTCCTCCCGTCCCGCCTCCGCTGATAATCACTTTTAATTTTTGCATATCTGTATTCTATTTATTCCTGTAATCCGTTGGTGTCCAGCGCATCGAGATCATCCAACGATTGTTGGATCTCGTCATTCCCTTCGTGGGTGATGACCGGATCCAGTCCGGCTTCTTCCCTGTCGATTTCCTCCCGGACCAGCCGGCTGATGCCCAGAACGACACCCAATGCGATACTGAACATCAACATCGCACTTTTTCCATCGCTGAGGATGGGCAGTGTCTGTCCGGTCATCGGGATGGCGCCCGTATTGACCAAAATGTGGATGATGGCCTGTCCGCTGATCAGCAGGACCAGTCCGGCTACCATCGTTAGTGCACAGGTGTCGCTGCAATAATTGGCAATCCGTGTGCCCCGGGCGATGAGAGCGCCGAAGAGGAATATCACAAAGACAGCCCCGAGAATGCCGTATTCTTCGCAGATGAAACTGAACATAAAGTCTCCGAACAGCCCGATGACTTTGTATTTCTGTGTGCTTCCTCCCGGCCCTTTTCCCAACGGGGTGACCCGTCCTTCACGAATGGCCCATTTGGCGGCTTGCGTCTGCCGGTTATCATCAATGAAGCGGTTGTAGTCGGACCTCGTCGCTTTCCCTTCTTCCATTTGTTTGCGTATCTCTGCCAAACGCCCTTCATAGGTTGAGAAAAAGGCCTCTATACGGGATTTTCCCGTTGCCCGGCGCCCGTCATCGGAACCCGATTTCCCTGATATCATCATATATCCGCCCAGTGCGATTCCGCCCAGAATCATAAAGGCAAGCAGTTTTCTGATGCCGAATCCTCCGATCATCAAGGTGATGAGCATGCCGAAGGCGATGATGCCCGCGCTTGAATTGCTGCCCCGGCTGACCAGGGCGCAGGTGACAATGAAGGGCAGGTAAACGATGAGTGTCCGCTTGAAGAACGGGGTATTCATCCAATCGGCCTTGAAATTCCAGGCCAGACGCCGTATCCAACGGAATCCCCTCGGGTCTTCCAATGAGGACTGGGGGGTAAGGTTCTCTTCCATCAGCTCCATCTCTTCTTTCCAGGCCGTCACCGCCCAGGCCATATAGAGGATGGAGAAAACTTTGACCACCTCGAAAACATGGACTTGGATGTGTCCGAAAAAATAAATGGTTCGCCAGGCGTTGTTGAGGTTCTGGGATTCCATCACATGCGGGATGCGGATGTGGAGGGTCAGGAAAACCAGCATGCCGAGGGAGATGAAAAATCCGATAATGCCCAGACGCATCAAGCCTTTCAGTGTGCAGTATTTATAAATCGCCCATAATGTGAAACCGCTGATGCCGATGATGGCCAGTTGTCCGAGCAACATGCTGACCCGTCCGGTTTCCGAGTTGGCCAGGAAAGAGGACGAAGACAGGACTGTCATAATGGAAAACAGATATAGCAGGATGACAATCAGCAAAAGCATTTTGTCACCTTTGACGGATGCAAGGGCCCCGCGGACCTTGTCTCCCCATTTTGCCATTCTGTCTGTCAGGCTCATAATCTCATCACGGCTTCTTTGAACAATCTTCCTCTTTCTTCGTAATTTTTGAACAGATCGAAACTGGCGCAGCAAGGGGATAGCAGGACCACATCTCCGTCTTCGGCGAATGCGGCGCAGGCTTGTACTGCTTCTTCCGCGCTGAGGGTGTCGGTGATGTTGCGGCAGCCGACAATCGGCTCGAAAGCCGCGTGGATTTTCGCGTTGTCAACCCCCATGCAGACGATGGCTTTCACCTTTTGCTCAACCAGCCGGGCCAACGTACTGTAATCGTTCCCTTTATCCTTGCCGCCGACAATCCACACGACCGGCCGGTCCTGGCATTCGAGTGCATACCAGGCCGCATCCACATTGGTCGCTTTGGAATCGTTGATGTAGAGAACGCCTCCTTTCGTGCGCACTTTTTCCAGACGGTGTTCAACGGCCTCGAAACTGGCCAGGCTGGCACGGATCTGGTCATTCTTGATGTTCATCACCTTGCCGGCAATCGCCGCGGCCATCGAATTGTAAATGTTGTGTTTTCCGCTCAGGGCGAGGTCTTCGATGAGCAGATCGCAGTCCTCCCGGTCCTCCATCCGCACACGGATCGTGTTCCCGTCCAGCCAGGCACCTTCGTTCACTTCTTTCTTCTGGCTGAAGGGCAGCATCTTGGCTTTGATGACAATCTTGTCGAGCTGTTCGATGGTGATTTCGTCGTCGTTGCAGAAGATGAAGCAGTCGTCACTGTCCATATTCCGGGTGATGCGGAACTTGGCCTTTGCGTACTTCTCCATACTGTGGTCGTAGCGGTCCAGATGATCGGGCGTGATGTTGGTGATGATGGCAATGTCCGCCTTGAAATCATACATGTTGTCCAACTGGAAACTCGACAATTCCAATACATAGCAGTCGAAATGTTCCGTAGCGACCTGATAGGCGTAACTCTTGCCGATGTTGCCGCCCAGACCGACATTCACCCCCGCCTGCTTGAGCAGGTAGTAGATGAGCGAAGTGGTCGTGGTCTTTCCGTTGGAGCCGGTGATGCAAATCTTGCGGGCGCTGTCGTAACGGCCGGCGAATTCGATTTCCGAAATGATGGGAATCCCCTTCTCCTGTGCTTTGACGACCAGCGGAACCGTAAGGGGAATGCCCGGACTCTTGATGATCTCGTCCGCGTTCAATATCTTCTCTTCGCTATGCTGACCGCTTTCAAACGGAATCTCCCATTTGCGCAGCATCGATGCGTATTTCTCATCGATTTCCCCCTTGTCAGAAAGGAAAACTTCAAAGCCTTTGACTTTTGCCAACACGGCGGAACCGACTCCCGATTCACCGCCTCCCAAAATAACGATTCGAGCCATTATCTTATCTTTAACAATGCGAAGGTAGCCACCGCCAGGAGGATGCCCACAATCCAGAAACGCACGACGATTTTATTCTCCGGCAAAGCCCGCGCCGGCTTCTGGATGAGCGCGGGAATGCCTTCTTTCTGAAAATGATGATGCAGGGGAGACATGCGGAAAACCCGCTCTCCCTCGCCGTATTTCTTTTTGGTCCTTCTGAAATGCCGACGTTGGATAATCACCGACAGGGCCTCGACGAAGAAAATGCCGCAGAGGATGGGCAACATCAGTTCCTTACGGATGAGGATGGCGCTCACGCCGATAATGCCGCCCAGTGCCAGACTGCCGGTATCGCCCATAAAGACCTGGGCCGGATAGCTGTTGTACCACAGGAAGCCGATGAGCGCCCCGACGAGAGCGGCCATAAAAACGAAGATTTCACCGGTTCCCGGAATGTACATGATGTTGAGGTATTCCGCATTGTTGATGTTGCCCGAAAGCCAGGCGAAAATACCGATGACCACCCCCACGATGGCGCTCGTGCCGGTGGCCAGCCCGTCCAGTCCGTCGGTCAGGTTGACGCTGTTGGAGCAGGCGGTGGTGATGAATACAATCATCACGACGAAAATCCCCCAGGTACAGTATACGCCGAGTTGTCCGCTGAAGGGAGAGAGCCAGGAATAATCAAATTCGTGTCCCTTGATGAAGGGGAGGGTGGTAACCAGTTTGGTGGTATCCACCTTGTCGCTCAAGCAGACGGTGAGAGCGATGATGAAGCCCAGTATAATCTGGCCGATGAGTTTCTTTTTCTCGCTCAAGCCCTCTTTGTTTTGCTTGAATACTTTGATATAATCGTCCGCAAAGCCCAGACCGCCCAGCCAGACAGTGGTCAGCAGCAACAGCTGGATGTAGATGTTGGTAAGATCACAGAAAAGCAATACACCACAGAGCAGGGCGATGAGGATGATTATGCCGCCCATCGTCGGAGTGCCGGTCTTGCTCATCTGTCCTTCCAGTCCCAGATCGCGGATGGTCTCGCCGAATTTTTTCTTGTGCAGCCACGCGATGATATGTTTTCCTTGCCACAAGGCGATAATCAACGAGAGGGTACTGGCCAGAATCGCCCGGAACGAAAGGTAGTTAAACAGTCCGTGTCCGGGAAAATCCAGGTCCTTCAGTGCTTCAAACAGATGATAAATCATAATTTATTCGTTCATTTCAGCAAATACTTTTTCCACGATTTCCCGTTCGTCAAAATGGCGCTTTTCCGTGCCTATAATCTGATAGGTTTCGTGTCCCTTTCCGGCCATCAGTACGGTCGCTCCCGGCTCGGCCGTCATCAAGGCGGCCCGTATCGCTTCTTCCCGGTCTTCGATGCAGATGGCTTTTCTGCGACCTTCGGCATTGAGCCCGGTCTTGATTTCCGCGATGATGTCCGCGGTCTTTTCCGTGCGGCTGTTGTCGGAGGTAATGACGAGCCGGTCTGCCCATTTTTGCGCGATGGCCGCCATTTCGGGACGTTTGGTCCGGTCGCGGTCGCCGCCGCATCCGAACAGGCAGATGAGCCGGCGCTTCGGGGCGACGTCCCGCAAAGTCTTCAAAACATTCTCCAGGGCATCCGGGGTATGGGCGTAATCGATGACGGCGCAGATGTTCTTCGGCCCGACGATGCCTTCCAGACGACCGCGTGCCGCTTGCAGCCGGCTGATGCCTACGAGGGTGGTTTCTGCATCGAGGCCGAGTGCGAGGGCGGCGCAGTAGATGGCCAGGATGTTGTAGGCGTTGTGAGCGCCGAACAGCCGGGTCCAGCACTCACGCCCGTCGATTCTGAGCAGCATTCCTTCAAATCCTTCTTCCAATACCTTGCATTTATGGTCGGCCACGCCGCGGCAAGAGTAGGTGATGACCTTGGCCGGCGTGTTTTGGACCATAATCCGACCGTTTTTGTCATCAATGTTGGTAATGGCGACGGCTTTTTTGCCCAGATTGTCGAAGAAAAGCTTCTTGCAGCGCAAGTATTCCGCAAAGGTCTTGTGGTAGTCCAGGTGGTCGTGGGTGAGGTTGGAGAAGAGCGCTACATCGAAATCGAGACCGGCTATGCGTTCCTGCTCGACGCCGATGGAACTCACTTCCATGAAACAGTATTTACAGCCCTTTTCCACCATTTGGGCCATCAGGGAATTGATGGTGATGGGGTCGGATGTGGTGTTGACCGCTTCAAAGCATTCGCCGGCGACATAATTGGCAATGGTGCTGAGCAGTCCGCAAGGCTCACCGAGTCCGCTGAGAAGATGATACAGCAGGGTGACCGTTGTGGTCTTGCCGTTGGTGCCGGTGATGCCGACCAGTTTGAGTTTGCGGGAGGGGTTGCCGTAAAAGTTGGCGGCACAGATGGCCAGCGCGTGCCGGTCACAAGAAACGATGGCGATGGCTCCCGCTGCTTTGGCGGCAGGGATGTAGGCGTTTCCATCTTGTGCAAAACCCTTGACGGCGAGAAAGGCATAGCCGGGGCGGATGGTCCGCGAGTCGCTGCTGATGCCTTCGATTTCGGTATCCTCCGTCCCTTCCAGAAGGACGGCACCGCTGTTGCAAATCAAGTCTTTCAGTTTCATTTCAACACAATTTTGACAACGTTTCCTTTATTATAACGGGTCCCTGCTGCCGGAGACTGACTCCGCACGCGCCCGATTCCCTCATATTCACACGTATATCCACTGTTCTCAATCATCCAGATGGCATCTGACAAACCACGGTCTTTGACATCGGGCACCAACGGGGTGTCCGACGCCGAAATGACGGGGATTTCTTTGTTGCTTTTCCCGATTCTGCTGCGTCCCTTGATAATTTCCCCATTTTCGGTATCCATGGCATACAGGGCATCGGCAACCGCCCGGACCGTGTTGGCAAAGACGCTTCCGTAGAGGCTCACCTGACGGATATCCTGGTAGCCAACTGCCATCAGAGTGTATTGGGGGTTTTCCGCCGGGAAGAATCCGATGAAGGTGCCGATGTTCTTGGTCTTTCCGTCTTCCATCGTGACGGCTTTGTTGTTTCTGCTGGTAAAGGTAAGGCGTCCCGTACCGGTTTTTCCGGCAAAACGGTAAGGAGCGTTGCGAAAAGCCCAATAGGCGGTACCCTTCTTTCCTTCGGTCACGCGGCAGAGCCCTTTGGTAAGGGTGTCGGCCACATCTTTGCGGCAGATATGTTCGTCAATGACTTTCGGCCCGATGGTTTCAATGATCTTTCCGTCTTTTTGTATGGCTTCCACCAGATAAGGCTTCATCATCCGGCCCCTGCCGGCAATGGCGTTGTAGAATGTGAGGGTGTGCAGGGGGCAGAGATCGATACTGCTGCCGATGGCGATGTTGGGCATCGTGCTGCCGCTCCAGGACCGTTCTCCCGGCCGGGGAATATAGGGTTTTTGCAGACCTTCGATGTCAAAGTCGAAGTTCTCGTCAAGGTGGAAGGCGTGCAGGTGCTCGCGGAATTGTTCCGGATGCTGGCGGTAGTGCTGGTAGACCAGGGTGGAGAAAACAATGTTGGAGGAAATCTCCAGGCCTTCTCCGATGCAGATGCGTTTGTCGGGATAGAGCCTGACGCCCGTATGCATCTGGTCGTCGCATTTCCAGCCTTGGAATTGATAGACGCCGCCATAGGTGCTCACGGTGTCGTTGAGGGCTACTTTCCCGTCTTCGAGCAGGGCCATCAGGCTGGCGGCCTTGAACACGGAGCCGGTGGCACCTTTGTACAGCACGGCGTAGTTGTAATTCTCCCGGTAGCGTCCGTCGTCGTCCCGTTTGAGATTGACCATCGCCTTGATGGCTCCGGTGGCGACCTCCATCACCATCATACAGCCGCCTTCGATATCCCCTCGGGTGGCGAAGGTTTTGCGTAACTCGCGGTCGCAGATGTTCTGGATATCGACATCCAGCGTGGTGCGGACATCATAGCCGTCTTTGACAGGAATGCGTTTGCTGCGATGGTCCACAATCTGTTGTTTGCCGTCAGCCCGGATAAGGCTTTCCAATCCCGGGGTGCCGCGCAACAAACTGTCATAACTGTATTCGATGCCGGTTTTGCTGCCGTCCGGATTTCCTTTCTTGGGCAGAAAACCGATGGTCTTGCGAGCCAGCGCGCCATACGGGTAGTCGCGTACGATTTCTTCGTCGATAATGAGACCGCTTTTATAGCGTCCTTCGCGGGCAAGCGGGAGTTTGCGGATGGCTTCTTTGGTTTCATAATCGATGAATTCCGCCAGTTTGAACTGACGTTTCTTGCCGGATTCCCGGCGGGCGATGATTTCCGCATAGAGGGCCTGTCCGTCTTTGCCAATCAGTTTCCCGATGCCCAGGCACATCTGCTGGGCTTTCTGCCGCCAGATGCGTTCCATTTCAATTCCCGTCCTGAAACAGACAGAGTCACGACGTCCGACCTTGATGGTCTCCTTGAAGAATTTCTCCGTACGCTTCTCGTCAAATTCATTTTTGCGGATGGCACAGTCGATGGTGATGTGGTAATTGGGGATGGCCAGGGCCAACGGACGTCCATCGGAGGCCAGGATATTGCCCCGGACGGGCTTGACGACGCGTTCCTGGGGTTGGGCGCGGAAAAAGTCCCGGGTCTTTTCGTCCGGCTGCCAGAAAAACTGGATATGGATGATTCCATAGATGGCTATCAGGGAACAGAAAAAGTAGATGACGTGGAAAATCGTCATCGAAATGCCCGTGGCATTGTATTTTCTCTTTTTGCGTATTCCCATCTTTTTCGCGTCAGTCTTGAATCCGTGTGGCGGGTTTGTCGGGCAGATGGATGTCAATGCCACCGTCCTTGAGGGCTTTTTCTATATTTTCCAATTTCCGCTGAGCGGCATAGCTCTTCGTTTTGAGGGCCAGTTCGATTTTCAGTTCCTCGATGCGGATTTTGTTTTTTTCCACCTTGGAAAGGGTGGCGTCGATGAAAATGCCGAGCACGATATAGAGGGTGATGGCGCCGACGACGCAGGCAATCTGCGGCAGATAGTGCCCAATCTTGAAGGTGGACAGAATATCGCCGGAGACGATCCCCCGCAACAATTTTCCTATGCCTTTCAGTACACGCATCGTTCCATATCTACTTTTTGTGGTCCCGTTTTCTTTTACAACTTGACGGCAACACGCATTTTGGCGCTGCGGGCGCGGGTGTTCTGCCCGATTTCCGCTTCCGTCGGGCAAACCATCTTGCCCAACGGTTTTAACGGGGCTTTCGACCGGCCGTACAAGTCTTTCTCCACCTCACCGGCGATGTTGCCGCTTTTGAAGAAATTTTTGACCATCCGGTCTTCCAGCGAATGGTAGGTGATAATGACCAGCCTTCCGCCCGTTTTCAGGATGGCCGCTGCGCCTTCCAGCATTTTCTCCAGACTGCGCATCTCGTCATTGACTTCGATGCGTAAGGCCTGATAGACTTTTGCCAGATATTTGTGTCCGGCCACCGCCGGGGTTATGCTTTCCAACGCCCGGTTTAAATCGCCGGTCGTTACAATCTCGTGCTCTTTGCGTGCCCGCTCGATCAGTTGCGCCGCTTTCCGACTGTTCTCCACTTCTCCGTACAAACGGAAGATTTGTTCCAACTTTTCCGGCTCACAGCCATTGACGATGTCCTGTGCCGTTTTTTCGCATTCCCGGTTCATCCGCATATCGAGCGGCGCGTCGAAACGGAACGAGAATCCGCGGTCGGCGGTGTCGAACTGGTGGGACGATACGCCCAGGTCTGCCAGTACTCCGTTCACGCCATCCGGGTCGCCCCTTTCATTCAATTCCGCTTTGACGAAGTTCTCGATAAAGCGAAAATTATGATGAATCAATAGGAGCCGCTCATCATCCGGCTTATTCTGCAGGGCGTCCTCATCCCGGTCAAAAGCAATCAGCCGACCCTTGGGGGACAGCTTTTTCAAAATTTCGCGGGAGTGTCCGCCGCCGCCAAAGGTGGCATCAACATACACTCCGTCCCACTCGCTCCCGACCAGTGCGCTGACACTTTCTTGAAGCAGAACCGCCTTGTGGTATTCTTCCATAGGCCCTCCTGCTATTTAGACAGTGTTTCAGCCAGTGCCGCCAATCCATCCGCCGTCAGGCTTTCGCGTTCGAAATTCTCTTTGGACCAGATCTCGATTTTGTGGTCGTTTCCGAAGAAAACAAGTTCTTTTTGAACGCCAATTTCTTGTAACAGCTTCTTGGGGATGGTGATGCGTCCGAGTTTGCCGTCGGGCGCCACGAGTGCGCGGTTGCGCATATATTCTCGCCAAAACCGTGCGTGTTCGCGGTTGAAGAAGTTGAGCCGCGCCTTGAGTTCTTCGCTCTGCCGCTCCCACTCCTGGTAGGTGAACATTTCGAGACAGGGCTCATAGACATCTTTCCGGACAATCAGGCGCGTGTCGGTGGCGTCCATCAGCGATTTGAAGTCGGCAGGAAAGACCACTCTTCCCTTGTCGTCCAACTTCCCGATATATTCGCCGATAAACTTAACCATAGTTCGATGTCAACTTGTCTGCAAATATAGAAAAAGTTTTCCATTTTCTTACACCTTTTTCCACTTTTTTACACAAATTTTTTTCGGGCAACGGGGGACGCCGTTTCGGGGAATAAAAAAGGAAGAGAGCGGCCTCGGATTTTGTATCTCCAAGCGCCGCCCTCTTGCTAATAAGAAGGCTGTCGATTATTCCAGGCTGCCGACGAGGAAGTTGGCGACCATCACCATGACGAGGAGGATGGGGGCGATGTAGCGGATGATGAAATAAAGGACGTTGAATACCTTGCCGGACAGGGCGAGGGTGCCTTTGTTGGTCAGTTCCGCACGGACATCTTTCTTGCCCAGCTGCCAGCCGACGAACAGGCAGCCGAAGAGTCCGCAGATGGGCATCAGCAGGTTGGCGCAAAGTTGATCGACCGTGTTGAAGATAGTGAGGCCGAAAATCTTGACATGGGACAGCGGGCCGAAGGACAAACTGCTCAACGCGCCGATGACGATGGCGCCGCCCAGTACGATGCAGGCCGCTTTGATGCGCCCCATCTTCTTTTCGTCCACAAAGAAGGCGATGTTCGCTTCCATCAGCGAAACCGTCGAAGTCAAGGCGGCAATGACCAGCGCGAGGAAGAAAACGATGGCGCAGATGGAGCCGCCGGGCATCTTGGCGAAAATCATCGGCATCGTGTTGAAGGCAAGACCGGCTCCTTGTCCGGGGTCATAACCGAACGCGCAGGTGGCGGGCAGCATCGCCATTGAGGCGACCAAGGCGAACAGGAAGTCGAAGAAGGCCGTTTTGAAAGAAGAAGACAGGATGTTTTCATCCTCCGCCATATAGGAACCGTAGGTAATCATCACGCCGGCGCCCAGCGACATCGAATAAAAAGACTGTCCCATCGCTACGACGATCGTCTCCACGCCAAAAGGCGTCGAACCGAGATTGAACATCAGGTCCAGACCTTTGCTGGCTCCGGGCAGGGTCAACACCCATACCGTGAGACCGACGATAATCAAGAACAGGACGGGCATCATATATTTGCTGAAGCGCTCGATGCCTCCTTTCACCCCGATGACAATCACGCCGGCAGTCGCCAGAAAGAACACCAGGGTCCAGATCAACGGAATCCAGGTGCCGGTAGAGAGGGTGGTGAACATACCGGCAATCTGATCGTGGCTGGAGTGGGCGAACTGGAAAGTCAGGGACTTGACCAGATAATCCAGTGTCCAACCCCCTACGACGCAGTAGTAGGAGAAAATCAGGAAAGGAACCGTCAGCGTCACAATCCCGACGAGTTTCCAGACGGAACGGCGGCCGTGCTCCTTGAAGGCCCGGTAGGCGTTGCTGCGGCTGAAACGTCCGAGAATCAGTTCGCAATTCAAAATGGGAACGGACAACAGCAGCATGCAAAGGATGTAGCAGAGCAAGAATGGCGCTCCGTATTTCCCTACGAGGAAAGGAAAACGCCAAATGTTGCCGAGTCCGACGGCGGAACCGACCAGCACCATCAAGGTACCCAACTTGGATGAAAATGTTTCTCTAGCGGCCATAAATGACAAAATGATAAGTTAAATTGTTTTCGCTGTAAAGTTCGCTGCGGGAAAGTTCTCTATAAATTTTTTTATCGAATGCAGGAAAGAAAGTGTCCGCATCGGGACGGGTGGTATGCACTTCGGTCAGGTACAATTTGTCGCAGAGCGGGAGGGCCTGCTTGTAAAGGCTGCCGCCCCCCATTACGAAACATTGGTCCGGCTCGTCCACACGCCCCTCGAAAGGGGTGGATGCCGCCAACGCGAAGGCTTCCTCCAGGGTGGAAGCGTAGAGCAGATTGGCAGGCTGATTCGCCGGGGCGGATCCTTCACCGGCTGGCGGGCCGGAGGCGGCACTGAGCGGTGAACCGGAGCCCGTTTCCGGGGCTTTGCGCGTCAGCACGATGTTGAGACGCCTGGGCAGGGGACGGCCGATGGACTCATAGGTCTTGCGGCCCATGATGACCGGATGCCCGCTGGTCAGGCGTTTGAAGTATTTCAGGTCCTCAGAAAGATGCCAGAGCAAATCATTGTCCTTGCCCAGGGCATAATCATCAGAGATCGCGGCTATCAGACATTTTTCCATGATTACACGGCTACGGGTGCGGGGATGCGCGGCCAGGGGTCGTAACCCTCCAGCGTGAAATCTTCGTACTGGAAATCAAAAATGCTCTTGACTTCCGGATTGAGTTTCATCACCGGCAGGGGACGGGGCTCGCGGGAGAGTTGGAGGGCCACCTGCTCGAAATGGTTGCGGTAGATGTGCGTGTCGCCCGTCGTGTGCACGAAGTCGCCCGGCTGCAGGCCGCAGACCTGGGCAATCATCATCGTCAGCAAAGCGTAGGAAGCGATGTTGAAGGGTACGCCCAGGAAGACATCCGCACTGCGTTGGTAGAGCTGGCAAGAGAGTTTGCCCTGCGCTACATAGAACTGGAACATCGTATGGCAGGGCGGCAACGCCATTTTGTCCACCTCCGCTACATTCCAGGCCGATACCAGCATACGCCGCGAGTCGGGATTCTTCTTGATCATTTCGACCACATTCGAGAGCTGGTCGATGGTCTTACCGTCCGGGGTGGGCCATGAGCGCCACTGATGCCCGTACACGGGACCGAGTTCCCCGTTTTCGTCCGCCCACTCGTCCCAGATGGACACGCCGTGGTCTTTGAGATACTTGATGTTGGTATCGCCGGCGATGAACCACAATAGTTCGTAAATGATGCTCTTGAGGTGCACTTTCTTGGTGGTCAGCAAGGGGAAGCCTTGCGAAAGGTCGAAGCGCATCTGACGGCCGAACACGCTTTGGGTGCCTACGCCGGTGCGGTCTTCTTTCAGTACGCCGTTCTCACGGATGTCGCGGAGTAAATCGAGGTATTGTTTCATGGGGTAATTCCACTTTATTTGACAGTAAAAGCGAATATAATGGCCTGCTGGTAGGTCTCACCCGGACGGAGGACGGGGGAAGGATAGTCCGCCTTGTTGGGCGCGTCCGGGAAATTCTGGCACTCGATGGCCACCCCGTCATAATCTTTGTAGCGGTGTCCGTTCTTGCCGATGGGGCATCCGTTCAGCCAGTTGCCCGTGTAAACCTGCACGCCGGGCTGGGTGGTGGTCACTTTGACCGCAATCCCGCTCTCGGGGGCGTAAAGTTCGGCCGCGTCCTGCAACTGACCGGGTTGCGCACCGTCAATCACCCAGCAGTTGTCGTAGCCCTTGCCGAAACGCAAGGCGTCGAAATCGGCTTTGATTTCGGCTCCCAAAGTCTTGGGCGTGACGAAATCCATCGGCGTGCCTGCCACGGGGACGCTTTCGCCCAGCGGAATCAGACTGTCACTTGTCGGCAGCCATTCGGAGGCGTTGAGCGTGAGTTCGTGGTCGAAGATGTTGCCTTTCCCTTCTCCCTTAAGATTGAAATACACGTGGTTGGTCAGGTTCAAAACAGTCGGGGCGTCCGACTTTCCGCTTAGGGTAAGCGTCAGGCAGTTGTCCTCGCTCCACTCATAGCGGGCGACGACATCCACCGCGCCGGGATAGCCCATTTCGCCATCCTCCGCACTGTAGAGAAACTCCACCGCCTCGCCGTCGATACGGCTTTCCCACACCTGGTTCTGGAAGCCCTCGGGGCCGCCGTGCAGGTGATTGGGCCCGTTGTTGACGGGAAGTGTATATTCTTTGCCGTCCAGGGTGAAATGCCCCAGCGCAATGCGGTTGGCATAGCGGCCGGGAATCTTGCCGAAGCAAGGCCCGTCATAGAAATAACTGTTCGCCTCGGAATACCCCAGCACCACATCGGTCGGTTTGCCGTTCTTGTCGGGCACGACGATGGAAACGATATTGGCACCGACGCTGCTCAGTTCCACATAAGCGCCACTTTTGTTGGTCATCCGGTACAACCAGATGTCCTGGCCGTCGTTCTTTTTGCCGGGGGCCGTCCTGGACTTTCCCCAAAGGGTTTTCGTAAGGGTCATAGCAGGGTCTCCAGTTGGTGATACATTCTGTTTTCGGGTGCATCCTTGAGCACCACTTTCTTATCCTTGTCGAGCAGATAGAGCGAAGGAATGGCCCGTACATCGTACAAATGGTCCGTCCGGATGACGAGATTGTGGTCGTAGCCGTTGTACCAGTTGTCGGGGTAATAGGGCATATAGTCGTACCAGCCCGTCATATCTTCGTCGATATACACATTGACCACCGCCAGTTTCTTGTCGGCAATCATCTGGTCCAGTCCCGGCATTGCCTTGAGCGTCTCGATGATGTCCTTGCAGGCGTGGCAGCCCGGATTGCTGAAAAAGAGCAGGGTCCAGTCAGCCTTGATGCCGTACAGGGTCCGTATGCGTCCGTTCTTGTCGGAAAATGCGAAGTCGGCGGCCTTTGTGCCGATGCGGTTGAGGGAACAGCCGGCGGCCTGTTTGGCGTATTTGGCGCGCTGGAGCGAGTCCTGCAACGGGCTCTCTGCCAGACGACGGCATAGCGGCAGGTATATTTCCTCATCGCGCATCGGTGAATTGGGATCGTAAAGATAGCGGCAGGCGATATCCACTGTTCCTTCGTAGATATTGGAACTGCTGTCCGCCTGTTCGCACAGGACGAGACGGTCATAGAAACTGCCGACAGCCGTCTCATACGAGGCCGGTCCCGCCTCCATCATCACATACATCCAGTTGGAAAAGGCTTGTTCCACGTCTCCCTTCGCCACGCCGCCGATGTGAAGCGAGTCGCACAACAAACCGTGTTGCGTCGTATCGGCAAAGCGGTCCCAATAATGTTTGAGCGTAAAAATCCGGGCTTCCACCTCGTTTTGGGAAAGGAGAGACGGGACACTGACCAGCGGAAACGCCCGTGTCCGCGCCTTTTCCTCCACTGTACCCTTGCAGGAGACCGCCAGAAGGACCGTCGCCAGCAAATAAACGAATACGCGGAAAAATATGCGCTCAAACCTTTTCATCATTGGTCGCTTTTGAGAATCATACCCATCTTGGCTTCGGAAATGTTGATGATAAAGTCTCCGATTTTCTCCAGTTCCGACACGAGATCGATGTAATACACACCGGTCGTGTATTGGTAGTGGTCGGTTTCCAGATTGGCGATGTGCTCTTCCCGCAAGTCGTTGCGGCAGGTGTTGATGTCCCGTTCCGCCTCGACCGCCCGGGAAATATCCTTCAGGTCGGGATTGCGCAAGTTTTCAAGCATCACCTCGTAGGCTGTATTCACCAGGTCGGCCAGATGGTTGATTTTGGCGAACATTTCTTCGTCGAACATCTTGCCGTGGTTGAACTTGCGCTGGAGCAGGCGTCCGATGGCGTCGCCCGAGTCGCCCAGCGATTCCATTTCCCCGATGATTTTGTACATAATCTTGATGCGGTCGGCGGAAGATTCGCTGAGTTCTCCTTTGGACACCTCGTTGAGATAGGTGGAAATCTCGTATTCAATGCGATCGGTAATCTGCTCGTATTTGACGAGTTTTTCGTTGATTTTCTCAAATTTGTCCGGGTCCGTCTCGTTGATGGCCTCGCGGATATATTGGAAGTCCCGGTAGCAGATTTCTCCGAAATGAATGAGTTCCTGGTTGGCCTCATTGAGCGAAAGCTCGGCGGCGGCCAGCGGACCGGCGCTGATGTATTTGAGCCGGAAGACTTCTTCCTCGTCGCCTTTGGGGGCGGGCACCATCCAAGTCACTGTCTTCTCAATCAAAGGAATGAACCAGATGAGAATGAGGGTGTTGATGATGTTAAACAAGGTGTGCAGGGTCGCCACGCAATAGGGGAGACTCGCGACCAACGCGGCCTTTGCCTCGGGGCTGTCCGAGAAATTCGACGTGACGGGATTGGGAAATCCGAAGAGCGTGACAATGTTCCCGATCAGCGAAAGGAAAGGACCGAACAGGCAGAGTACCCAGATGACACCGAATACATTGAACAGCATATGGGCACGGGCCGTCCTTTTGGCCGAAACATTCCCCACGGAAGCCGCGATGTTGGAGGTGATGGTCGTCCCGATGTTCTCGCCGAGCACCATCGCCGCCGCTATCGTAAAAGGAATCACGCCGGCCGACACCAAAAGCATCGTGATGGACATCGTGGCGGCGGAAGATTGCAGCATCAGGGTCATCAGTGCTCCGATGACCATAAAAAGCAGGATGGAGCCGTAACCCCAGCCCGTCAGCGGAGAAAGGAACCCGTGTACGGCCGGACTGGACAAGATGGGGTAAGCCGTGTCTTTCAGGGTGGACAGACCGAGGAAGAGCAAAGCGAAACCCATGATGAACTCACCCAGGTTGCGCTTTTTCTGCCCTTTGATGCTCAGCAGGATGAATGCGAAGAACATCAGCGGAATGGCAATCGCACCCAGGCTGAACGAGCCGTCGAAGGAAAGGGCGAAGAGCCAGGCGGTCACCGTCGTTCCGATGTTCGCGCCCATAATGACGCCGATTGCATTGGTCAGCGCCATCAGGCCTGCATTCACAAAACTCACGAGCATCAGCGTAGTGGCCGTAGAAGACTGCACCAAGGCCGTCACCACAATACCCGTCAGCACACATTTGAACCTGTTGGAAGTCATTGACGCGAGGAAACTGCGCATCGAGTCTCCCGCCAGTTTTTGAAGTCCTCCACTCATCAGGGACATTCCATACAGGAACATTCCCAGGCATCCCAACATTTTGAGGACTTGGAAGAAAGTATCCATCGTCTAGTCGTTGTAAGTAACAAAGAGATGCGTACGCGCTTGCAAGTACGCTTTCAGGTCCTCCCATTTGTAATAAGGACCTTGCGCCGTTTCCAATTTCCCGAAGCGGGATTCCTCCCCGTTCAGCAGGAGTTTCACCAGAATCTGCGCCGGGTCGCCGCGTCCCTTCCTTTGTTTTTCGGGCCAGCCCTTCGGAGCGTAGAATACGAGTTGCAGGTTGGCCGCCATCGGGGAACGGAAGGTGTAGAACCAATAACACAATTCGTCGTTGTCGGCGGGCTGGGTGTCGAAATCTTCGATGTCGGCAATCATCAGCAGGGTCATCAGGCAATGGTCGTGGCCGAAACGCAGGTCGGCGCCCCGCTCTCCTTGCGCGATGTGCGCGTCCGCCTTGCCAACCATATCGTCATAAATGGCCGAGCAGGCGGTCTTGTAGCCGTAATACTCGCGGAAACGCTCGTAGTTGTCACATTCCCACAAAATCGCAAACTCTTCCGGGGTGAGCAGCCCGTCCAAATCGACGCGGCGGTCCTCCGGCAGGCTCTGCATACCGCCCACCAGCATATACAATTGGAAAAACACTTCAAAAGGCGTACGTCCGCCCAGGCAGCGGTCCGTATCCTTGAACATCCGGGCCAATACCTCTTTGTAAGAGGGGAAGTGACGCAGAAAATAATCCTCGGAACTTTCCGCATAGGGGATGATGAGTTCCGGCCCCTGGTAGCGGAGGGGGTTGTTCTTGTTGTTGGGCCGGGTCGCCTGCATCTCGTAGATGCCTTGGTGCTCGTAAACGGCGATGTTGGGGCGGAGACGGGCCACCTGGGTGCAGAAAGACCCCATACTGACGATGCTGCGCGGGGTGGGTGAAGAAACGGCATCCACGCGGGCTCCTTTGCCGAAAGCGCCCGGGAAAGCGTGAATCATCGTCTTGGCGATGTACTGATGTTGCTCCCAGCCCAGCGGGGTAAGGTCTCCTACGTGCAACTCCGCCGTCTCATTGAAGGCCAGCATACGGGCATAAATCTGCTTCCCGAATTCAGTCAATCCATCCTTTTCATTCTCGGCCTTCAACATACGGACAATCATCCCATAGGTGCGGGGCGTGTAGGCATATCGCGAACCGTGCCGGCCGTAGTGGCTCACATAAAAGGCTTCATAGCCCTTGGGGGCGGCGCTGAGCGCCTGGGGCGTGCAGTCATAAAGCCCGTCGAGTCCCGAACATTTGTTCCGGTCGGCGCGGACTTCTTCACGAACGTTGGTCCGCTGGGCCCACGCAGAGAGGACGGCCAGCAGAAGCAGCAGGGTGGAGATACTTTTTCTCATATATCTTTTCGAATGAATGCAATCGTCTACAAAGATAAAAAAAAGCAGCTAAAAAAGTCAAAAATGATTCTAAAAATCTGCAATCTTGAAAGGGTTGTAAGAAATATTTTTGTCAAAGGTGTCCACAGATTCCCGGACTTTCACCCATTGGACCACGCGGACGGTGAGGGGGAGGACCACAATCTCATAGACCACTTTGAACGATACCTGGCAGAGCATCATCGTGGCGAGCGTCCCGACAGGCAGCCCCCAGAAGGCGATGGGCATAAAAATCAAGGAATCAATTCCCTCGCCTGCCAGAGAGGAGACAATGGCGCGGATGCCGAAACGACGGCCCTCGGAGGCGACTTTCATCTTGCTCAGCACGGCGGCGTTGATCCACGAACCGACCAGAAAAGCCAGCAGGGAAGCCGTCGCGATGCGCGGGGCCAGGCGGAATACATAATTGAAATGCTCCGCTCCGTCCCAGAAGGGGGCGGCGGGCATCCAGACCAAAAACTGGCCGAAAATGACTACGAAGAAATTCATCGCGAAAGCCAGCCAGATGACCAGCCGCGCCTTGCGGTAGCCCCACACCTCGCAGATGCAGTCGTTGAGGATATACGAGATGGGAAACACCAGAACGGCTCCCGGCAGGTCCAGCCCGAAAATGTGAATGAGTTTGGCGGCGAAAAGGTTGGAAGCGACCAGACAGACGATAAACGTTACGGTCATCAATAGAAACAACGGCGAGAATTTCTCTTTCATCTTTGCAGTTTTTAGAGTGGTACCTGTTACACTTGACCCGGCTCCTCGCCGAATCTCGCCGCAAAGGTAGCCAAAAACAGAGAGAAAAGCAAAAAATCCCCTACAGCATCTTGATCAGTTTCTTCATCCCTTCGGTAGCGGGAGCCTGGATGTGCGTGGCGCCGTGCGCTGACACCTCTCCCGGATCAATGACGAAAATGCGGCACCTGCTTGGCGCATAAGAGACCAGCCCGGCGGCAGGATAGACCTGCAGCGAGGTGCCGATAATCAGGAGTATGTCCGCTTCAGAAACTTCGCGGGCCGCGGCGGAGATATTGGGGACCGCCTCGCCAAACCACACGATATGGGGACGCAACTGCCGCTTGTTCGGACCGCCCGTATCTCCCATCTGGATACTGCCATATCCGATGTCCTGGACATAGCGCAGGCTGTACCCGTCCCTGTCCGTATAGCAATCCTCCGGACGCACCTTGGTGACCTCCCCGTGCAGATGGATGATGTGGCTGCTGCCCGCGCGTTCGTGCAGGTCATCCACATTCTGGGTAATGACCGTCACGGCATACTCTTTCTCCAACTCTGCCAATAAGGTATGGGCCAGGTTGGGCGCGTGATGGGGCAAGTCAGCCCGCATCCCGTTGTAGAACTCCAGCATCAAGCCCGGATTGCGATGCCACCCTTCTATCGACGCCACATCCTCGACGCGATAATTGTTCCACAGACCTCCGCCCCCGCGGAACGTACTGATTCCGCTCTCGGCACTGATCCCCGACCCCGACAAAACAACCAACTTTTTCATAAGCAATGACTCGTTATTAAACGCACTAATATAACGCTTTATCAATTATTATCAAAATTGCAAATTCACAAAAAATTCGGAAAAAATGCAAAAAAGGTCTGAAAAACGAAAAATTTTTCTTGACTTTTTGACCTTTTAAAAATTTATAGCATAGATTCGCCGTCCGGTCTCCCAATGGGGACCGGGCATTTTTGTTTATATAAAATAACATCAGTATGAAAACTACAAATCATTCCGAGCAATCATCCGCTCCCGCAAGAGGAGAAATCATCCTCTACCAGACTGCCGACGGCAACACCAGCATCGATGTCAAACTTGAAAACGAAACAGTGTGGCTAAGCGCCGAACAAATGGCGATTCTCTTTGACCGAGACAGGACTGTCATTCAGCGGCACATTCGCAACATATACAATGAGGAAGAATTGGATAGGAATATCACATGTGCAAATTTTGCACATATGGGTATTGACAAGGACCAAACATATGTTACAGAACTATTCAACCTCGACGTAATCATCTCTGTAGGCTATCGAATAAAATCCAAACGCGGAACTGAGTTCCGGATTTGGGCCAATTCCGTGCTGAAAGAGTACCTGATCAAAGGCTATGCTGTAAAGCAAAATCTGGAGCAGCAGAAGTACGAGGAACTGAAGTCATTGGTCGACCTTATGGGACGGACGATTCATTATCTGGATGCGCCCGTCGACACCCAGATTCGGTCCATCTTCGAGGTGGTCAAGGACTACACATACGCCCTCGACACCCTTGACCATTACGACTATCAGCGTCTGGGCATAAAGGCCACGCGTAAGGAACATTTCCGCGCCACTTACGAAAATGCGATGGCTGTTGTTCACAGTCTGAAAGAGAAATTTGGCGGAAGCGAGCTGTTCGGGAATGAGAAGGACCAGTCGTTCCACAGTTCCATCGGGCAGATTTACCAGACCTGGGACGGCGTCGACCTCTATCCGTCCGTGGAGGAGAAGGCGGCGATGTTGCTGTATCTGGTTGTCAAGAACCATTCCTTCTCGGACGGGAACAAACGCATTGCCGCCACGCTTTTCCTCTGGTTTATGGAGAACAACCGCATTCTGTACGCATCCGACGGACACAAGCGAATCGCAGACAACGCCCTAGTCGCGCTGACGCTGATGATAGCCGAGAGCAAGATGGATGAGATGGAAATGATGGTCAAGGTAGTCGTCAATCTCATAAACGAGGACAACCAGTAGCCTGTCCCTCGATTCCCTTTCGTCCCGGAGAGTCATCTTCCTTAACGCTATCACGCGGCATTACCCCATCCAGGCCAATCAGCACTCTACGGTCTTGTAGGGCACATTGCCCTGGATAGGGGTGGGCTTGAAGGCCAGGGGTATCCAGGCCCATCTGTATTCTACGGCTTTCTATGGCACATTACCCTGGATAGGGGTGTAATGAGTCTGTCGTGTCTATGAGGCGATTTGCACATCACAATAAATATTTGTATCTTCGCATCGTATGTCCCAAGGGGCATACAGACATATTGCGAAAGTGTTTTTCGCTGCCCTCGTTGGAAATCTGGACAATTTCTATCATACAGTGGGTCAGTCGCAAACACTCCGCCTTTTCTTGTATTGTTGACGGTGGGCCTCTGCTCATTGTACTCCATATCGGGAATAGGTGTGGGGTACGATTGTTTCTTCACTGTATCGCTTGTCCAGAGCGTCCAACGGAAGTTATGAAAACGGCTCCACACTTTCTTTGTATATACACCATCCGGGGGGCGGGGTGGAAAGATAGCAGGAATACCTATTCCAATGAAACAACATCAAATCCCATTCGTACAAGCCCTCATTGTTGTAGTGGGCGTACTTTTCCTTTCAAGTTGCAACGGCGAAAAGATTGATTCCGACCTGATTGACTCCATTACCGGAAAAGTGTCGGTGGATAAGATTACCATAGACCAGGAAGATTTTGAAATGACCGAGGGAGAAAGCACGGTCCTTACCGCGACGGTTCTGCCCGACGACGCCACCGACAAGACGGTCAGTTGGAACTCGTCCAAGGAGGATGTCGTGATGATATCCAATACTGGCAAGGCGATGGCCATCGCCCCGGGCAAATCCATCATCACGGCCAAGGCGGGAAGCAAGACGGACTTCATCACCATTACCGTCATCGCCAACGCTGTTCCCGTAACAGGCATCTCCTTGGACAAGACCACCCTCGAGTTGAAGGTGGGCGATTCCGAGACACTGACTGCCACGGTTACTCCTCCCGATGCCACCAACAAGAATGTCTCCTGGACGAGCAGCGACCCGACAATCGCCACGGTGGAGAACGGCCGCGTGACAGGTGTCAAGCCTGGCAGCGTGACCATCACGGCCAAAACGGAAGACGGCGGAATGACCGCCGAATGCGCCGTGACGGTCAAAACCAACCTCGCCCCTTCTGTAACGGTGGGTGCGGAGCATATTTCAGCGGTGAGCGTGGTGCTGAAAGGCGAAGCGAATCTTGATGCCCAGATGTCATCGGATATGACGATGGGTATCATGTGGTCTGAGAATTCCGGTGTCCTGCCCTCCAATTCCACGAAGATTGAAGCGAAGAACATTGAAGCAAAAGAAGGCTCAACGACCTCCTATTGTTATTCGGTCAATCTGACCGGCCTCGACCCCGAGAAGACCTATTGTTTCCGTAGCTATGTAACCCAAAACAGTCAGGATACCTATGGCGAGACAATGTCCTTTACGACGAAGGAACTCTCTTCGATGCTTCATACGGAAGACGCCTCCAACATTTCAGCCGTGAGCGCAATCTTGAATGCTACTTACGACTTGACTGATGTTCAATATACAAATAAGACAATAGGCATTTACTACGGCACTAGTGCTGAAACAATGTCAGAAACTTTCGTCGCTGAGCCCTCATCTCCGAAAGGAAGCATTTCCGAGAATTGGACATTGCTGGATCCGGAGCAAACATACTATTGCCAGTCGTATATCATTCTTGATGGAAAGGAATACAAAGAATCTGTTAAATCCTTCACGACCAAGCCTATTTCTTCGATGATTCATACGGAAGACGCTTCCAAGATTTCCGCCGTAAGCGCCGCGATAAATGCCAGTTACGACTTGACTAACATTCAATACACCAACAAGACAATTGGTATTTATTACGGAACCAGTTCTAAGTCCCTATTGAATACTTATGTTGCTGAAATCTCCTCTACAACAGGAACTATCGCAGAAAATTAGCCCATCCTTAAACCTGCAACCGAGTATTTCTACCAGGCTTATGTCAATCTGGACAATAAACTCTATAGGGAAGAAATTAGATCTTTCACGACCAAGGAACTTTCCTCGATGTTGGAAACGAAAGATGCTTCAGATCTTACTCCTACTAGCGCGAAGATGAATGCCAAACTGGATTTGACGGATGTGCAATACACTACGATGGATTACGGCTTTTACTGGGGCACGTCCGAAGAAAGCCAAACCACTTATGTGAAAGGTGGAGAGATTGCGGAGAATGCATATTTTGTTTCATTGACGGGCCTTTCGCATAAGACCCAATATTGGTACAAAGCTTACCTTAAAGTTGATAATCAAGAGTTCTATGGGGAGGAAAAGACATTCACGACCGATGTCGTTCCTGTGGAGAGCGTTTCTTTGGACAAGACCGCTTGCACCGTTCACACCATAGATAGTACATTTACACTGACACCCACGGTTCTTCCTGAAGACGCGACCAACAAATCCGTCACTTGGGAATCCTCCAACACCTCTGTGGCTACTGTAGATACAGACGGAAAGGTAACTGCAAAAGGCAATGGTTCAGCAACCATCACGGTCACCACCGACGACCAGTCCAAGACGGCTACCTGCGAGATAACAGTCGCCCAATGGGTCACGGGAATTACGCTGGACAAGACCACGCTGGCGCTCAACGAAGGACAGACGGAAGTGGTCTCAATAATGTCAGTCACTCCCGACGATGCCAATGACAAGTCAGTCATCTGGTCTTCTAACAATACCTCAGTTGCCACAGTTGACCAAAGCGGACGAGTGACGGCAGTTTCAAAAGGTACTGCCACCATAACGACGAAAGCCAACGACGGAAGCGGACTATCTGTCTCCTGCTCTGTAACAGTTAACAGATTGATTTCCTCCATAGACTTTGACAAGACTTCTATTGCCCTTTATAATGGCGAAAGCACAGCTATAACTACCACGATTCTTCCCGAATCAGCAAGTAACAAAAATCTGTCATGGAGTAGTTCGAACACATCGGTCGCAACCGTCTCTACCTCAGGCGAAGTAACGGGCGTGTCAAGAGGAACAGCTATAATTACTGCGACTACAAATGATGGTAGTGGTATATCCAAGAACTGCGAGGTGGAGGTAAAGCAGTATCTAACGGACATTACGCTGAACATGTATTCCGTGACTCTCATCGAAGGACAAACAACAATAATTTTAGTAAAATCCGTCACTCCCGACGATGCTAATGACAAGTCGGTCACTTGGTTATCCGACAACACTTCCGTGGCTACAGTAGATCAAAACGGACAAGTAACAGCCGTGTTAATGGGTGCAGCAACCATTACGGTAAAAGCTAACGACGGAAGTGGAAAGTCTGCTTCCTGCTCCGTGACGGTTGCTCAGAATCTTTCCGTCAATGGATGCGCTAACTGCTACATCGTTTCATCTGCGGGCAATTATTGCTTCCGTACTACCCAAGGAAATTCTTCTACTGTTATGGGGAATGTCAGTAATGCGAAAGTACTTTGGGAATCTTATGGAACTTCAACTATTCTTTCTACTGGCAGTCTCGTCAAAAATATTCGTTATAGAGATAACTCTATCTATTTCTCTACGCCTGATCCCTTGAAGAACGGAAACGCCGTCATCGCCGCTAGGGACGCGAGGGGGAATATTCTTTGGTCCTGGCACATCTGGGTATGCAAAGACTTCAATCCCATAGCAACAGCGCAGGAATATTACAATAACGCCGGCACGATGATGGACCGCAACCTCGGCGCCATTTCCGCCACGCCTGGTGATGTTGGCGCTCTGGGACTTCTTTATCAATGGGGGAGAAAAGACCCTTTTCTGGGGAGTAACAGTATCTCTTTCAACCACAGCATCGCAGCCTCCACGCTAAGTAATTGGCCTCTCGGAGTATCCTCGGATAGTAGCTGTGGTACGATAGAGTATGCAGTGAAACATCCAACAGTTTTCATCGTAAGCAACCCAAACAATAACGATTGGTATTACTCAACTAGTTCCAGTACTGACAACACCAGATGGCAATCCTCTAAAACCATCTACGATCCCTGCCCTCCCGGCTGGCGAGTTCCCGATGGCGGAGGTAGCGGAGTGTGGTCAGAAAGCATAGAAAGCAGCAGTTATTTCAACGACTGCCTGTACGACGATATAAACAAAGGCATAAACTTCTCTGGCAAGTTTGGCAGTGCCAGTACTATCTGGTATCCAGCAGCGGGTCTTCGTCCCATGGATGCTTCCATTCCCACTAAGGTCGGTAGCTTTGGCTACTGGTGGTCCTGTACTCCCGATGACCTCGGCGCATACAGCCTCTACCTCTACTACGATGGCTTCGTCTACCCGTCGATGTGGTACAGCAACCGAGCATGCGGCTTTTCTGTCCGTTGCCAAAAAGAATAATAATCAAGCAAAACCTTATTAATCAACCTTTAAATTCTTATCGAAATGAAAACGATTATTTTAGTCGGTGTCCCTGATGTGGGCAAATCGTACTGTGTTTATGAACTGGCTGCGTGGCTGTCAGGCAATGGCTGGAAAGATGCGTCAGACCTCCTGTATGAAAAATGCTTATGGACGGGAGCCCCTTTTGAGGCAATGCAGAATCGCCGTGATGGTTCCGAGAATATTAGGCAGTTGTTTGAAAAAGAAGGGAAGTATATCCTTCTTCATGCACCAATGGATGACGAACGATGTGTGGAGGCCCTTCTGAAGAATCTTGAGGCATTGCGGCAGGCTGGGATAAAAGTAGATTTACTTATATCTACCTTACGCCGTAGGGATGATCCCCAATATAATCGTACTCTTAATAAGATGAATTGGAAAGAGTTGGGAGATAAATTGGTTGATGCTGATGGAAATGAATTGGTTCAAATCCCTCTCATTCGCGTTAAATATGAGTGGAATCATACAATGGTCGTTGGATGGTATAATCAAAAATCAGCTCGTTTGCTTCAAATTCTGTCAGACCAACTAATCTAACGAAAATATGAGACAAGATTATCTTGAAAAACTTATCGAACGACTTCGTTCTGTGCATGTGGACAGTTTTATCGTTGTCGCACACCATCGTATTTCTGACGAAGTTGCACGAGAATATGAAGAAACCATTGACTGTAATTTTGAGCTGTTTCTGGATGATGACTTATATCCAGACGAGGAAAGTGTTATTGAAGGAGTAAAGGAGATTATTGGTGAATCTGACGGCTCTTGGATGTTTGATGTCGAGGAAAACGAAGAGAGGAATGAGTTCCTATAGTGCCACTCTGCGTGCGTAGGCGTTGAGGGAGCGAGGGATGGCGTGATGAGGGTGAAGAAGGCGTGTCGCCCGCGACATCGTGAACCGACGCAAGAGCGAGAGAAGAGGGAACTTGTTTCCTTTTCCGAGCGAGAAGGAGGAAAAGGCGAAGCCTTAACCGCGGGCCCACAAGCGCAGCGAAGTGGGAGGGATAGTCCCGAAGGGGCGTACCTTCTGAACCCCATCACCCTCCCGAGCGCGAAGGCTTTGGCGCGCAGAATTATGCCGATTGTGGAAAGTCTTTGCTTCGTCAAATGATGTGTAACGGGATACCCGTTCTGAGGTGTGTGTAGAGCAGGTGCTTTGCACACACTTGCTTTGCAAAGGGGATGTGCGTATCGAGGTTGCTTTCTATGTGCCTGAATTGGCACACCATTTTACACATTGTTTGACGAACTCGTTGTCGTTGGCATTCGGGCCGGGAATGCTCCCCGAAAGGAAGTGCGAACGGACCTCTCCTATGAAGTGAGCGCCCTTTCGGGGGCAAAAGGTCCGAGCGCGAATGGTACTAGTCGGGGGAAGTTATCTCCTGTCCGGGCTGCGCCGGGCAACAACCCTTACGGGCCCGTGCTCGCCCGTCCAAGGATAACTTCTACATCGTATTCACTTTACCTTCTTGTTGAGCGGAAAGGTTCATCAAGTCAAAAAACATAAATCTTGTTTTCAGAGGAAGATCCAATTTGGTGTGCTCTGATTCTTGTTTTTCCGTTGAGTAGAGATATGTAAAGCGGTTCTTTTCGTAGTAGTGCAACGGCATATCTTCATTTTTTGCGTCAACTGCAAGAAATCTGCAATCTGATAAATTGTCTTGCATAACGGCAAGTCTTTTAATGATGGATAGCAATTCGGAGCCAATACCTTTGTTAGAGAAATCGATGCTGACCGCTAACCTGCCTATCAAGAGAGCAGGATAGCGATTCATTCGTTTGGAAGAGTCAATATCTGTGTTGACTTTCTTTTTGCGGGCGTTCGGGAGATGGCTTACATTCACGCTGTCATTGGAAAGACTATATGCACAGACAATGACTGTGGGGTCGCTGATGAGTGTGAAACAGTATGATTTACACATCCGTGCGTCGTGATAAAGAGGGGCATCTGTGCTGAAGAATTCATCCAAATCCTCATCCCCACAGTGAAAGGGTTGACACGAAGCAAGCAAGTCACGCGTTAGAAGACGGTGACGACAATAATCCAAGAGGAATCCCATATCAATGAAATTCTGCGGTGGATAAAAATCGTTGAAAATCTTCGGGGCTTATGTCGCTGACTTGCGTGTGCGGATGTTTCTGGGCGACGGCTGCCAGACGGACAAAGCGTTCTGCCGCTTTCCCCGTCAAAATCGGAATCGATCTGATTGGTTTTGCCATAATTCAAACTTTTATAAACTTCGCCCGGTTTAATTCTAACGCACAAATATAGACAATATTTTGAAAACAACAAGCATTGTTGTAGCTCGGGCCGAAAAAGTCCCCGGAAAGGAAGCGCGAACGGATGTTTTCGTTTCACGACAATGTCGGCTTCGCCTCGGAAAAGCAAGTAAACTTGTTTTTCGCTCGGCTTGCACGACATTTTTCCACGGAGTGAGCGCCCTTTCGGGGGCGAAGGGTCCGAGCGTGAAAGAGCGTCAGTCCATTGAGTCGGGCTTAAAAATTCTCAAATTCACAAAAAAGTCAAAAAAAAGAAAAAGTTTGATGCATTTTTCTTGACTTTCCGGCTTTTATCAAAAATGTGCTCTACCTTTCCGGCGTTGAAATGTTTAACGCTTAAAACTTATTTGTATGAGCACAACTGAACAAATTCAGATTTTCGCGGATGCGCGAATCCGTACCGCCTGGGACGACAGGGCGGAGAAATGGTATTTCTCTATTGTGGATGTGATTGCCGTGCTGACGGATAGTCAAGATCCATACCAGTACTGGCGTGTTCTTAAAAGTCGATTAAAAAGTGAGGGCAATGAAACCGTTACAAATTGTAACGCTTTGAAATTTGTTGCAAACGATGGCAAGCGTCGTCTCACCGACGTAGCCGACCAGGAGCAACTCTTCCGCTTGATTCAGTCCATCCCATCCAAGAAAGCGGAGCCCATTAAATTATGGATAGCCAAGGTCGCCAGCGAGCGCGTTGATGAAACGGTGGACCCGGAGTAAGCGGTCAACCGGGCGATAGCGCTTTATCGTAGTCGCGGGTATGATGACGCTTGGATCAAGGAACGGCTTGAACAGATACAAGAGCGGAAGGCCCTCACAGACGAGTGGAGGCGCGTAGGTGTCAAGGAACTTCAATTTGCCGTACTGACCAATGATATCTACAAGGCAATCGCCGATATGAGTGCGAAAGAGTATAAGGAATTCAAAGGTTTGAAAGGCAAGGCTAATCTTCGCGACAATATGACGGCCACGGAGAATGCATTGACGCGTATAGGTGAGATTGCTACGCGCGAGATTTCGCAGAACGAGAATCCGAAGACCTTTGAACAGAGTCGTAGCGTGGCTCGTAGAGGAGGGGGCGTTGCCAGGGCTGCCAGAGATGAGTTGGAGAGACAGTTGGGCCGCAGTGTCATTTCGCCTCAAAATGCGAAGTCCTTGCGGGCGGCCAAGACTCAACCGGAAGAAATTGACGAGACTCAGAAGTGAGGATATGAGGTGCTTACTGTCCCACTCTAATACTGTACTTCCGACAGTAGGGCGAGCGATGTAGCGGAAGGGATGCGACCACGAAAAAAGTCTGCGTCCCCGGCAGACGGGGAGGGGCCCACGAAGTGGGAGGGCCTTTTTGAGGGTCGCGCCCTCCGCCATACTCGCGCCCTTTCGGAGGGCAAAAGGCCCGAGCGTGAAAGGTTGCCGGGTAGGGGGAGACACCCACGAAAAAAGCCGTCGGGATTCCGGCGGCTTTTCATATAGTTGGGTTCGCATCGCGAACTTTCGCTGCGAGCGAATCGCATCGCGGGTCTAGAACTCTTCGAGATTGAGTTCGGCGGCGTCGTTCTTCGAACTGACGAGACTCTCCTGGAATTCCTTCTGACCGGTACCGGCCGGGATGGCGTGACCGCAGATGACATTCTCCTTGAGGCCCTCGAGCGTATCCACGCGACCGCGGATAGCGGCTTCGGACAGCACCTTCGTCGTCTCCTGGAAGGAAGCGGCAGAGATGAAACTGTCGGTCTTCAAAGCGGCGCGGGTGATACCCTGGAGCATCTGGCAGGCCGTAGCGGGACGCGCATCGCGCACCTTCAACGGCTTCTTGCCCTGGCGCTCCAGCGAGGACTGCTCGGCACGGAGGTCGCGGGAAGAAATGATGTCACCGGCGAAATACTTCTCGGAATCCCCGGCATCCTCGATGAAACTCTTGCCATAGAGGCTGTCGTTGGTGTCGCGGAAGACCACCTTGTCGACCAGTTCTTCCTGCAGGAAGTCGGTATCGCCCGGATCTTCGATCTTCACCTTGCGCATCATCTGGCGGACAATGATCTCGAAGTGCTTGTCGTTGATCTTCACACCCTGCAGACGGTACACCTCCTGAATCTCGTTGACGATGTACTCCTGGACTTTGACCGGACCGAGGATATTCAGGATGTCCGTCGGGGAGATGGCGCCGTCGGAAAGCTTCATACCCGCCTTCACATAGTCGTTCTCCTGCACCAGAATCTGACGGGTGGTAGGAACGAGGTACACCTTCTTGTCACCCTCTTTGTTGGTGACGGTGATTTCCTGGTTACCACGCTTGATACCGCCCATCGTGACCTCGCCGTTGATTTCGGAAAGGATGGCGGGGTTGGACGGGTTGCGGGCCTCGAAGAGCTCCGTGATACGCGGCAGACCGCCGGTGATATCGCTGGACTTACCGAACTTGCGGGGAATCTTGATGATGATGTCACCCGTCTTGACCACATCGCCGTCGCTGACCATCACGTGGGCATCCACAGGGAGGTTATACTTGCGCAGAATCTCGTTGTTCTCGCCGACCACCAGAATCGCAGGCGTCTTGTTCTTATCCTGGGAAGCGATGGTCACCTTGTCGCGGACCTGGCTGAACTCGTCACCGATTTCCTCACGATAGGTCTGTCCGTCAATCATATCCTCGAAATGGATGGTACCCGCATTTTCGATGATGGTGATGGCGTTATAGGCATCCCACTGGCAGATCAAGTCGCCCTTGACCACCTTGTCTCCATCTTTCTTGAAGAGGATGGAACCGTAAGGAATATCATACTGGGAATAGGTAATGCCCGTATTCTCGTCGATAATCTTGACTTCCGTCGTACGGCTGACGACCACAGCCTGATGCTCACCGTTATCCAGCACGCGGTCGATGGTACGCAGCTCGGAGAAGGTCAGTTTACCATTGTACTTGGAGGTAATCGAACTGTCGGCAACCGAAGAGGAAGAAGTACCGCCGGAGTGGAAGGTACGGAGTGTCAGCTGGGTACCCGGCTCACCGATGGACTGGGCGGCAATCACGCCGACCACCTCACCCTTCTCGACCATGCGCGTAGTGGCAAGGTTGCGGCCATAGCATTTGGCGCACACACCCTTGCGGCTTTCGCAGGTGAGAACGGAACGGATTTCGACTTGTTCGATAGGAAGGCTCTCGATGGTCGCTGCAATGTCTTCGGTGATTTCGTCGCCGGCCGCCACGATGAGTTCTCCCGTCAAAGGATTGTATACGTCGTGCACAGGGCAGCGGCCGAGGATGCGCTCGCCGAGCGTTTCGACCACCTCATCCTTGCTCTTGATGGCGGTGGCGATAAGGCCGCGCAGCGTACCGCAGTCTTCCTCGTTGATGATGACATCATGGGAAACGTCTACCAGACGACGCGTCAGGTAACCGGCATCCGCCGTCTTGAGAGCCGTATCGGCCAGACCTTTACGGGCACCGTGGCTGGAAATGAAGTATTCGAGCACCGACATACCCTCCTTCAAGTTGGAGATAATCGGGTTTTCGATGATTTCCGCGCCGGAAGCACCGGACTTCTGCGGCTTGGCCATCAGGCCGCGCATACCGCAGAGCTGCTTGATCTGGGATGTGGAACCACGGGCACCGGAATCCAGCATCATGAAGACAGGGTTGAAACCCTGCTTGTCGCCGGCAATCTGTTGTCCCACCGCATCACCGATTTTATGGTCGATGCTGGTCCACAAGTCAATGACCTTATTATAACGCTCGCTGTTGGTAATCAAACCCCAGGAGAATTGTTCCTTGATTTCTCCGACCTTCTTGTAACCGTCTTCAATGAGGGCTTTCTTCTCTTCCGGGATGAGTACATCTTCGAGGTTGAAGGACAAACCACCCTTGAAGGCCATATAGTAACCGAGGTTCTTGATGTCGTCAAGGAACTTCGCCGTACGGGAAATTCCGGTATTCTTGATGACCAGGGAAATGATGTTCCGCAGGGATTTCTTACCAAACACTTCATTGACATACGGCACCTCATCAGGAACAAATTTGTTGACCATGATACGGCCTGCCGTCGTTTTGATAATCTGCGTGCCCTTGCTGGCGTCCATCTTGTCCACCGGCATACGCACATTGATTTCGGCGTGGATTTCGATAGCCTTCTCATTGAGGGCGATAATCACCTCCTCGGGGCCGTAGAAGGTCTTGCCTTCTCCTTTGGCACCTGGACGAATCTTGGTGATGTAGTACAGACCGAGCACCATATCCTGGGAAGGAACGGTGATAGGCGTACCGTTGGCCGGGTTGAGGATGTTGTGGCTGCCGAGCATCAGCAACTGCGCTTCCAGAATGGCCGCGTTGCCCAGCGGGAGGTGAACAGCCATCTGGTCGCCGTCGAAGTCGGCGTTGAAAGCCGTACAGGCGAGCGGGTGCA